>JBKHEN010000108.1:0-8883 GCA_046540795.1 Spirochaetaceae bacterium | reverse complement strand
TCGACATCCTCGATGAAGAAGTGGGCCGCATCGACGCGCTCGTCAACCAGGTGCGGGAGTTCCTCCAGGACCCCGTGGGAAGTCCGGAAACCATCGAGCTCGGGGCGTTTCTCCGAGAGTTGCCGGCTCGGTACTCGTTTTCCGTAGCCGTGACCGTACTGTGTGAGCGCCCCTGTGAGATACGGTTCGATCGTCACCGGCTCCATTCGGTCCTCGGGAACGTCCTGCGGAATGCCGCGGAGGCCGGGGACGGTGAGGAGCCGGTGGAGCTTACCGCGCGGCGCCATGAGAGCCGGGTGGAGATCCGCGTGGCCGACCGGGGCCCGGGCCTTCCCGATGCGGAAGCAGCGCAACGAGCGTTCGACCCGTTCTACACCCGCAAGACGGAAGGTTTCGGCGTCGGGCTTGCCGTGAGCAGGCGCTTCGTCGAAGCCGCCGGAGGCACGATTACGCTCCGCAATCGCTCCGACGGCCCTGGCGCTGAGTGCCGTATTATCCTGCCGGGAGGAGGCGAGCATGCGCGTGCTCATCGCTGACGACGAGAAAAACATCCGTCGCACGGTAGCCGAGTATTTGGAACTCGACGGTATCGAGTGCAGGGAAGCGGAAAACGGCCTGTCCGCGCAGAAGGCCCTCTCGGAGGAACACTTCGACGGGTTCATCGTTGATCTCCGCCTACGGCGAGATTGCCGACGCGGTAGCCGCGATGAAGACGGGCGCCGCCGACTACGTGACGAAGCCCTTCGACCCCGAGGATCTGCTAATGCGCTTGAAGCGCGCGGTCGAAGACCACCGATTACGACGTCTGGCATCGGTAGATCGCCCCCGGGAGCCGGAGCTTGAGTTCGCAAGCGCGGCGATGCAGCAGGTGCTCGAAATGGCGCACCGGGTTGCCCCTACCGACTCCACGGTCCTCATCACCGGGGAGAGCGGCACCGGAAAAGAGGTGCTCGCCCGCCGAATCCACGAAGCTTCACCGCGTACCGACAGCCCGTTCGTTCCGATCAACATCGGCGGTATCCCCGAGCAGCTCATCGAATCGGAGCTCTTCGGCTACGAGAAGGGGGCGTTCACCGGCGCCGACTCCCGCAAGCAGGGCATGCTCGAGGTTGCCGGCGGTGGAACCGCCTTTCTCGACGAGATCGGCGACATGCCGCCGCACCTGCAAGTGAAGCTCCTGCGGGTCGTGCAGGAGCGACGGGTTCAGCGCCTCGGAGCCACCGGGACGGTTCCCATCGACGTACGCTTCATCGCGGCGACCAATGCCGATCTCGAAGCACGCGTCGCCGACGGGCGCTTCCGCGAGGATCTGTTCTACCGGCTCAACGTCATACGGCTGCACCTGCCGCCGCTGCGGGACCGTCCGGAGGACATTCCCCTCCTCGCCCGTCACTTCCTCGAGGTAATGCGCGAGCGCACCGGAACCCGGGTGAGCGCGTTGAGCGCCGCGGCGGTGCGGGCACTGCAGGCGTATCCGTTTCCCGGCAACATTCGAGAGCTCGAAAACATGGTGGAGCGAGCGGTCATCCTCGCCGACACCACCGAGCTCGGCCCGGCGGATTTCGGCCTCTCCGCTCCCTCCGGCGGCGCCGCACGCGCCACAGGGCCCGCCGCCGACTCCGCCGGCCGCTCCCTTCGGGAAATCGAGCGGCAAGCAATCGTGGACGCGCTGCAGCGCAACGAATGGCACCGGGAGCGGACGGCCCGGGAGCTCGGGATTACCCGGCGTACCCTGCTCAACAAGATCCGCGAGTTCGGGCTCGGGCTCGGGCGGAACGGCTGAGCGCCGACCTCGCTCTTGTATCGCTTCAGCCTTCGTCGGCCTCCGAAGGCCGCTTCCCCTCCGCCCCGCGACGGTCGACCTCGGTGTCTTCGGCTTCGGCTTCGGCTTCCGCTTCGGCTTCCACGGCGACGCTCGATACCGCCGCTCGGTCACGCAAATACGAGGAGAAGCTCATCTTCGGCACCGCCGTCCTGGGCTTGGCCGGAATGAGCATCTCTTCCCCGGTGGCGGGATTCCTGCCCATTCGCGCCTTCTGCGCCGGCCGCACGGCGAGGTGCAACCGACCGAGCCGTCCGAGGGGCACGCGCTCACCGAGCAGCGCGCCCGAGGCGGCGGTGGTGAAAAAGTCGTCTATCACCTGACGCGCGAGCTTCTGAGTGATGCCGTTTTTGTCCGCCACGTAGCGCACCATCGCTCTGGTGGTGAAATGCTCGACCTCGCCCTCGCCCTCGGGGAAGGTGAGAGTTCTGTTCAGCTTGACGAAGCCGTTGGTAAGAAAGATGGTCGCCTCCCGCAGCCGTCGCTCCTGGTCCGTCGCCGGCACGTCGGCGCTGCAGGCGGCGATGCGGAGCACCGGGGACGTCTTTCCGATGCTCGACCCCTGAAGCACGAGGGGCTCGTCGCGCCGGACGACGCCTGAAAGGCTCACGCCGTCTTCACGGACGAGACTCGGCACGTCGGACCGCAGGGGCATGCTTGCGTACTCGAACCATCGCCCCTGCATGGCCGCCGCCGCCGTCCTCCCGGAGTCGGCCGCGACCTCTCCGGCGGCGCCGATCGCATCCTCCCCCGCGGCGCCGGCCGCGGTGCCGGCCGCGGTGCCGGCGGGAAGCGGCCCCAAGGTTACCAGGGATCCCGAATAGGTGAGCACGAGCACGCCCCGGGGATCGTCGGCATCGAGCCGGTCCAGGTCTTGGAGCTCCAGCAGATTGCTCTGCTCATCGAACATGCGCCGCTTCTCGAGCCAGTTGGCGGTAATCCGCGCACGAGAGTCGGACCCCGACGGTAGCCCCGAGCTTTCCGTAATCAACTCGAGGTGCTGCTGTATATGGCGCGGCAGGTCCTCAAATCGTTCCATATCGACCTCCTCTTCCCTCATGACTATATCACCGACTTGGAATTTCCGCGCGTACAGGAATACACTTGAGAGTAAGCCCGATTTCACA
This sequence comes from Spirochaetaceae bacterium, assembly GCA_046540795.1. Lineage (GTDB taxonomy): Bacteria > Spirochaetota > Spirochaetia > DSM-27196 > PWMO01 > JAAAOH01. The sequence continues at coordinate 5,934 of JBKHEN010000108.1, read as the reverse complement.
CATGGAGGCAAACACATGGGAACATATCTGGAACAGATTCCGGAAAACATTCGCGATCACATCAAGCAGATCACACGGACCTCCGGTCTTCCCGACACCGAGGAGTCGGTAGAGCGGATGGCCCAGAGCTGGCTCGAGAAGAAACAAGCCTTCGAGGACAAGCTCGAAGAGCTGAACATGGAAGAGGTCGACGAGTTCGGCGTCGAAGAGGAACGTGGTGCCCTCGTTCTCACGTACTCGGGCTCCATCATCAATCTCGGCCCCATCGTAGACGGTGTACGCCGAGCGGAATACGTGAGCATCGGCATCCGGGGCGATGTGCCGGAAACCGCGTCGAATGCGGAATCGGTATTGGAAGACGACGTCAACCTCGACGACGTAGTTTCCTTCAAGAGCGGTCCGATACAGAAAAGCTCCGCGGTTTTCAAGATCGCCGTCAATCGCGACGTCATGGAACCTGAGGAGGAAGAGGAGAAGCTCACCGACGCCACGCAGGTCCTGACCGAGGAGTTCGTGGAAATCAACAAGACGATCGAAACGGAGTAACGCATCGATACACGATCTTTGGCGGAACGGCTGGTTGCCGTGTACCAACGGCCATACGGCCCCGATCCCGAGGCATTCGGTGAGGCGTTGCGTTCGGCGGCGGAGATGCTCGCCGCCGAGCCGACTTCCTACCGGCCCCACGCCTCGGACGGGGCAGCGGGAGGTCTGGTAGAGCTCGATCCGGAACGCATCACCGTCATCGTCCCCGACATCCACGCGCGGATGGAGCTGGTACTCCGAGTGCTCTCGCACAGGCCGGAGAACGCGGGACGGGAGGAACAGCTTCTGACCCTGCTCCATACCGGCGAAGCGCAGCTTGTCTGCGTGGGAGATTACGTTCACGCCGAATCCCGGGCATTCCGGCGTTGGCTGGTTGCCTACGAGGAGTTCGCCGGCGGCTACCGGAACCACCAGGCCATGGACGAGGAAATGCGCGAGAGCCTCGGCACCGTGGAGATGCTCCTCGAGCTCAAGGGTGCCGTACCGGAGAGCGTACACCTGCTGAAAGGCAATCACGAGAATATCACGAACGAAGAAGGACGGGGCAATCTGCCGTTCGGGAAGTTCGCCGTCGAAGGAGCCATGGTAGCCGCCTACATGGAACAATTCTACGGCGCGGATGTGGTCGAGGCGTTCGACCGCGTGGAGCATCTCTTTCCGTTGTTGAGCGTCGGGGCCGGGTTTCTGGTGAGCCATGCGGAGCCGCAAGCTTTCTACTCTCGGGAGGATGTGATAGAGTACCGCCGCAATCCGGAGGTCGTATTCGGGCTGACATGGACGCCCAATGACGGAGCCGAGCCGGGAAGCGTAGAACAGATGCTTTCGCACCATCTCGGTACCACCGAAGCGCTGTATTTCGGCGGTCACCGCCCGATCGAGGGAGCGTACGCCTTACGGGCGGAGGGCCGTTACGTGCAGCTGCATAACCCCGACGCGCAGGTTATCGCCGTCATCCCGCCGGACCGCCCGATCGACCTCGATCGTGATATCGTCGTCCTCGGCGCAGGAGAGGCACTGTAACATGGCGAAGATTCCCGCGAAGATCGGCAAGTACAAGGTCGTTGAGCAGATCGCCTCAGGTGGGATGGGTGCGGTGTACAAGGCCGAGCATCCGACGCTCTCGCGGTACGTGATCATCAAGAAGCTCACCCTGCGGGGCGACGCCTCCATGCGTGAGCGCTTCCGACGCGAGGCGCAGATCATGATGGACTTCACGAGCGATTACATCGTGAACGTCTACGATCATTTCCGCGAAGGCTCCTCCTATTACATCGTTCTCGAGTACGTCGACGGCCCGTCGCTGGAGACGCTGTTGCGTCGTGAGCGTTACTTGCCGGAGCACGTGGCGTTGCGGGTCTTCCGCTCGTGCTGTCGAGCCCTGCAGTACGCGCATCAGCGGGGCGTGGTGCATCGGGACATCAAACCGGGAAACATCCTCATCTCCACCGAGGGACAGGTGAAGCTGGTCGATTTCGGTGTCGCCAGCATCCACGGCGGAGAGTCGGAGCAGAGTCTCACTCGCGAAGGGATGACTCTCGGGACTCCTTCGTACATGCCTCCCGAGCAGTATGCCGACTCGCGGACGGTGGACAAGCGGGCCGACATCTATGCGATGGGCGTCATGCTCTACGAGATGACTACCGGCAAGAAACCCTTTCCGAACTCGATCAGTGCCGACGTGATCCGCCGCATTCAACAGGGCAAGTATACCAAGCCCCGGAAGCACAATCCCAAGATCTCCGGAAGTACCCAGCGGCTCATCCGTCGCAGCATGCGAGTCAAGCCGGAGCGGCGGTTCCAGTCGATGGATGCGCTCCTCGAAAAGGTGGACAAAGTCACAGACCGCCGGGTGCGGATGTCGGACGCCGAGATCGTGCGTGAATTCATTGCCGGGAAACGGGTCCCCCTGGCAACCACCGGCCGGGGTAAACGGGCACGAAGGGTGGCGCTGGCTCTGCTCGTGCTTCTCCTCGCGGGCGGGGCCGGATACGGATATCTGGCCGGTTATCACTATGAGTACCTGTACCCCGACGAGTACGGTGCTCTGCAGGTAAGGGTGCGGCTTCCGAAGAGCGCAAAGAACGCCGATGAGATCTACGTCGGAGCCGATATCTTTCGAGACGAGGATGAGGAGATCCCACCGGTCGAGAACGCGCATCTGCGTTTTCGTCAGGTTCCCGAGCAAGAAACCGAGGACACGGTGGTCTTCGAGTCCCGGAAGCTCTATCTTCCCGCCGAGAGCTACCGCTTGAAAGTGTCCGCCGAGCAAGGGTTGTTCTGGCGCTCGATACGCCTTGCGCCTCGGAGCGTACAGCGCGATTCCGCCCGCACGCGCGAGGCCCGAGAGGTGCGGGTGGAGGTTTCACCGCCACCGGAGCTTCCCCTTTCGGTGGGTTTCGAGGCCGCCGACGCGGTCACCGGAGAGAGTCTCGACGACGAGGCGACCGTGGAGGTCCGTCGCGACGGGCGGTGGCGGGAGCTGTCTCAGGAGGAGCGTGAAGAGCTTACCACGGGCGGCGTGTACAGGTTTCGCGTGCGTGCCGATGCCTACTTCACCGAGGAATACGCCCTCCGGGTGGAACCGTACCAGAGCGAGCTCGGCGTCCGTGCGGAGCTCGATCCTTATCCCGCGGCGGTTCGCATCGAAGGGACCACGCCGGAGATGACCTTGCGCGTTGACGAGGAAGAGCGGTACGTGCGCGGCGGGCGCAGTCCGCAGCTGCAGGACGTACCCGAGCTCGACGAAGAGCCGGTAGAGCTCAGATTGCTACCCGGTGAGCGACGAATCACCATACGGCGTGACGGCGCTTCCGCTTCGGCTACCCTCAGGCTGGACCCTCTGGACCGTCGCCTCCTGCGCGTGGAGCACGACCCGGATGAGGAACGCCTGGAGCTTCGCCGCGTTCGGGACTCCGTCGACCCGTCCCTAGGAGAAGAGGAAGGATGATCGAAGCGAGGGGACAACGATGACGACAACCATACGCCGACTGATTATTGTGGCCCTCGGCCTGCTGGCCGGATTGGCAGCATGGCCCCTGATGGAGACTCTCGTTCATCTGCAGAGCCGCTTTCCGAGCTTTCTGTTGTTCACCACGGTTTCCGGCGCGGTCTTCGGTCTGGTGTTCGGTGTATTCTTCGGATCCGCCGAGGGCATAATCTCCGGCAACCGCCGACGAATCCGACAGGCCGCACTGGTGGGCGGCTCGGTCGGCCTGGCCGGCGGGGTCGTCGGCTTTCTCGCCGGACAAGCGGTTCTGTTCGTCCTCGGAGAGATGGTGTTCACCCGGGCACGGGAGCTTACCGCCGTCGGTCTTCCGGCGGCCCGGGCGGTCGGCTGGGCGCTTCTCGGCGTGTTCGTCGGGGCTGCCGAAGGAATACGAGCGCGATCGGCTCTGAAAATTAACATGGGGATACTCGGTGGCCTCTTAGGCGGGCTTGCAGGCGGCGCGCTCATCGAGTATGCCCGGCTGTTGCTGCCCGGCATAGAGCTCGCCCGCCTCGCGGGACTCTTGCTCTACGGCTTGCTGGTATCGGCAGCCTACGCCCTTATCGAGCGGCGCATGTCCCACGGTGTGCTCCGTATTCTCAACGGCGGCCGAAAGGGCACGGAGTTCATTCTCAACCAGCGATCGTTCGCGCTGGGGGCTGCCGCCGGAAACGACATCATTCTCGCGGGCTACCGAAACGTGGCCGATACGCATGCTCGGATCTGGACCGAGGGGGGCGAGCTGCAGATCGCTCCGGCGGGGAGCACGAAGGTCCTGGTTAACGACGAGCCGGTCAGCCGGAGCCGTCTACGATATGAGGACGTGGTCAAAATCGGTACGGCCAAACTGTTCTACCGACCGGAATGATCGGCGCCGTGCGTGCGGAACGCGCCGCAGGACGAGGGAGAGCGACTATGTACCGCAGGAGGCGGATGATGAAACGAGTTAGCCTGCTGCTGACCGTGCTGACGGTCGCAGTGGCGGCGGCACCGGGGCAATCGGTGACGATAACGCAGATCGACCCTTCCGGGCTGCTCACGCGTCAGCGGGTCGACCTCTATCTCAGCCTCACCGACGACGAGGGAGAGCCTATTGCCGAGTCCGGACGCGAGGACTTCCGCGTTTCCGAATCGGCAGACGGCGAGCAGTTCGAACCGGTACCCCTTACGGCGTTCGATCGCAACGCTACCGAGGAAGAAGGTATCACCTTCTTTCTTCTCGTGGATAACTCCGGTAGCATGTACGACACCCTCGAAGGCCGGCCGACGGATGAGACGTCACGCAGACGCATCACTCACATGCGCTCCGCGGTTCGTGACTTTCTGTCGAGCATCGACAATCCCAGGGATGAGGTGGGCCTCGCCTCCTTTAATACCCTCTATACGGTCCATACCGAGCCGGCCTCGGAGTCGGCTCGTGTAGAAAACGCCCTTGGCGAGATCGAGCGTCCGGACCGGGCCCGGTCCTACACCGAATTGTATGCCTCCATTCGGGAAGCGGTGGACGATCTGGCCGCCTCTCGCGGGCGCAATGTGCTGATCGTTCTTTCGGACGGAGAGAATTACCCCTACCATCGCTACACCGGAGAGCCCCACCCGGAATACGGAGAAGAGCTCTATGGGTACGAGGATGCGGTGGACGCCGCGCAGCGGGAAGGGATCTCGGTCTACGCGATTAACTTCGGGCCCGAGCGGGACAGCAATCTCGGTGACATTGCCGGGCAGTCCGGCGGCATGGAGTACGACGCCCGGGACCGCGATGAGCTCGCCGGGGTCTACGGAGACATTCGCCGCAGGGTGCTCGAAGAGTACCGTCTGAGCTACCGTCCCACTACGGCGCCTGCGGAACGGAAATACGTGAAGGTGGAGTATCGCCGACCGGGCACCACGGCGGAGACGACCCGCTTCTACTACGCAAACACGATCTTCGGTGTGCCCTCGGACCGCTTCACGTACCTGTACCTGCTTCTTCTGCTCGTTGCGTTGGGAGGTTTCTTCCTCATTCGCCACATGCGGTTCGCAAACCGACGTACGGACGCGAACCTCGAGGTCCTCGGCGGGCGCACGCAGGTATTCCCGCTCGAGCAGCCACGGACGGTTGTCGGCACGAGCGAGGCCGCCGATGTCACCGTGAGCGGCCGAAGCAGTCTTGGACGGAAAGCCGCCGGCGGCACCGGTGGCGGCGAGGGCACCGGACAGGCTACCGTCGTCTACGACTCCTCGAGCGACAGCTACACCGTGGAAGCGGATGAAGAGATCCGCGTCAACAACCGCTTCACCAAACGCAAGAGGCTCGAGCCGGGCGACGTGCTCACCATAGGGGAAACCACCGTGGTCTTCGACGACACCCGAAAGTCCGAGGATGACGCCTCCGACGCCCCCTCGAACAAGCGCTCCGGCGG
>JBKHEN010000107.1:0-8902 GCA_046540795.1 Spirochaetaceae bacterium | reverse complement strand
CGCAACCGGGGACGGAGGAACCGGGATCAGAGGCTCCGGGGGCACCCCCCCAGGGCGACGTCACGGAAGAAGTCTATGGGGACGAGGACGACGACACGCCGCTCCTTGAGCAATGGCGTGAAACCCTCTTGTACGGCATCGACTCGGAGGTTCAGGAGCTGCTCCCTGTTCTTGCAAGCCACGGGGAGACCGAGCTCAACGATGAGGTGCTTTCAATACTCGAATCACGCCCCAACCCCCGCGTCAAGACGGCGGCGTTTGAGTTCTTCATGTCCGTCGACGATCCTGCCGGAACCGAGGAGGCGGTTGCCATTCTCTCTTCGCCACGTAGCCACCGCGGGGAGCTGGTACGCTCGGCACTCCGCTATTTGCGGAACGGTGACTTCGAGCTCCCAGAGGAGGCCTTCGAAGAGCTGCGCTCCCTTGCCCGCAGTCCCCGCACCGGGCATGCCGGAGAGGCCGCGCGGGTTCTCGGCGAAAAGGGCGAGGGCTCCACCGACGCGGAGGCGATATTGGATACGTTCTCCCGCACCGCCGACGATGAGCTGCGGGGACAGCTCGTGCTGGCCCTCGGCGACCTCGGCCACGAGGACGCCGTCGAGCCGCTCCTTGACATAGCCCGCGACACCGCCGCGCCGCCATTGCTCCGGGGCTACGCCGCCGACGCCCTCGGGCGGATCGGGGATCCGCGTGCCCTCGAGGTACTCGAGAGCATGGTGGGTGATGAAGAGGCCATCGTGCGGGCGTACGCCGTCTCCGCCCTCGGCCGCTTCGACGACGAGGATGTGGCCCCGGTTTTGAGCGCCGCACTGCGGGACTCCGTGGCCCAGGTACGGGAGTTCGCCCTGCAGGGAGTGGCTCGCAACGGCATAGCCGACGCCGTGCCTGCGGTCATGTATCGGGCGCGCCGAGACCCGGAGAAGCAGGTGCGAGCGGCCGCCTTCGAAGCACTGGCACAGTTGGCAACGGATGAAGCACTGGAGTTTCTCGAGGACCGCATTCTCGACACGGACCACTCCGCCGAGGACCGCATGGCCGTGGCGTCGGCATTGATCGAGCACCGCTTGGCGGACTCCGTCGCGCTCCTCGAGGAGATCGTCGAGGCCGAGTGGGAGACGGAGGACTCACAGTTGCTCGGGTTTATCGCCCGCGAGCTTGGTCGCACCGAACACGACGGGCTCGATGCCGTCTACGAGCGTTTGCTGGATCACCCCGACCCGGGAGTTCAGGTTCACGCACTCCGCGGGATCGGCGCCAATCGCATTGGCCGCCTCCGGGAGATCGTCGAAGAGAAGACCGACGAAAACGCTCATCCGGCCGTCAAGCAAAACGCGAAGGCCGTCCTCGAGCGTCTCGACTAGTGCCTCGAATAGTAGGCCGCCGCCCTGGCGTGTCCGGGCGGGTCGGCCATAGGCCGGCTGCAGGACCGACCCGGCGCACCCGCCGCCCGGCCAACGGAACCGACTAGCTGAACGACGCTACCTCGACGTTTTCCACACGGTAGCTGTAGTGGCGGTCGTTTATGGTGAACTCGAGCTCGTCGCCGGGCTTGTGGTTGTAGAGTTTGCTTCCTAGGGGTGACAGGTAGGAAATGACCGCCTCATCGGGATTGGACTCCCACGGACCAAGCACGGTGTAAACCTCTCGTTCTCCCGAGTTCTTGTTGTACAGCGACACGCGGGTACCGAAGGTGATCGCAGATGCGTCCACTTCCTTCGGTTGCATGATCTGCGCCCGCTCGATTTCCTCCTGCAGTCGCGCCGCGGTGTTGTTGAGCATATCCTGCCGTTCCTTTGCCGCCTTGTACTCCGCGTTCTCCCGCAGGTCCCCGTGCTCGCGGGCCTCGCCGATTTCCTGAGAGTTTTGGGGGACCTGCACTTCATGGATGTGCTGTAGCTGCTTTTGTTTCTCCTCGTAGCTCGATGGAGCGACGATCAGGCCCCGGCTCACGGTTTCCACGTCCTCTTCGCCGTAGAACTTGAAGCCGGGAAACCGATCCAGAATGCGGTGCTTGAGCTCGATGACCAGGGACGGATCCAGATCTTTGACGTCTCCCACCAATGTAAAAATCCGATTCACGCTCTCCTCGTCCGCACTGGCAATGTGCTCGGCCAGCCGTCCCTGACGGAACAGGTAATTGTGAATCTGCCGGTGCAGCTTGCGATTCGCTCCGACGTCTCTGCGATAGTCGATCTCCCGAGCGGTGATGTCGAGAAGGTGTACCATGACGATGAGCAGCTTCTCGTCGGAGATCGGCAAGCTCTTGAACCACTCGTCGTTTGCGCAGTTACGCACCATCCACACGAACGGCTCACGCATGTCCCTATGATTGTTATAGATGTGGAAGAACAGGTCCTTGAGCCGATTCTCGTAGCCGTGCGACTCGAGCTCCTGAACAATGTCTCGGGAGAGATGATAGGGGAACAATCGTACGAAGTAATCGGGCCACTGCGGACTGTGCTGTTTGATCTGCTCGAGGAAATCACGTCGGAGCTCGGCGTTGTCGACTTTCGAGAAGACGTCTTCCGGGTTTTCGATTTGATCAAAGAGCTGACCGAAATCCGGCTCCACTTCGGGATGAAGAAATGAAACGCGGGCGGTTACGCGTTTGACTACCAAACAGGCGGCGATGACGTGTTCGTTGACCGAACTCTGGGAGCGCAGGAAACCCACAAAGTACTCGAACATCTCCCGGAAAAGGTCGGAGTCCGTCGACTCTCGGCCCTCGGTATCCGATTGCTCGAGAAACTCGTCCAGAACCTTGACCCGCTCGAAGAAGTCCTTCGCCGCGCGAAACTTGTTGTACATTTTTTCGGCGAACGTAATGGGTTGGTCCCGCACCATGTAGTGGTCCGGCTTGTCCGTGAGGTTCCCGAACTCCTTGTTTGTCTTGAGGATCTGTCGTGCCTTAGTGCTCCAGGACGACCACTCCCGCTGCGAGAGCACGTGTGGTACCAGCTCCGCTTTGATTCTCTTCATGTCCGCGGCGTTACCGAGACTCCTTATCACGGTTTTCAAAGCCCACACAGGGTTCTTCTTGACCTTATCGTGGAGCTTCTGCTGGTTTGCTATGCTACGCAAAACCCAGATGTGGTCCCGCGGAAGGATATCGAGGGCGCTTACCGCCATCTTCAGCGACATCTTGTGCCCGCGCTTCCGGGCGAAGTCCACCACCACCGAATCCCCCTCGATCTTCTTGATGATCCCTACGCCCCAGCTGCGATGGAATACGAAGTTTCCAGCGTCGAAAGAGATGTGCTTTTCGAAATCCGCAATGGCGTCGTGGACGTTACGCCAGCTCTGATTGAGGTTGGAGATGCGAATATACTCTTCGAGCTGACTGTGGCCGGCGAACTTCTGCCGATAGCACTCGACGATCTCCTTCCGCGCCCAGTGGTTTCGAGGGTCGTAGGTCAATACCCGCTTCAGAATATCGATCGCGCGATCCCAGTTCTCCTCTTTCTTGTAGTGAGGGTAGAGGTCCTCGAGCAACTGCACCGCACGATCCTCCGACACCATGCGGGCAATCCTTCCCTCCGCGTGATCGAAGAACTCGCCGTCCTCGGGGATGTATTGAATCAGCCGATGCCAGATTTCTTTGATGTTGTTGAAGTTCTTCTTGTTGATGTAGCGGTGGAGGGCCTTCTTGTAGTAATCGACGGCATCCTCGATTTCCCCCTCGTCCTCACGCTTTTCAGCGAGATGGCGAACGATATCGGCCTCTTCGTAGTCGACGCGAATGAGACGCTCCCACACGGCGTACATCTTCTCGTGCTGGTTTTCGTTGTTGTAGCAGTCCGCCAACGTTCGCAGGGCATACCGGTTTTCGCCGAAGTCAAGAATGCGCTCGGCAAGGTACTCCACGATGTTCCAGCGATGGTTGTCCGAAAAGATGTCCATCAACGTCACCAGGTTGCTGTCGTCCACCGCCTGGTGTCGCAACCGCATGATGCCCGACAGGTAGAGCGCGATGATGCTGTTCTTCGTGTGCCGTAGATGCTCCTCACAGAGCTCGAAAACCTCGTCCTCGAGGCTTTCGGCGATAATCTGCTCCAACAGGGAATCGAGCTCCCGAAAGTGATTCACCGTATAGTTGTTCAGCGTGGCTCGGGTCCATTTCTCTTGATTCAGTTGTTCGGCAACGGCCCTGACCAGCTCATGCTCCGTTGTCTTCTGCTCTTCGGGCATTGTTCTCTCCTATTAACCGACGTATTGACTATAGATCTTCTCGTTCGTGCTGCGTATCTTGAGGAGCACCTCGTCTATCTTGCTTTGATCTTCCCCGGTGTTGGTGTAGTGGTCGATCAGCCGGAAATACCGATTGAGCAACCGTGCGCATACGACGCTCTCCGGATCCGGGTTTTCGTGATACTCCCGCTCCAACGCGTAGATCGATTGTTTCAGGCGCCCATACTCTATAGATCGCAGCTCCCGCTTCACTGAAAACACCCCATACAGGACGGCATATACCGGCAACCACTCTTCCAGCTCCGGGCTGCGATATCCCAGCTCTCTGAGCTTGGTCACCAGCCGTCCGATCATCTCCGACTCGAGGCTGCCGATGTCCACTTTCTCCGGCCCAAGGAAGAACGCCTCTCTGAAGAATGCCTTGGCCTTGCTGATCTCGTTTACCAGCGCAAAGGAATCGGCAAGCTCGGCGAGCACATAGGGATCATCAGACCGCCGGCGCGCCGCCTTGGACAGGAGTTCGAGAGCCCGGTCGTATTCACCTTTGCCCTTGTAGCAACGGCCCATTCGTACAAGGATCTCCGGATCCTCATCGCCGCATTGCTCGGCGCTCTCTTCGAAGGACTCCAGCGCCTCACCGAACGCGTATTGTCGCACGGCGTAGAGAAATCGCTCGGAAACGTCGCCGATCCGCCGGACAAATCCGTTGAACAGCCGCCATTGGCCGAGTAGATACTCGCCGCGCTCGAACGGGTCGGAGGCCTCCCGGGATGTCGCATCCCGGTCCTTCCAGAAGTTCACGTACTTCAGCGCCGTGACGACCTCTGTGTTGTCGAAATCTACTGCAAGCGCTTCTTCGAGTTTTCGCCCTGCCTCGTTGAGCTGCCGTTCTTTCGTTTGTTCGTAAGCCGCTTTCAGAAGACTCTCAACAGTCTCTCCGTGCGTGCCCGCTTCTTCGTGAGACATGGTCCCCTTAAATCTCTGTTTCACCTATATTAATACCGCACAAAGGCACCGGAGGTCAACGACCGGCCGGCGGCCGGATTTGCCACGGTCTTCCACTTGCTTTATGATTGCGGTATTAGGTTGTCACATCGGCCGGTCGAAACTGTAAGGGGAGAGCTGTATTTCATGAGAAGGATTACTCCTGTCGCTTTTGTCGTGTTCACGTTACTCGCTCTCGCCGTCGAGGCCCCTGCGCAGGACGACGACGACGCGAATGACGACGCCACTGCCGAGCTATTCGAGGAAGGCCGAACGCGCTTTGGCTCCGGTGAGTACGAGCGGGCCCTCGAGACCTTTCAAGAGCTTCCTCCGTCCCCGGATGCCTACTTCTGGATCGGCCGCTCCGCGATGGCCGCCGGTGAGCTCACGGTAGCGGAAGAGAATTTCGATCGCCTACTCGAGGAGCACCCCGACTATCGGAGGGCCCCGGAAGCCCGCTATCATCGCGGACGGCTCTTCTACCTGCAGTCCGATTATGCCGCTGCCATCGAGGCTCTGGAGCAATTCGTAAGGGAACACCCGGACTCCGCCTATCTGGCCAACGCGTATTACTGGGTCGGGGAGTCACTCTATCAGCTCGGCCACTTCGACCGAGCGGCGGAGCTGTTTCGCACCGTATCCGAGGATTATCCGGATAGCTTTCGCGCCGAGGCGGCGGACTACCGTCTATCGGTCATCGAGCTCGCGCGCCGAGAGGAATCCCTTCTGAAGCTGCTCCGCTGGAGCCACGAGGAGTATCTCAACGCCCTCGAGGAGTTCGAGCGCAGAGAGAAGTCCTACGAAGAAGCGATCTCCGAATACCGAGAGCGGCTGCGCCGTCTCGCACGCGACGATTTTCGGGCGGAAATTGACCGGTTGAGCGACCGCGTCGCCGAGCTCGAGGACGAGCTGGCGGATCGGGACCGCGTCATACGCGACCTCAGACAACGGCTTTCCGCACGCAGCGGCGGACCGGCGGAACCCGCAAGCGAAACGGACGCTCGACTCGTCGAGGCCAAGGCCCGGGCGCTTGAGCTCAAGGAATTCTACCTCGACCGTCTCCTCGGCGAGGCACAGGAGGAGCGATAATGCGCATGCTATCCCGTGCCGGTCTGCTTGCGGTGCTGATTCTTCCGGTCTCAGTTCAGGTTCCCGGCCTGGAATTGACCGAGGGTCGTATCAAAACGGTGCTTGACGAGCACAGCGGCCGGTTTACCGTCGCCTATCGCCCGGACCTCTCCACCGAGCGCTACGTTCCCCTTCTCGATGACGGAGACCCGAGCACCTCGGCCCTCTGGATTCGTGACGGCAACGACGTCCATCGTCTCGGCCGATCGTCGCGCTTCGACCAGTCGATCGAACGGAGTTCCGGGGGCAGCGCCTCGTTTCACTGGAGCTCCGCGCGACTGGAGATTACCGAGCGACTCACCCTGGTGACCACCGGAGGAGCGCGCCTTGCCAACGCCGTACTGGTGGAGCTCGATATCGAGAACGTTTCGGAAACCGACCGGGAGGTGGAGGTTCGCTACCTCTTCGATACCCTCCTCGCCGAGTCCCGCTCCGCTCATTTCCTCGCCGACGGCGTCGGGCGCCTCCGATCCGAAACACAGGTCGAGCCCGGCCCGAACGATGCCTGGTGGGAGAGCCCGGATCCCGATCGCGAAGCGGTAGCGTTTCGCCAGGTGGCCGACGGCGAAGACGTCACCACCCCGGCGCGGATCGTTTTTGCAAACTGGAAACGCCTTGCCGAAGGCGCCTTCGATTATACCGTCGATGAAACCCGTACCTTCAGTCTCTTGCCGTACTCCATTAACGACTCCGCTGTCGCCGTCTACTATCCCGTTCGGACGCTCGCCCCGGGGGAGTCACAACGGATCACCGCGTTGGTGGGAGGCGTTGACGTGGAGGACTACGACGGATTCACCGCTGACCCCACCGGCAGCGCTCAGCTGCTCGATGAAGCCGCCCGGGAGGTGGAGCGGGCACTCGACCGTGATACGGCGGAGGAAGAGCTTACGGCGGTCGACGACATCCTCGAAGAGATCGACACGCTTCTCGCCGCCGACGACACCACTGCCGAGGATGTGGAGGTGGTGCTGGAAATCCTCCGCCGTCTGGAGGAACGCAGGGAAACCTACGGGGCCCGGTAGCTGCACGCCGAATGAAGACGAGGGGACTCAAGAAGGCGGAACGCCTCTTTGCATCGGGACGATACGCCGACGTTATTCATATTCTCGAGCCGCAGATTTTCATGTACCGCGAACACCCGCGGTTCTACTACCTCCTCGGGGTCTCCTGTTTGGAGATGGGGGACCTCGGCGGGGCCTACTCCTACGTCAGCCGTAGCGCCCAACTCGACCCGGAGGACGTCGACGCCCTTCTTGCCCTCGCGGCGGTACATGTTCGCCGAAACCAGACCCGCGAGGCGCTGCGGTTGTGGCTGGATGTTCTCGACCAGGAACCCCGCAATCGTCAGGCACGTCGAGGCCTGCAGATTCTCAGGCGGGCGGAGACGAATGCGGAGATACAGGAACGGCTTTCCGAACGCCGGATCCAACAGCTCCTTCCCCGGCGGCCTTTTCCGGTGCGCCGCGTAGCGATATGGACCTTGCTGCCCGCCGCGGTCGCGGCCGCCGTCTTCGGGGCCCTCGCCGTGCCGTGGGATCAAGTTTTCACCCGGGACGCCGGTGAGGAGCGCGAGGGCGCCGACATACTCGCTGTCGATACACGCGGGGAACAGGTGATAGAGTACAGCGAGGATGCCCGCTACGAGCTAAGCGAGGATCAGGTCCGCGGCACCCTCGAAGAGGTGCGGGAGCATTTTCACGAGGGCCGGGACAATCTTGCCCGGCGGGGGATGAACCGTCTGTTGAACTCCAATGCCTCTTCGGACATCAAGGAGCGCATGATGCTCGCGGCGGACTATCTACGAGAGCCGGACTTCACGGATTTCGGGAAGAATTTCTCCTACCGGGAGGTGTCGAAAGAGCCCTGGCTCTACGACGGTGCCTACGTCCGATGGAGCGGACGGGCGGCCAACGTGGAGATCGGGGAAGACGACATTACTTTCGACCTTCTCGTGGGCTATCACGACGGACGTGTTCTCGAGGGGGTTGTGCCGGTGCGTCTCGACTTCTCGGCCCGCGTGGAATCCACGATGGGCGTGGAGCTCATCGGTGAGGTCGTGGGGGAGGATGAACTCGAGGGGCTTCGGGGCGTCGCGATACGGATGATACGACCGGAGCAGGACTGAGGCCCGGAAACCGATTACGCACCAGGGCCAAGATCGACATGAAGGAGCGGGAATGCGAGCGGTTGTGCAGCGGGTGACCGATTGCAGCGTCGTGGTTGACGGAGAAACCTCCGGCGCCTTGGATCGAGGTATCCTGGTATACCTCGGAATCTCCACCGAAGACGGGCAGCAGGACGTCCGCTACGTTGCCGAGAAGGCCGCGAACCTCCGGATTTTCGAGGACGAAGCGGGCAAGATGAACCGGTCGGTGCTCGACATCGGCGGCGGAGCTTGCGTGGTCTCGCAGTTCACCCTCTACGGGGACACGCGCAAAGGCAGGCGTCCCTCCTACAACCGCGCGGCCCCACCGGAGGTCGCCGTGCCGCTGTATGAGTCCTTCCAGGAGGCTCTCCGAGAACTCGGCCTCTTCGTCGCCACCGGCGTCTTCGGTGCTGTGATGCACGTGCGCTACACGAATCTGGGCCCGGTGACCATTCT
>JBKHEN010000106.1:0-9144 GCA_046540795.1 Spirochaetaceae bacterium | reverse complement strand
TTCAGCGCCGAGGTCGTAGAGATATCGACGCACCGGGCGTAGTCGGGCCTCTCGGTATTCTGAAGTATACCGGGGCGCTCGCGGAACTGCCGACGCACTTCCTCTATCATGGCGAAAGCCGCCGTACCTATGGCATTTATCGCCATCGAAGAGAAGAGATAGGGTATCACCGCACCGAGCAGGAGCCCCACGAGCACGTCGGTGTCGGTAAGGTTGATTGACTCCACTCCCACGGTCTTCTGAAACGCCGAAAACAGAATGATCGCGGTGAGCGCGGCCGAGCCGATGGCAAAGCCCTTCCCGATTGCCGCGGTGGTATTCCCCACCGCGTCGAGCTCGTCGGTGATCTCGCGGACCCCGCGGGGAAACGCCGCCATCTCGGCGAGCCCGCCGGCATTGTCCGCCACCGGTCCGTAGGCGTCCACGGCAAGCTGGATTCCCAGTGTTATGAGCATGCCGAGCGCCGCCATCGCCACCCCGTAGAGCCCGGCAAGGCCGGCGCTCAACAGAATTGCCGCCCCGATGACGATGATGGGCGGGAACGCCGAGAGCATCCCCATCCCCATCCCCGTGATCAGCGTCGTGGCGGGACCGGTGAAGCTTGCTCGCACGATGGCCTTCACCGATCGCGTCCCGGTACCGGTGAACACCTCGGTTAGAAGACCGATGGCGAGCCCGGCGAGCAACCCGACGATCAGGGCCACGAAAACCTCAATCGCTCCTACCCCGCCGTCGAAGCTCGAGTCCGCAAGGAGCAGCATGATCGCGGCAAACGCCCCGATTGCCGCGATCAGCGAGGCCCCGAAGGTCCCGAGGTTCAGTGCGCGCTGCGGCGACCGTCCCGGCCTGGCACGAACGAAGGAAATGCCGATGACCGAGGCCACCACGCCAATGGCGGCGAGGACGAGCGGGAGCCCGGCAAGCTTGATACGGGTCATTTCGCTACCCGCCACCGACACACCGAGGATCATCGAGCCGACCAGACTTCCCACATAGGACTCGAACAGGTCCGCCCCCATTCCTGCAACGTCACCCACATTGTCGCCCACGTTATCGGCGATGGTCGCGGGGTTGCGGGGGTCGTCCTCGGGGATCCCGGCCTCCACTTTCCCCACCAGATCGGCCCCCACGTCGGCAGCCTTGGTGTAGATGCCCCCGCCGACCCGGGCAAACAGCGCGATGGAGGAAGCCCCCAGGGAGAATCCCGAGAGAATCGGAAACACCGTCAGGTCGAGGATGGAGCTGGTGAATCCGAACATGGCCGAAGCCGCGGCGAGGACCACGAAAATACCCAACAGGGCAAGCCCGACCACGCTCATTCCCATCACGCTGCCGCCGGAGAAGGAGACCTGCAAGGCCTTGTCCAGGCTCTCCTGTGCGGCGTGAGTGGTCCGCGCGTTACTGGAGGTAGCGACCCTCATGCCGATAAACCCGGCAAGCCCCGATGCGCCGGCACCAAGGGCGAAGGCAACGGACTGGAACCGTAGCGCCCCTTCATTCGCAAAGGCAAGAAACACCGCCACGATGAGCACGAAGGGTACGAGAACCCGGTACTCCCGGGAGAGGAACGCCATCGCCCCCTCGAAGACGTACCCGCTGATCCGCTTCAGGTCCTCACTTTCCACGGGCCGGCGGAGTATCCACCGCGTGCGCACCCCCGCGTAAACCAACGCAACTACGCTACCCGCTAAGGCAACCCCCAATCCCAGTACGAACATCCGGCACACACCTCTACCGCTGGCCGCGCAGGAGCGACCGATTCCATCAAAAGCGGCGACATTCTACAGCCCGCCATGGGAAATTACAATCGTCGTCTCAGAACGTTGGTACTTTCTAACTCTGCGACGGTGCGCTACAATTGCTTGACCAAATAGCCCGTGTTTTGGGCCGCAACGGTCGCGCACGAGGAAGGCGCGTCAGCGGAACGGAAGGAGGTCGCGGATGCTTCTCGAGGAGTTCGACCCTCTCCACGATGAGATGGTCACCGTTCTCGACAACGACGGCAATGTAACGCGGAAAGACTGGCAACAACCGGTCTCCGACAAGGAGGCGGTGGATGCACTGAAACAGATGCTCTTTGCCAGGCAGGCGGACTTGATGACGGTCTCCTATCAGCGACAGGGCCGGATGTACACCTATCCCCCCAATCAGGGTCAGGAGGCGATTCAGGTGGCCGCGGGTATGGTTACCCGCCGGGATGACTGGCTGGTACCGGCATTCCGCGAGCTCGCCACGTGGCTCGCCAAGGGTATAACCTTGAAGGAGCTGTTTCTATTCTGGCGGGGACACGAGGAAGCCTCCAGATTCGAAAACGCTCCGCACACCCTACCTATCTCGGTACCCGTGGCCAGCCAGATTCCCCATGCGGCCGGCGTGGGATTCGCCGTGAAAAAGGCCGGTACGGAGCAGATTGTCTGTACGTTCGTCGGGGACGGAGGTGTCTCCGAAGGCGACTTCCACGAGGGACTGAACTTCGCCGGCGTGTGGAAAGCGCCGGTGGTATTCGTCGTACAGAATAACCAGTTTGCCATTTCCGTGCCGTCCCATGACCAGACCGCATCCCGGAACATTGCCGCAAAAGCTCATGCCTACGGCATGCCGGGCGTCATGGTCGACGGCAACGATTTTTTTGCCTCTTACGAGGTGATGAAGGAAGCAGCCGACTACGCCCGCGGCGGGAACGGACCGGTGCTGGTGGAAGCGGTGACCTACCGCAAGGGCGCCCACACGACCTCGGATGATCCGTCTCGGTACCGCACCAAGGAGGAGGAGGAGGAATGGGAACGACGTGATCCGATCAGTCGGCTCCGGGCGTACCTCCAGGCGCAGAACAAGTGGTCCGAAAACGAGAAGCAGCTGCTTCACGAGTACCGCGAGGAGATCGACAGGCAGTTCGTCGAGGCGGAGAATCACGGACCCTACGAGCTCGACGACGTATTCCAGTGGCAATATGCACAGATGCCGGAGGAGCTCAGGCGCCAAAAGGTAGCATACGAGCGCTTTCTGAACTGGAAGGAGGCCCGAGCATGAAGGCGATCAACATGGTACAGGCACTCACCGACGCCCTCGATCATGCCCTGGCCGCCGACGAGAGCGTCGTCGTCTACGGAGAGGACGTCGGCCTCGAGGGAGGGGTGTTCCGGGTCACTCAGGGACTGCAGGAGAAGCACGGTGCGGATCGGGTCTTCGACAGCCCTCTTGCGGAGTCGGGCATTGCGGGCACCGCCGTCGGCATGGCCGCGGCAGGGCTGCGACCGGTCATCGAGATGCAGTTCTCCGGCTTCTCCTACCCCGCGTTCAACCAGATCATTTCCCACGTCTCGCGGATGCGCAATCGCACCCGGGGCCGCTACACCATGCCTATCGTTATCCGCATGCCCTACGGCGGCGGCATCAATGCGATTGAGCATCACTCCGAGAGCATGGAAGCCCTCTACGCCCATATTCCCGGGCTCATTGTGGTCATCCCCTCCTCACCGCACGATGCGAAAGGCCTTCTCACGAGCGCCATAGAGGCGAACGATCCGGTGATCTTCATGGAGCCGAAACGCATCTACCGGGCGGTAAAGCAGGAGGTTGCTGAGGAGGCTTTCCGCGTTCCGCTCGGCACGGCACGGGTCGTACAGCCCGGGGAGCACATCACCGTAGTAGCGTACGGGGCGATGATCCGAGAAGTACAGAAGGCGTTGATCCCCGCCAAACAGGCCGGGATTTCGGTGGAGCTCATCGATTTGCGAACGATCTACCCCGTGGACCGGGATACCGTCGGCCGCTCCATTCGAAAGACCGGGCGGCTGCTCGTAGTGGCCGAAGCGCCGACGAGTTACGGTCCGGGCGCCGAGCTCATGAGCATCGCCGTGGAGGAGGCCTTCTTGTACCTGGAGGCCCCACCGCGGCGCCTTACGGGCTTCGACACGATCGTGCCGCTACCGCAGGGCGAACACTTCTATCAGCAAGATCCGCAACGCATCTTCTATGAAATCCAGAACCTCGTACACTTCTAGGGCCTAGGAGGGGCCGGTGCTATGCGACACATGTTTAAGTTTCCCGACATCGGAGAGGGCATCACCGAGGGAAAGATCGTCGAATGGCGCGTCCAGAAAGGGCAGGAGGTACAAACCGGAGATCCACTAGTGGAAATGGAAACCGACAAGGTCGTCACCGACATTCCTTCGCCCCGCGACGGCACGATCGCAGCCCTCTACGGCTCGGAGGGAGATACGGTCAACGTCGGCGATCCGTTGGTGGAGCTGGAGATCGAAGGGGTCTCCGCCGAGGAGGCGCAAAAGATGGCCGAGGAGCGGCCCGCGCCTCCGAGCACCGAGCCCGTCGACGAGGCCGGAAGCGGCGTGGTGGGCACCATCGAGGTAGCCGGCGAGGGAGCCTATCTGCCCGCCAGTGATGAGGGGATAAGCCGTTCGGAGCGTACGGAGTCCGGGAGACCCCGGGGCAAGGCGGCGGCCACGCCGGTGGCCCGGGCGGTGGCGCGCAATCTCGGCGTGGACATAAACGGCGTGCACGGCACCGGACCCGCGGGACGGGTCACCAAAGAGGACGTGCGGCGCCACGCCGAGTCCGTCGGTCGA
The DNA here is from genome assembly GCA_046540795.1 of Spirochaetaceae bacterium. GTDB lineage: Bacteria > Spirochaetota > Spirochaetia > DSM-27196 > PWMO01 > JAAAOH01. The sequence goes on along the minus strand of JBKHEN010000106.1, from coordinate 4,558 downwards.
GGTGAGGCTTCCCTGGGGTCCCCCGCTCCCGCGGACCGGACGAGGACGGCCGAAGGGACCCCGCAGGGCAGTGAGGGCGCGCACGGCGCGGGGACGGAGGCGGGGACCGAGGGGCCGGAGGCGGAATACGTGCCGCTATCCAACGTGCGTAAGACCATCGCCCGGCACATGGTGGAGTCCAAGCACAATGCAGCTCATATGAGCGTCACCGAAGAGGCGGAGATCACCGAGCTCGCGGCGCTGCGCGGGCGTCACAAACAGCGGTTCGCCGATCGGGGCATACGGCTTACCTATCTCCCCTTCGTCCTGAAGGCCCTGGCCATGGCTTTGAAGCGTCATCCCGGTCTCAACGCCCAAATGGATCTCGAACACGACAGGATAATCCGGCATCACCGCTATCACATCGGTATCGCGGTGGACACCGCCGACGGTCTTCTCGTACCGGTCGTGCGCGACGTAGACCGGCGACGGCTTTCGGACATTGCCGCCGACATCGAGGACCTCGCCGCCCGGGGCCGGGAGAAGAAGCTCGCCCTCGAGGAGCTGCGCGGCGGGACCTTCTCGGTGACCAGCTTCGGCTCGATCGGCGGGTTGTTTGCCGCGCCGGTCATCAATTACCCCGAGGCCGGAATACTCGGCATCGGGCGCATCCACAAACGGCCGATCGTTACCGAGGACGATGAGATCGCCATCGGCACGATCATGCCTCTTTCGCTGAGCGTCGATCACCGGATCGTCGACGGCGGGGAGGCGACACGGTTTCTCAAACTGATCGTGGAGTTCCTCGAGGACCCCGCGTCAATGTTCATCGACTGAGGAGGCAGGCATGTACGACGTGGTCATTATCGGAGCAGGACCGGCGGGGTACGTGGCGGCGCTTCGCGCCGGTGCACTGGGAATGAAAACGGCACTGGTCGAGCGCACGCGGGTCGGCGGCCGGGGACTCCATGCGGGCGTCTTGCCTTCCAAGGGAATGCTCCAAGCGGCACGGTTCTACGAGCGGGTAAAGCGGGCATCGCAGTTCGGCGTGGAAGGCGTGGACCCGGAGAAGCTGCGGATGAGCCTGCGCACCGCCCGTGAGCGGACGGCGGGCGCCGCGGCCCGTATGGCCGGCCGCATCGAGGCAAAACTGGCGGAGCGAGGTGTCACCACCGTTAACGGCGAGGCCCGGCTCGCGGGCCCAAATGCCGTGAGCGTGGAAAACCGGCTGCTCGAAACGCGCGCCGTAATCCTCGCCACGGGCTCCGACACCCGTACTCTCCCTTTCGACATGCCGCGGGAACGTACGGCAACCGCCTGGACCGCGCTCTCGCGCAATGAGATTCCCGCCCATGTGGTGGTCCTCGGTGCCGACCCGGTAGCGGTGGAATACGCGGAGCTGTTCTCGATGCTCGGAGCCGAGGTAACCATCGCCACTGAGAAACCACGGCTTCTGCCCATGCTCGGTCACCGGCTCCACGAAGCCGTGACCGGCCGGCTCGAACGGGCGGGGGTCGGCATTGTCACCGAGGCCGGCAGCTATAGCTACGGTAACGGCCGCCTGAAGCTCGCCGACCGGACTGCGCCCTGCGATCTTCTGGTCAACTGCATCGCCGAGCGGGCGGTCCTTCCCGAAATGGAGATCGATCTCGCCATGACGGCGGGCTTCGTACAGGTGGACCGATATCTGCGCACGAGCACCGAGACCGTCTACGCGGTGGGAAACGTCAATGGGCTCATGCCCACCGCACGCAGCGCCTCCGCCCAAGGACTGCAGGCGGTCAATCACATAGCCGGCGTCGAGGAACCCTGGAATCCGGTCGACGAGCCCATCGTCGTCTACGGGGAGCCGGAGATTGCACAGATCGGCCGCACCGAAACCACCCTCGAAGAGCAGGGCGTGTCGTTCCGGGTGCTCGAGGCGCCGCTCTCGGACAACGGAAAGGCACTGCTCGGTGGAAACGAGGACGGGTTTGTACGTATCTTGTATGAGCGCACCTACGGTGAGGTTCTCGGTGTCCAGATATTCGCCGAGGAGGCCTCGGACCTCATCGGAGAGGCCGGCGCTTTGATGCAGTTCGAAGGAACAGTGTATGATGTAGCTCGAACGGCTCACGCGCACCCCACCATTTCGGAGGTGTTCACGGAGCTCGGACGAACAGCCGGAGAGCAGAGTGAAGCCGAGGAGCAGGCTGAGTAGAAAGCGAGTCATCGGGAGCCGATGATGTCGAGGCACGATCACGCGGACGCGGTCAAGCTCGGGACATTCAACATTCGCACTACGGCGGTGGGGGATTCCGGACGGCTGCGATGGCGCCGGCGGCGCGCCATCATCGAGTCGCTGATTCGCAGCGAGGATCCCGATATTCTGGCGCTCCAGGAGGTGACCAACCGCACCCATGGCATACCATACGAAATGGACCAGCTCCAGTGGCTCGGCAAGACGTTCCCCGAGCTCGAAGCCGCGGTCGGGACGGTTCCGCATGAGCCCCCCGCCGACAATCCGATCCTCGTACGCCGTGGCCGGTTCCGTACGCTTCGCCGGGGGTTTCTCGCCTTCGATCCTGAGGGCGGCCTCACTACCGGCGGCGTTACCCCCGCGGTCCTACGGAGAGATCCCGAGTATCGGATCCGTCCCGGTCAGGCAGCCCGGCATCGTAAGAAGTCCATCGCCTCTTGGGCCGTCCTTCGCGCCCAGGGCTGGCCCGAGGATATCGTAGTCTACAATCTGCATCTCGATGCTCGCAGCCCCGGCCTGAGACGACGCTCCGCGCAGTTCGTGATCGAGCTCATCACCCATCTCGGCCACCATCGGATGCCTCTGATGGTACTCGGTGACTTCAATTCCTTTCGCGGATCCCCGCCGGTGCGGGCTCTCACGGAGTTGGGATTAGAGCCGGTGATCGAGGCGAACCGGCAAGGGACCTTTCACTTCGGCTTCGGGGTTACACTCTGGCCGCGGATCGACCACATACTGGTCTCTGAAGAGCTCCGGATACTGCGGGGTTACATAGAACGCCACAACCACGAGGGGATCTACCCGTCGGACCACTATCCGGTCTTTGCCGAAATCGCCCCCGGAGTTTACTCGATGAGCAGGTCCTCGCCTTCCTCCGCTTCGTCAGCGGTGTCCTCGTCGTCCTCCCCCTCGACGGGCTCGCCCTCACCGGCTTCATAATCGGTAAAGAACTGCGGCCGCCCCGGAATGGACAAGCGCAGGAAGTCCTCTCCGACGGCGTAGGTGAACACCGCCTCGGCATCCTCCTCGGAAAGCTCGACGTCCCGCCACTCCTCGCCGTCTTTGGTGATTTCGAGCGGCACGAAGGTGATCTCCGCCTCATCAGTTCTGATCTCGCCCCGGGAGCCGAGACGGACGCTCCCCGCCTGATAGGCGTAGAACTCGTAGGATTCCTCTTCGAGCTCCCACAGGAGGCGACTCGGTCCGATCACCAGGGACCAGGTGCCCGCGTAGTCCCCGCCTTCTTCGAGCTCGGCCGCTTCCCCGGCATCCGCCGCCTCCGCGTCCGCCGGATCCTCTTGCTCCGGTTGTTCGGGCTGATCCTGTGCCATACCGGCCACGGCGACCAGGCCGAACAAGAACGGCAGCAACACTATTCGAAGATAACGAGTTAGGTACACGGTCGGACTCCCCTCTTCTTTCTATCGGCTGTCGCGGTCATGAGCAATATGAAGGATTTTCCCGATTTTCGTCCATGGGAAGATTCTTCCCGTCGCCTCCCGCCGGCCACAAGGACCCGTATCGAGAAGCTTGTTGCAGCATACGCCGTATGTCCTTTCCTGCAAAGGGATACTCGTTACAGCCGTTCCCCGGGCCGAGCTTTCCCGCGAACCCGAGGAGTTGGCACGAAAATCGCTAATAGTACGGAAGAGCATTCGAAACGAGGAGGAATACGATGAAACGAACTGCTTTCGTTCTTATTCTGGTAGCCGTCGCGGCAGCTATGGGTTTCGCCGGCGGCGCGCAGGAACAGGGCGACGCCGACGGCGTCGCGCCCGCCCCGGCCGAGGCCGAAACCGGGACCGGTGCCCAGGCTGAGGCCCGGCCCGAGGCCCGAGTCCGGGTGCCGTTCCAGGCCCGGGTGCGTACCCCGGCAGAGGTGGAAGAGACCACCGTGACCGGCACCTACGACGAAGCCGACGGGTATCCTGTGCTTCGGGTCGACGGTGAAATCTACAGCGTGGGGGTTCCCGGCTATCACCGGTTCGACGTCAATCTCGAGCCCGGCGATGAAGTCACCGCGTCCGGCTACCTCTTCGAGGAATCGGCCGACATCGCCGGACATCTCAGGGTGACCGGAGCCCGCCTCAACGGGACCGACTACGAGTTCGAGGCGCCGCCGGCAGGTCACGGCCGTCACGGCGGTCGGCCGCACGGCCGTGGTCCCGCCGGATATTACGGCGAAGGCCCGAGGTCGTACGAGGGCCCCACGCAGGACCCGAGGTCCCGGAGCCCGCGCTCGCGCCAACGGAGCTACCGGCCCCATTGGTAACGGCATACCGGAATCGGATAGAATGGGACGGGCCTCCGGGCCCGTCCTTTTCGTATGCGGATTCGTAT
>JBKHEN010000105.1:0-9265 GCA_046540795.1 Spirochaetaceae bacterium | reverse complement strand
CAGCCCTGCAGTCGGCGGATGTTTGACCCCGTGTTTAAACCGACCGATATTGGAGCTGTGGCACGACGGCGTCACGGGCATGATGGCCATTTCGACCTCGAATACCGCGACGGCTGGGCATGGCTGACTGTTTATGCATCCGCCGAAGGGGGACAGCCGGTTTACTACGAGGATGTTCGAAACCGTATGAAACTCCTCGGCGTGCCGCCGGTGCCCTACGCCACGCTCGCCCGCTTTATCGAGCAGGCCGACGGCGTGCCCCGAAGGCTCGTAGAGTGGCCCGAAGGTGCCCGGCTTGCCTCGACAGTCACGGTGACGGTTGCCGAGGACGGGATGACCGCCTGGGTGTATGTCTCGCACCCCAAAAAAGGTGCAGCTCCTCCGGCCGAAGAGGATATCGTCGGGGAGCTTTCGCGGCAGGGCATCAACTTCGGTGTCGACCGTGCCCGTGTTCGCGAGCTACTCCGCGATGAACGGTTCGATTGCTGGGTTGCGGCCGCGGAAGGCCGGCCGCCGGTGCACGCCCGGGCCGCGGAGATCGTGTATCACTTCCATGCGTACCGCGGCAAGCCGTATCTGGAGCTGGACTACGGTCGTATCGACCTTCGGGAACTCAACTTTATCGAAAACCGGCGAGAGGGAGACCTGCTCGCGGAGCTGGTGCCGCCGGTGGAGCCGCGTGACGGTGCTACGGTATATGGCGCGGTAGTGCCTGCTAATACCGAAACGCATCCGGTCGCGCTCCGGGCCGGCCGTAATACACGGCTCGATGCCGACGGCACGGCCGTCTATGCGGCGGCAACCGGAAACGTACGGCTTTCCGAAGGAGAGATCATCGTTGAGCCGGTGGTGACCGTGCGAAACGTGAGCTACGAAACCGGCCACATTCGGCACGACGGCTCCGTCGTGGTCGAGGGCCACGTGGCCGACGGCTTCATCGTGGAGGCAAGCGGAGACATTCAGGTAGGCAAAGGGGTGGGTAAGGCGAAGCTTCGAGCCGGTGGTCATGTCCTTCTCAAGACGGGAATCAACGGAAACGGTGAGGGTAGCATCGAATGTGACGGAAACGTGTTTGCAAAGTATGTCGAGAGCTCGACCGTTCAGTGTGAAGGGCACCTCTTCGTGCAGGAAGCCATCATGCACAGCCGGGTTATCACCCATGGTCATTGCGTGCTCAACGGCCGTCGCTCTGAAATCGTCGGCTCGAGCCTGATCGTCGGCGACAGTCTCTGGTGTAAGCAGATCGGCAGCGTTGCCGAAGGCGCCGTCTATGTCTCCATCGGCATCTCGCCGAACCGGCTGACGGAGTTTCGCAATGCCAAGCGGGATCTCGATGACGCACAGGAAGAGCTGGAACGGGTCGAGCGACAGTTGGAGCAACTCACTCATGCGCAGCAGCAGGGTCACCGTGAAGAGAAGCTCTCGGAAGTCCGGGCTCAGCTCGAGGCGAGCCGTGCCGACCTCATGGTGCGCGTTCCCCAGCTCCGTCGCGCGGTAAATGAGCTTCGGACCCATCTTACCGTAAGTCGCTCTGCAATGCTCGTGGCGGAACGGGCAATGTATCGCGGGGTTATCGTGGCGTTCGGTACCCGGGAGTACCGAGTCCCCGAGGCGGGAACTCGGGCGACGGTGTTGCGGCGCCCGGGAACGGATATCGAGGAGCATGGGTTTAATCCCGCGGAGCCACCGGTGCTGCAGTTCGAGTCGTGATCACCGGTAGACCGCGTGGCGTATGCGAACGGTATGCGCAGGGCCACCCCCGGACGCGGGCTCGACGCTACGAACACGGGTGTTGCGAGTGAACCGAGAGGGTGTATAGTTATCTTGTGGAACACGTATTCGGTCCGGTTCCCTCCCGGCGTCTCGGTCGCAGTATCGGTGTGAATAACATTCCGCCGAAAGTCTGTAGTTACTCTTGTGTCTATTGCCAACTCGGTCGCGCGATCGAGATGACTGCGGAACGTCGTCGGTTCTTCGACCCGCAGGATCTGTGTGATGAGACACGGGCTCACCTGGAGGCCGCCCGCCGCCGAGGTGAGGAGGTTGATTATCTCACGATAGTGCCCGACGGAGAGCCCACGCTGGACCGCGGGCTCGGATCGCTCATCAGTTGTCTGAAAGACCTCGGTGAGCGGGTAGCTCTCATTTCGAACGCGTCGCTCGTGGCGGATCCGCAGGTCAGGCAGGAGCTCGCGGGGCTCGATTGGCTTTCTCTGAAGTTGGATGCCGCGACGCCCGCGGTGTGGAAACGGATCGATCGGCCGCATCGCCGCATCGACTTTGCTGAAATGCTCAACGGGATGCGCTTGCTTGCAGCCGCGTTCGAGGGAACCCTCACCACGGAAACAATGCTGGTCGAGGGGGTGAATGACGGCATCGGAGAGCTCGAACGGATCGCCGGCATCCTGGCCGAGCTCCACCCGTATAGGAGCTACGTCTCGGTACCGACCCGTCCGCCGGCAATGAAGTGGGTGCGACCGGCTTCCGAAGAGGTGGTGGCACGAGCATGTGCGTTGTTCACGGAGGCAGGCTTGCACACGGAAACGCTCATCGGCTACGAAGGAACCGCCTTCGCCGCCTCCGGGGATGCTCGGGAGGACATTCTCTCCATAACCGCCGTGCATCCCCTGCGCCACGACGCGATGGAACAGCTCCTCGAGCGCGACGGCGCCGGGAGCAACGTCCTCGGGGAGCTCCTGCAGACGGGCAAGGTGGTGCGCGTGGAATACGGCGAGCACGCCTACTATATTCGCGCTTTCCGTAGATGAGCTCGTGCCGAGATCTGCGCCGCGTGGGCCGGCATAAACCCCGGCCGCCGGGCCTCAATCGTTTTGCGTGTCCCCTCCGAACAGCTCGGCAAGATAACCATTGAGGAACTTCCCTGTCGGGTCCATGCGGCGCCTGAGCGCGAGGAAGTCCTCCCATCGGGGATAAAGCGGTGCAAGCTGCGCCGCCTTGGCGTGGAAGCGCTTTGCCCAGTGGGGCCGCCCGCCGTAGCGCAGAAACAGCTCCTCCACCAGGTCGAATGCGCGGTACTCGTCGGCATGCTCCGGGTTTCGAGTAACGCAGCCCACGGTTACGGTATCTTGTCCATAGGCATTGCTCAACCATGTATCGTCAGCGGAGAGAAAGCGAATGTCCATGGGGATGTGGGCGTAGGCGTCGTTCTCGGTGCTCTCGAGCCGTTCCCGCAGCTCGGAGAAAAGGTTCTCGAAGCGATCGGCCGCCACCGTCCATTCGGCCAGCTCGAGCGTGGATCCGCGTGATTTCGTCACGGTGGCGCCGTACAGGGTTCCCTTCTTCACGATGCGGTGTGAGAAGAACAGCAGCTTGAGTAAGCGGTTCGCGAACCTGGTGAACCGAGGAAATCGAACCGTCCTCTTATACAGGAACTTGGACACCTCCCGGCGATGGCGAACGTAGCGAGGGGCGGATCGTTGTTGGACGGCCGTCTCCGCAGAGATCCGCTCGCCACGGACGACCCAACCGTAGCCGGTGTGAGGGAGCCAGATGATACGAAGGAAATCGTATTCGTGTAACCACCGGCGATAGTGCGCCAGCCACTCTTCGTCACGGATCGGCTGTTCTTCGACCCGCAGATAATACAAAGGGTGAAGCCGAAACGTAACGGTGGAGAGCACTCCCAGGGTTCCCAGCGAGGTGCGGAGGGCCGGCATGAGCTCGTCGGACTCATGCACCTCGCGCACGGTGCCGTCCGCGGTAACCAGTCGGGCGCCGACCATGTATTCGGCGAGAGGGTGAGCGTCTCCCGAAGTCCCGTGGGTGCCCGTGGAAAGCGCTCCTCCCACCGTCACGGTGTCGATATCCGGCAGGCACGGCAGCGTCCACCCCCGCGGCTCGATTTCTTGTAAGAGCGTGCGAAGCCGCATCCCGCTCCGGACCGTGATGAGTCCTTGGTGCTCGTCGATGTCCACCACATCGTTGTAGTAGGAGATGTTGATGAGTGCCCTTGCACCGGCGGCTATGTCGGCGGACGACTGCTTTGCGCCGAATACCCGGACGTTCCGGGCGTCGTGCACTGCACGGGCCAGCTCTTCTTCCGTCCGCGGAACGACGAGCCGCTCATACGGATGTACGATGTTTCCGTTCCAGCTTACCCATGCCCTGTCGTTCGAGGTGGAAGATGCCTGTGATGTATAAGGTGATGTTGATCCGTCCATGGTGTATTTGAATTTAAGGATATCGACACGGTTTCGGGTAGTTGTCTAGATCCCCTTTTGCGAGGTAGGACGGGTTCATGGCCTTCGTTTCCCGCATTTCCCGTAACGAGAGCTCTCCAACGTCCGGAGGAGCGTCGTCCGCCGGTGGTATGCTCCTCGTACTGGCTGCGGCGTTTCTGTGGGGCACCTCGGGTACGGCACAGGCATTGGCTCCCGAGGGCGCGACACCGGTAGTAATAGGTGGCATCAGGGTCGGTGTCGGCGGCGCATTCCTGGCGGTGGCCGCTGCGCTTCGCGGTGGCTTTGTCTCCCCGCGACGCTTCCTGCGCCCGGCATTTCTCGTAGGCGGGATTGCGCAGGCGGTCTTCAACGTGTCGTATTTCACGGGGCTGGCCTTGACCGGTGTAGCCGTCGGCACGACGGCGGCGATCGGGAGCGTGCCGATATTCTCCGGCCTCCTCGGTATTCTCCTCAACCGGGAGCGCGCAGGCCTGCGATGGTACATTGCCACCGGAATCGCCGTAACCGGACTGGTGGTACTTTTGAGCGCTGGGGAACGCGTGAATCTGGAGCCGGCGGGTCTCCTCTTCGCGCTGCTTGCGGGATTCAGCTACTCTTTTTTTACCTTTCTCTCCGGGCGGTTGGTGGCAAGCTTTGCCCCGGATGCCGTTATGGCCGTGTCGTTTCTGCTGGCCACCTGCATGATTGCGCCTATTCTCCCCCACGGGTCGTTGGCGTGGGTCCGGGTTCCAGGGGGGACAACGACGGTGCTGTATCTCGGGCTCGTCTCCTCCGGGCTCGCCTACATGTTCTACGGACGGGGACTGCGCACGGTGATGGTTTCCCATGTCGGCACGCTGACGCTCGCCGAGCCCCTGACCGGTGCACTTCTCGGCATTTTCTTCCTGCGCGAGGCGATGACCGCCCAATCCGTTGTCGGGATCGTGCTCATCTTTGTCGGACAGGCACTTCTGGTTACTCGAGGCCGCCGCCGCAGCGGCCCGAAGGGGCTCAAGAGCCAAGGGGTTTGAGCTTCCGCGGAGCTACCTCTCGCACGAGCGCTCGGGCAAGAGCGGTCATGGGATCGATCACCGGCACTCCGCGCCGGCTACCCTCATCGAGGGCCAAGGGCAGCTCGGTGCAGCCGAGGATGAGCACCTCGGCACCATCGTCTATCAACATGTCGGCGAACCGGGTAACCCGTTCCGCCGCGCGCGGATCCGCTGCGGAGAGTGCTTTCAAGCCCCATTCGCGGTGGTAGATTGCTTCATGCAGCTCTCCCTGGTGCTCCTCCGGTATTTCGGTCACATCGAGTCCTTCCTCGGCGAAGAGGGTGCGATAGACGCCGGCGGAACGCGTCCCGGTCGTGGAAAGCACTCCCACCCGGCGCGCGCCGGGTCTCACTGTGGCGATCATCTGAGCGGTCTCGCGAAGCATATGGAGTAGTCGGATCGGGAGACCTTCTGCTTCGAATGCCCCTTCGAAACGCTCATAGATCGGGGGTGCATGAAAGGTGTTACACGGCACGCCGCCGACGCCGCCTCGGGATTCGCTCGACAGAGCGGCGGCGGCCATGCGAAATACCCGTAACATCCCCGTAACGGGATCCTGCACGTCCCTGCCGAGGAGAAACTCGGTTCGGTCACCAATGATGGGGGAGCGCGAAAGATGCAGCACTTCGAGGTGTCCTTGATCGGTTCCCTCGTTGTCGGTGTTCTCTATTACCTTGCGATGGAGCGCAACCCCGGCCATCGGGCCCACGCCCCCGCCGATGAGGACGAGATCCTTCGTCATCCGGTACCTCCTTGTGCCGGTTTCGTATTGACACCGACGCGGAAAGAATAGACCGTATGCGGGGGATAATGGCAACGCTCGATGAGATAAAACAGAGGCTCGCGGAGTTAGGGCTCGAGAAGGAGTACCGATTCCGCCGGGAACTTCGGCTCCTCCCCGACATCTTCGAGTCGGGTGAGCACATGCGTGCCGTCACCTCCGGTGTGTATGAGGGATTACGGCGATTGGTCGTGTTGACCGAGGAGCGTCTGCTTGTCTTGCAAAAGCCCACCCTTGGAAAGCCTAATCTGCTCTACGTGCCCCGCGGGGAGATCACCGGTGTAGAGGCACGCAACGGACTCCTCTTTGCAGTGCTGACCGTTCATACGACCGCCGGACCGTTCGTTTTCCATAATACAGCGAAGAAGAGTGTCGGCTTCTTCCTCCGGGCTCTCGGTGATCTCGGAGCTCAGGGCGAATCGCACTAGGGAAGCAGGTGGGGCGGCCGGTATGGCCGCCCCCGAACTTGTTTGGACTCAACATCGTGGTTCCCTCCCGAGGCTCGGGACGGATTACACGACTGCCGTTCTCAGTCCTGCCATTTGGCCAGGTCTACCTCGTTTTCGGACTTGGCTACCATACAAGTCACGGCCATGTCACCGGTGACATTGAGACCGGTACGGCCCATATCGAGGAGTGCGTCGATGCCGAGGATCATCCCGTAGGCGAGCGCCTGAGGTGTACCGTCCGCAACCGGGAGATCAACCGCCTCCAGAACCATGAGCAACATGATGGCTCCCGCGCCGGGGACACCCGCCGTACCGATGGAGGCAAGCACCGCCGTGACGATGACCATTACCTGTTGAGCGATGGTGAGCGGTACGCCTATGGCGTTGGCAATGAACAATACGCAGACGCCCATGTAGATGGCCGTGCCGTCCATGTTGATGGTTGCTCCGAGAGGCAGGCTGAAGGCGAAAACCGGTCGCTTCACGCCCATGTTACCTTCCACGTTTCGGATGGTAACCGGGAGAGTACCGCCGGATGAACGGCTGACGAAGGCGGTAATCATGGCCTCACGGCCGCGCCGGATGAACTTGAACAGACCGAACCCCGACAGCTTCAGGATACCGCCGTAGACGATGAAGAGGTGCAGCACTAGGGCCAGGTACACCGCAAGCGTCACGATCGCGAGAGGACCGAAAGCCTCCGCACCCTGCTCGCCGAAGACAACGGCGATCAGCGCAAAGACACCGATCGGTGCGTATTCGAGCACCCAGCCTACGATCTTGTACATGATCTCCGCGCCGCCGTCGAAGAAGCGGAACATCACGTCGGCTGCAGACTTGATGCGGTCGTTTTGACTGATTTGCAAGTACGACAGGCCGATGCCGAAGAGAATGGCGAAGAAGATGATGGACAACACATCGCCCGAGGTGATGGCCTCAAACGGGTTGGTGGGAATGATTTCGAGCAGTGTGTCCACCAACCCCGGTGTGTCGGCGTCTCGAGCGACTTCTTCCTCTACCGTGCCCAGGTCCATGCCTGCACCGGGGCGGAAAACGTTGCCCATGATGAGTCCCAGCGTTATGGCCAACGCCGAGGTCGCCAGGTAGAGCAACAGGGTTTTTAGACCGATCCGTCCCAGGCGGGCCGGGCTGACACTTGCCGCACCGATGATCAGGGTGAACAGGATCACCGGGACGACGATCATATTTAGCAGCCGGACGAACAGTCTACCCAAGGGTTCTATAACCTCGATTGGGGGTCCCACAATCAGGCCGACGACGGCGCCGGCAATGAGACCGATGAGAATACGCACGAGCAGGTTCGTCTTGAAGTACCAGCCGAGCACTCCTGACTTACCGGAAGACTCCGAGCTCATTAGGCTCCTCCTTCTGAAGAATTTTGGTCGGTTATGAGCCGACCCTTAAGTCTGTACCCCGTTTCACGATGCGTCAACCCACGTTCACCAAAAAGTGCGACCTACACAACAGTGGCCGCACGAGAATATCGAAAGAATGGACTATTTCCGACGTTCGGCACTAAGATGCAGTTGCCGGGCGGTCGCCGCGGCCGTTCGGGCAACGATCAATCTTGAGGACCGAATCGAGATGGGACACAAGAAACCGACGGTTTCCACGTTTCGGCTGCGCCCGCCGGAGGGGACGACGATAGGGTACTTTTGGGCACTTTTCACCTTGGGGCTCGCTGCCGCCTCCATCGGACCGTCCCTCGGTGGCCTAGCCCGGAATACCGGAGCATCGCTGGGGGCGGTGAGCATCGTGTTTGCGGCCTACCGGGCAGGGTTCGTCGGCGGTGCCTTTCTCGGAGGTGCGCTCCTCGATAGGCTGCGGGGCAATCCCGTGGTGGCGACTATGATGCTTGTCATGGCGGTAGTGTTTGCGGCGATACCGCAGGTATCGACCCTTGCCGTGGTCGGGGCGGGATTTCTTGTTCTGGGAGTCGGTGCGGGTACGGTGGAGATAGGTAGCAACACGCTCCTGGTGTGGCGGTACGGAAACGACGTCGGCCCCTATATGAACGGGCTCCACTTTGCGTTCGGAATCGGGGCAATACTTTCCCCGGTGCTTATCGGGCGTGCCATAGAGATCACAGGGGGCCTCACCGGCGGATTTCTGTTGGCCTCGCTGTTGATCCTGCCGGGGCCGCTACTGCTTGTGCGGGGGGCGAGCCCGAGTTCTCCCGCGGAGGAGGAAAGTACCGGGACGCCTAGCTCCGTAGTTCCCGTGGTGTTGGTCGCGGTGTTTCTGCTGCTCTATGTCGGCGCCGAAGCGGGTTTTGGAGGATGGGTGTATACGTACGCGGTGACGTTGAATCTGGCGTCGCCGGCGCAAGCCGGCGGCATGACTTCGGCGTTCTGGGGTGCCTTGACTGCAGGCAGGTTGCTGCTCGTTCCGGTTTCTTCACGGGTGGCCCCTCGCCATATTCTGGTGGCAGGTGCAGCGGGGAGTGTGGTGTTCCTGGGGTTCGCCGCGCTTCCGGTGGTATCGCCGAATGCCGTCCTTCTGTGGGCCGTTTCGGCGGGACTCGGCCTTTCGATGGCAGGCATATTCCCCGGCACCATGTCGTTTGCCGGACGACATCTACGCGTCACCGGCTCCGTTTCCCGGTGGTTCTTCGTCGGCGCCGGGGCCGGCGGGATGAGTATTCCTTGGCTCGTGGGGCGTGTTGTTGATGCCGCCGACACGTCCGCCGCCGGTGCCCCGGCAATCATGTGGATACTTCTTGTGATCAGCACCGCCATGGCGGCGGTCCTCGTCGCCTTGCTCGTGGTGCTCGGCCGGCCC
>JBKHEN010000104.1:0-9270 GCA_046540795.1 Spirochaetaceae bacterium | reverse complement strand
TCGCAAACACCTTGTTTTCCCGGGCCGCTCATACTATCTTATGCCCGAAGCATGGCGAAAAAGCTCCAACAGGGACAGGCACTCTCGGCTCGCATCGGAGAGGTGCCGCTTAACACGTACGGGGAACGGGAAATCGGCGGCCGGCACGTACGCTTCGGGATCACCGGCGAGGAGATTTCATCACTCCAGGACGAGGCGGAGGCGTTTCGCGTTTTCGGCCAACCCCGGGCACTCGAAGCCCTGCACATGGGCCTCGAGATGCGGGGAAAGGGCTATAACGTATTCGTCACGGGTATGCCGGGGACGGGTAAGCGCACGGCGGTGACCCGCATCATCCGGTCCTATCGCGGCGATCTCTCCCGCCTTCGCGATATCGCCTTCGTGTACAACTTCCGCAATCCCGACCGTCCGCAGGTGCTGTACTTTCGGCCCGGCGAGAGCCGCGCGTTCCGCCAAACGCTCTCGGAGATCGTCGCCGCCGTTCGACGGCGGATCACGTTGCTCGCGGAAAGTCAGAACTTCAAGCGCAAGCGTGATCGTCTCGTGACGCAGGCGGAGGGCCAGGCCAATGCGGCGTTGCGGGAGTTCGAGGGCCGTCTTCAGAACGAAGGCTTCAACATCGTCCAGCGCCGTGGTGAGCAACAGGATGAAACGGATCTCGCACCGTTGTACGAGGGCGAGCCGACCAGCTTCGAAGACCTTCGTCAACGGGTCAAGCAGGGAGAGCTCGACGACGACTCGTGGCACCGCATGCGGGAGAAGTACTACCGCTACCTCGATGAGCTCAACCAGATCTTCCAGCGCCTCGACTCCCAACGCGAGCAGGTGGAGGACAGCCTCCGGGAGCTGCGCGTCCGCGAGGTCTCTCCGGAGCTCGACAAGGATGTCCGCGCGCTCAAGGAGCAATATCCCGATCCCCGGATCACCGCGTACCTCGATGATCTGCGGGAGGACATTCTGCGACACCTCGATTGGTTTGCGGGTTATGAGGACGACGAACAGGGCAATCCCTCGGACTTCGAGCGGTATCAGATAAACACAGTGGTCGACCACGGTGACACCAAGCAAGCACCGCTGGTCTACGAGACCAACCCCGATTATCAGCGGCTGTTCGGTCTGCAGGAGTATGCCCAGGAGACCGGAGGGGAGATCAAGAGCGGGTTCATGTATCTCAGAGCAGGGGCCTTGCTCGAGGCCTCGGGAGGCTTCCTCGTACTGCGGGGAGACGATCTTCTGACACAGGAAGATCTGTGGAATACACTGAAACGTGCCCTCGACACCGAAACGACCGAGATTCGCCCTACCGCCGGGAGCACGCCCGTTCCCGCGGGCTTTCTCAAACCCGAGCCCGTGGAGATTTCCGTGAAGGTGGTCATCCTCGGCTCCGAGCACCTCTACGACCTGCTGTTCAATCACGATGAGGAGTTCGGGAAGCTCTTCAAGGTTCCGGCGGAGTTCGACGCCTCCATGCCGCGGAATCGTCGCAATACCGGCGAGTACATCGGTTTCATTCGCATGATCGTGGAAGAGGAGGAACTGCTCCCGACCACACCGGACGGGATCGCCGCGGTGGTGGAATACGGGGTTCGCCTCTCGGAATTCCGTGACCGGCTGAGCACCCGCTTTGCGATGATAGGAGACCTCGTCCGCGAGGCGGATTACTGGGCACGGAGGAGTGATCGCACTGAGATAGATCGACCGGCGGTGGAACAGGCCGTCAGCAAGCGAGTGTATTTCTCGAACCTGCCGGAGGAGAAGATCGACGATCAGATCATCTCGGGGGAGTTACTGATCTCCGTGACCGATCGCGCCGTAGGCCGAATAAACGGGCTTGCAATCGTTGACCGCGGCTATTACTCCTTTGCCCGTCCCATCCTCATAACCGCCCGCACGGCACCCGGGGACACGGGGATCGTTAACATCGAGCGGGAATCCGGTCTCTCCGGAGAGATCCACGACAAAGGGGTGTATATCCTCGAAGGGTTCCTCCGTTCGAAATACGCAACCACCTTTCCGCTTTCTATCCACGCCAGCATCGCGTTCGAGCAGTCCTACGTGGAGGTCGACGGAGATTCCGCCTCCTCACCGGAGGTCTACGTGCTTCTCTCCGCCATTGCCGGCCTTCCGCTGCGGCAGGACATAGCGGTCACCGGCTCCGTGAATCAGATGGGAGAGATTCAGCCGGTGGGCGGCATCAGCGAGAAGATCGAGGGGTTCTTCGCGGTGTGCAAGAAGGTGGGATTGACCGGTGAGCAGGGAGTCATCATCCCGCGCAAGAACCTGGCCAATCTAATCCTGAATCGCGAGGTACAGAACGCGGTGGAAACCGGGGCATTTCACATATACTCCATCGATACGGTGGACGAGGGGCTCGAGATCCTGAGCGGTGTGCCGGCAGGCGGACACGCCACGGAAGATGAATTCGAGCCGGGAAGCGTGAATGCCGAGGTCTCTCGTCGGCTCCGGGAAATGGCACGGCAGGTGAAGGATTTCGGAGGAAGCTGAAAGCCGGCTCGGCCGTATCCACGAGGCTATTGCGCAGGAGCCGGCTGCCGAGGCAGGGCAAGATGGCTCGGTCCGCCGTGTTCTACTCGCAATTCAGAGCGATTTGCATCCCGTCGATGCGTCTGCTATTCTTGACACGGCTATCGGTGCTTATATACTGAAACCAAGGGATACACCTCCCGCAGGAGCGCAGCAGCATGCCCCCAAAAGCCGATGAAGAAAAAGTACTGAAAGCGGCACGAAGCTCGATCCCCCTGACGGTCAAATCCTACACCCTGCCCAGGGAGACGGAGGAGTATCTGGAGCAGATCCTCGAGATTTTCCTCAAGGAGATGGGGCAGGAACAGCTGAAAGACGCGCTTTCGTATTGCTTGCGGGAAATCGCTGTAAACGCAAAGAAGGCAAATACCAAACGCGTGTATTTCAGAGAGCGCGGCCTGGATATCCTCGACGACGAGGACTATCGGGAGGGCATGCGCGGATTCAAACAGGACACGCTTGAGAACATCTCGCACTATTTGGAGCGACAGAAGGATGAGGGTCTGTACGTAAAGGTCGTTTTCCACGCCAAGGGCCGGGTTCTCCACCTCTACGTGATCAACAACTCCGTCATCACCAAGAAGGAGCAGATCCGTATCTACGATCGCATCGCCCGATCGCGGGCATTCAGCTCCCTCGAGGAAGCGCTTACCACCGTGCTCGATGACTCTGAAGGCGCCGGGCTCGGTATCGTCATCCTGGTATTGATGCTCAAGAAGATCGGCCTCGACGAAGACGCCTTCGACATCGACGCCCGGGATGGGGAGACCGTCGCTCGCGTAAGCATTCCGATGTCGAAGGTCAGGCTGGAAAGCCTCGACGTCATTTCGCAGCGAATCGTACGGGAAGTAGAGGCCCTGCCCCGCTTCCCGGAGAATATCGTCGCGTTGCAGAAGACGATCGAGGATCCCGACTCGGACATCGCCGAGATCGCCCGACAGGTCAGCACGGACCCGTCACTCACCGCGGACCTCTTGAAGCTCGTGAACTCGGCTCAATACATGTTGCCGAAGAAGGTGGACAACATTGTGGAAGCGGTGAAGATGGTCGGAATGAGGGGGTTGCGTAATCTCCTGTTCTTCCACGGCACGCAAAAGATCCTCGGCAACGAGACCGCCGACACGAAGCGCCTATGGGAGCACTCGTATCGTACCGCGTTCTACGCCTACCACCTCGCCCGCAGCGTGACGCGGAAGAAAGAAACTCTCGATGACGTCTACGTCGGGGGGATACTCCACGACATGGGAAAGATCATCTTCTCATCCGTACATCCGGATCTGATCGATAAGATTCACAATTTTTGCCGGCAGAAAGGCATTTCGCAGGAGATTTTCGAGGATCTCGCGGCCGGTCTGAATCATTCGGAGATCGGTGGGATGATCGCGGAGAAGTGGAACTTCCCCGATGCTCTCGTTGCCGCCATCAAATACCACCATACGCCGACCTCCGCACCGCCTGTCTATCGTGAGGTCGTATATACGGTGTACCTGGCCAACGGTCTCACA
Source organism: Spirochaetaceae bacterium (assembly GCA_046540795.1). Lineage (GTDB taxonomy): Bacteria > Spirochaetota > Spirochaetia > DSM-27196 > PWMO01 > JAAAOH01. Next base: position 5,221 of record JBKHEN010000104.1, on the reverse strand, counting down.
CACTACGGGGAGGACAAGCTTGGCATCGAGCAGCTGGAGCCGGCGGTGCTGAAGCATTTCAACCTGAAGGATGAAGCACAACTCGACCAGGTTGCGGAGAAACTCCAGAACATGTTCGAACGGGCCAACGCACGGGCCTACGAGCGCACGGGAACCGTAGAGGCAAGCCGGCAAGCCTAGTCGGCGAGACTCGTCGCGGTAGGGGAAAGCGGTCTTCCGGGCCGGTTCCGCGGACCCCCCAAGGGCTCCCACGACGCCGTCCGCGCTCAGCTCCGTATTGACGAAATCCGGATAGTATATTAGATATAATATATAGTGCAGTTTAAACTCGTGGAGAGGAGCGATGGCAATAAAAATCTACACCACGCCTACGTGCGCTTATTGTAATGCGGCAAAACAGTACTTTCGGGAAAAGCGTATTCCGTTCACGGAATACAATGTCGCGCGCGACATGCGTAGGGCTGATGAGATGGTGAAAAAATCCGGGCAGATGGGTGTTCCGGTGATCGACGTCAACGGCAAAGTCATTGTAGGCTTCAACAAGACGGAGCTCGAGAGAGCACTGAAGAGGGCATGATATGGCGACACATCACACCAAGATAACCCACAAAGACGGATTATCGTTCGACGCGGACCTCCAGGGATACAACATTAAGCTCGATGCCGATGAGTCGGTAGGCGGCAAGGGATACGGGCCTACCCCCAAGCCCCTGTTGCTCACCTCCCTCGCCGGATGCACCGGGATGGACGTAGCGGCCATACTGTCCAAGATGCAAATGCCCTACGATAGCTTCGAAGTGGAGGTCGAGGGTGATACAACCGATGAGCACCCCAAGACCTATCACACCGTCCGCGTGCGCTACGTGTTCCGCGGCAACCGGCTCGACCACGGCAAAATCGAGAAGGCGGTAAAACTCTCCCAGGAGAAGTACTGCGGCGTGTCCGCCATGATGAAGCAGGTCGCGCAGCTCGATTACGAAATCCTCACAAATCCGGAGTAAGCGCTCCTTTCTGCGGTCAGGGTACCGTTCGGGAGAAAGGACGGTACGGGGACCTCACGCCCCTACAGCGGCCCCGTCTCCCGGCGGTTCCGATCGGCCGACCACCACGCGAAAGCCAGTATCCCGAAGGCCACCGATACGTTGAGCGAGGCCTTCGCCCCGGCCATGGGAATGCTCACGCGGCCGAAGGAGTTGTCGGAAAGGGCAAGCGCAGCCGGGGACACGCCGAGCTCCTCGGAGCCGACCACGACCAGACCGGGTTCGGGCAGACGGGACCCCGACAACGGCATCCCACCGGTTTCCAGAGCGAAGACCGGCATCGACTCCGCCTCACGCGGCGTGCCGCCGGGCGGCGGCGCTTGGCCGGCGGCGGAGCCCGCGCCGGCGGGGTCGGCCGAGGAGCCGACGTCGGCGGCACCGGGCGCGGAGGTTTCGTCGGCGGCGCCGGTGCAAGCCGCAGCGTCCGACCGCGCCTCCTCGAGACTGCACACACTCCAGGGAACAACCTCCGCCGATCCCATGGCGGTCCGTGCGGCCCTGGGATGATCCGGTCGCGGTGTATCGGGAGAGACGAAGACCTTACGCACCCCGAAACTCTCGGCGGTACGAATGATGGAACCCACATTGAACGGGGAGCGCAGATCCTCGAGATACACGAAAAAGTCTCGGACCCGGCGGACCGACGCGTCGAGCCGCTCTTCCCCCGCGGTAAGCAAGTCCCAATCGGCCGGCATCCGGCCAAGCTCCGCGCGCAGAGCGTTGCGCAGGGCGTCGATGGTTCGGCAAGCGGCGTCGGCTTCACGGAGCTCGGCGGCCTCCGCCGCTCGAGCGCGGGTCCGCTCACCGACTCGCCCGTCGTCACGGAGGAGCGCCGCCATTTCCCGGACGTAGCGCAGGTCCACCGCGCGACCGGCAAGGCACGCGCGCTCGAGCGTTTCGAGCAACTGCACGGTCTTCCTGAGGCGGGTCTTTCGCGGAAGGGTTGCAAGCTTGCGGACGCTTATCATGACGGAAGCGCCGTGGGCGGCATCAGAGCGCCTGTTTCAACAGATCGTAGAGATCCTGCCGGGAAAGGGCCACCGGCGCGTAGCTCACCATCTCGAGCCCCGCGGCGATCTCGGCAGACTCCACCATGTCGTCGAGAGTGAGTCCGAAGTCCTGCAGCCGCGCGGGCAGTGAGAGCTTGCCGATGAGGCGACGGGTTACCGTCGAAGCCTGGCCGGCGTCGTCCTGGTTGCTGATTCCGGGCACGTCCTCGCCGAGAGCCCGTGCGATCTTGGCCACCTTCTCCGGTCGTACCCCCGCGTGATAGTCGAGCACGTGCGGTAGCAACGCCGTGGCAAGCCAGGATTTCGGCACGCCGAACCGGCTGTTCATCGCATAGGTGAGGGCTCCACCGGCTCCTTGACTACTGACGGAAAGCCCGACGGCGGTGAGCAGCCCCGCTTCGGTTGCCCGCTGCCGCGAGGCGGGGGAATCACCGCTTCGGAGAACATCATCGACCGCTTCCTTGATGGTATCCACGGCACGCAGAAACAGCGTGTCCGAGAGGAATGCGCTGCGCGTGGAAAGATACCCCTCCACCGCGGCAAGCAGAATGTCCATCATCGTGGAGGCGGCGTACTTGGTGGACAACGACATCCCGAGCTTTGGATCATAGAGAACCGTGCGCGCTACCGCCCGCGGGGTCGTGATAGCCCGCGGCCGCCGCGAGTCCGCCTCGGTAATCACGAAGCGGCTGTTGAACGTGAAGTGGTCCCGAAAGCTCGTGGGTATCTGAACAAACGGCAACGGAGGCTCTTGGGGTGCTTCTCCGTCGAGCATACGGTACAGCGAGTTCCCCGAAGGAACGGCGACGGCCGCCGCTCGGGCGGCGGCAAGCACCCGCATCCCCCCGAGGCCGATGACTACTTGGGTTCGACTTGCCCGGGCGAGCGTGACGAGCTCATGCACCGCCGCACTGGTGCTTCGCATCGGCAAGTCCGCGTGGACGATGAGATTGACCTCCCTGCGGGCACACAGGTCCGCAACGCGAGCCACCGTGCCCTGCTCACGCTGCACCGCCTCCGTCACGAGCAGGGCCCGCGTTCCGTAGTCGGCAGCCGCCTGGGCAACACGGTTTACTGCATCGGGGCCGAAGATTACAGAGGCAGGTAGATCGAAGACGAATTCATTCATGGGTGTGTGCGAGAACATAAAAAAAGCACAGACGCGATACGGCGATCTGCGCTTCCATCCCGGAGCCGGTGCCGAGGCGCTCAGATGTCGAGCATGTCCATGATGCGCTCTGCAACGGTGTCCAGCACCTTATCGTCGATGTAATTCGGATCCTGGAGCTTCTGCTTGACCTCCGCCACCCGATCGGCACGCACGTCCTCCCCGGCTTTGACCTCTTGGGTCAGACGGTAAACCTCAGCCTTCAATCGGGCTTCATTGGAAAACGAGACCGAATCCTTTCCCTCCGACTGCTGGGTACGTTCGGTCTTTCCCGCCTGATTGGGTCTGTGAATTGGATCTATTGGACCGAGTGGCTCAATGGTCATTCCCAAACCTTCCCTTCACCAGTTAACATATCGACACAGCCGTCGTTAATATTAACGCTTTTTCCCCGGTCCGACAAGGACCGTAATCTCACCGCGCACCTGTTCCCGGGATTCCAACCGCCGCGCTATCTCCGTGGCCGTTCCCTCGAGATACTCCTCGTGGATCTTCGTCATCTCCCGTCCTATCAGCACACGTCGTTCCGGCTCGAGCTCCTCGAGGTCCCGTAGGAACTTCACGATCCTGTGCGGCGACTCGTAGAGCACGAAGGCACCGCCGTCTGTGAGCAGTTCTTCCAGCCGCCGTCGCCGCCGACCGGGTTTCGGTGAGAGAAACCCCTCGAAGCAGAGACGCTTGCCGGAGTAACCACCGACGCTCACGACGGCCGCCAGCGCCGAGGGCCCCGGTACCGGCCGCACCTCGAATCCCGCCTGTCGAACCGCTTCCACGAGCACCGCACCGGGATCACTCAGCCCCGGCGTGCCGGCGTCACTCACGAAGGCGGCGCTCTCGCCTGTTTGGAGCCGTCGTATACAAGTATCGGCCACCTTCGCCTCGTTTTGAGCACGACAGCTCACCAGCTCGGCATGGATATCGAAATGCGTGAGCAGCTTCCGGGTATGACGGGTATCCTCGGCCAGCACGAAGTCGACCTCCGACAGGGTGCGGACCGCTCGATAGGTGATGTCTTCCAGATTCCCGATGGGCGTTGCGACCACGTAGAGTCCGGCCATGGCCTCACTATATCCTTCGACGGCGAAATTCGCTATCATGGCGCCGATTCGAGCTTGGGAGGCGCCGTATCTATACCCTGGTCCTCGTTATCGTCGCGGCTGTTGTCGGCTATCTCCTCTATACGATCGTCACGCTGCGAGACTCCGATTACGACTTCCTGGCGAACCGCATGGCAAAACGCAGCCGCAAGAGCTTCGAGGTTCTCAAACCCTGCCCCCTCTGCAACACCATGCTCCGGCGCGGGGAGCGCCTGCATACGGTGGTCTACGGCGGGCGATCGAGGCGTGCCACCGAAGCCGGCACGTACGCGGGCGGGGGTGGCGACGCTTCCGGTGCCGGTAGCTCCGGGCGTCTCCAGGAGAGTATTAGCTACATCTACGGCTGTCCCTACTGCTATCCCCCAAACGAGCACTATCCACGGTACTGCCCCGTCTGCGAGCGGAAGCTGGGAACGGAGGACTATGTCGTCGCACGGATGTTCAACCGCTCACCGCGGAGCCACGTCCACGTGCTCGGCTGTACCCGCTGTCGCGGTCCCGGCCGACGTTGAAGCACACCGGAGGGCATGCTATCCTCGGATCGAGGAGATAGCGATGGCCGAAGAAACGCTGTTCGATCAGATTCTCGCAGGGACCGTCCCCTCTGAAGCCGTTTACGAAGACGAAGACGTCTATGCTTTCAAGGACATCAATCCTCAGGCACCGGTGCACGTTCTCGTCATACCCAAGCGAAAGCTCGAGAGCTTTGCCGACGTGCGCAGCGCCGAACCGGAGCTCGTAGGCAGATTCATGCTTGCCGTCTCCCGGGTTGCTCAGGAGCTGGGGCTGGAGGAACGAGGATACCGGGTGGTATTCAATACGGGCCCCGAGGCCCAGCAGTCGGTGCAGTACCTCCACGCCCACATTCTCGGCGGCCGACAGATGAGCTGGCCGCCGGGCTGACCA
>JBKHEN010000103.1:0-9277 GCA_046540795.1 Spirochaetaceae bacterium | reverse complement strand
CATCGGGCAGCTCAGGCATAGTCCCTCTCCCGCCCCGCTATCCGGCGCTTTCGGCTTCCGGCTCTACCTCGCGAGCAAGAGTGTATCCCAACTCCAATGCTTTTTCGTTCATCGAAAGGAAACGCTCGGGAAAACGGCGCCCGAGGGCACTTCTTACCGACTCCATCGCCACAACGGGCCGCAACGACAGAAGCGCCCCCAGCATGCATACGTTTAGCCCGACCGTCGTGCCGAGCTCCTGTTGCATCGTGCGATGCATCGGAATCCGGTACTGTCGAGCCTCTACCTGCATACGCGGCTCCACCAGGTCCGCGTCGAGCAGAAGCAGGCCGCCGGGACGCGGAATGTCGTAGAATCGGTTGAATGACTCCTGCGTAAGGCACACCAGGATATTGGGCTGTATCACCTTGGGGAAATTGATGGGAGAGCTCGAGATGATGAGATCGGAGCGGGTGACGCCGCCGCGGGCCGCGGCGCCGTAGGACTGAGACTGGACCGCGTTGAGCCCCTCGTGGATCACGGCGGCCTCTGCCAGTATGATGGCCGCGGTTATGACGCCCTGTCCCCCGGAGCCGGCAAAAACAATCCGACAGCGTTCCCCGTCACTCATGCTTCAAGACCCCACTCCGCGAGGCTCTCGCTCAGCCTGAGACTCTTCCACGATCCGCTCGTACTGCTCGCAGTATTCCGGCCGTTCTTCTTCGAGGAACACGCCCCGGGTGAGAAGCTCTTCGTTCTCCTCCGCCGCCCGGGATCCCGTCTTCACCGTGTTGTCCTTCAACCACTCGAGCATCTGCACCGCATCTCCCTGCCGATTCTTCCTGCCGAAGTGAGTGGGACACGGTGAGAGGACCTCCACCACGGAGAAACCCTTGTGCCGGATAGCCTTCTCGAGGAGCTTCTGCAGCTCCATCACGTGATAGGTGGTGCCCCGTGCCACGAACGAGGCTCCCGCCCCGGTTGCCAGGCTCACCACGTCGAAGGCCGGATCGATGGTGCGATGAGGCGCCGTGCTCGCAAGGATCCCCTGTCCCGATAGCGGCGAGAACTGTCCTCCGGTCATCCCGTAAATACGGTTGTTCAACACGATCGCCGTCACGTCGATGTTTCGGCGGCATGCGTGAATGAAGTGGTTGCCGCCGATGGCAAGCGCATCGCCGTCGCCCATGGGAACCAGGACGGTCAATTCGGGCTTGCTCATCTTCACGCCCGTAGCGAAGGCCAGGGCCCGCCCATGAAGCGTGTGCAGGGAATGGAAATCGACGTATCCCGGCATCCGCGAGGAACAGCCGATCCCGGAAACCATGACCGTTGCACTCTTGTCGAGGCCGAGTTTCTCCACCACCCGGAGGAGCGCGTTGAGCACGGTTCCGTGTCCACAGCCGGCACACCAGATGTGCGGAAAGAACCTGCTGCGGATGTAGTCCCGCACCGGCATGGCTATACCCCTCTCCCCATAATGAGACGCAAGACGTTCTTGATGTCCGTGGGAGTGATGAACTCCCCGTCCACCCGGTTTGCCAGAAAGACCCGCTGCGGGTACTCAACCGCCCGTTTTACTTCATGCACCACCTGCCCCATGTTCATCTCCACTACCACGATGTGCCGGGCTTCTGCGCACTTCTCCCGAACGAGCGCTGCCGGAAAGGGCCAGAGCGTCTGCAGCTCCAGCAGTCCGAGCCGCACGCCACGCTGCCTGCGGTTCTCCACGATATGCAGGGCCGATCGTGCGGAGCACCCGTAGGCGACGAGCACGCAGTCGGCATCCGAGAGATAGTACTCCCGGTAGCGCGTCACCTCGTTGAGATTGTTCTCTATCTTGTCCATCAGATGGTGGGTGAGACCGTGAATGACCTCGGGATCGGTCGTAGGGAAGCCCCACATGTTGTGGTAGAGGCCCGTGACGTTGTAGCGGTGATGCCCGCCGAAATCGGACATCGGCAGTCGACCGTCTTCCCGGGGCAGGTAGGGATGATAGTCAACCCCGTCGGGCACCGAGGTACGCAGCCGCTCGACCACTTCCAGGTCCCCGCGGGCGGGCATCTCGACCTTCTCGCGCATGTGCCCCACAATCTCATCGAGTAACAGGATCACCGGGGTTCGGTAGGTTTCGGCCATATTGAAGGCCTCCACGGTGATCTTGAACAGATCCTGGTGATTGGATGCCGTGAGCGCAATGATACCGTGATCGCCGTGAGTACCCCAGCGTGCCTGATACACATCTCCCTGGCCGGCGTGCGTGGGAAGCCCCGTCGACGGGCCGCCGCGCTGGATGTCCGCGATCACGCAGGGGATCTCCGCCATCACCGCGAATCCGAGCGTCTCCTGCATCAGCGAAAACCCCGGGCCGCTCGTCGCGGTCATGACCTTGTGTCCGGTGAGCGAGGCGCCGATGATCGCCGCGAGGGAGGAGATCTCGTCCTCCATCTGAAGGAATTTGCGGCCCAGCGCGGGCATGCGCTCGGCCATGTACTCCATGATCTCGGAGGAGGGGGTGATCGGATATCCGGCGTAAAACCCGACGCCGGCGTAGAGAGCCGCCTCCGCACAGACTTCATTGCCCTGCACGAACGTGATGGCTCTATTCATCCGTTCGCACCTCTATGGCCAGGTCCGGACACCAGTACTCACAGAGTCGGCATCCGGTACAGCGGTCGAGCGACTCAACGTGCGGCAGGTTCTGCTCATCGGCGACCAACACCCCTCGGGGACAGAAATGGACGCATATGCCGCAGCGCTTGCACCACGCCGGGTCGATCCGGAGCTCTCGAATTGTCCGTTTGGTCATGTGGTCATGCTCCTGGCCGCACACACCGCCCTGTCATGGAGCTCCGTATCCCGGGTAGTCTGCACCCGCCGGTGTGCAGACGTGCCGGCCGGGCGACGACACCGCCGCCCGGTCCGAACCAAACTGTCCGCTCTCGGCTCCTGCAAGCGAGCACGTCAGTCAATCATATCCTGTTCTTCGAAGTACCGCCGCGCACCGGGGTGAAGATCCAGCGACATGCCGTCGAGGGCGGTCTCAACCGCTACCTCCCGACCGCGGTCATGGGTGTCGGCAAGCACGTCCGTGTTCTCGAGAGTCTGCTTCGTAATGTTATACACGAGCTCCTCATCGAGGGATTCATGAGCGATCATCATGGCCATGACGGCAACGGCGCTCACATCGGAATCCTGTCCGGAATAGGTGTCCGCCGGAATGGTCACCTCCGCGAAGTACGACCACTCATCGAGGATCGAATCCAGCATGTCCGACTCGATGCCGACCATCGTGATGTCGGTGGACGTTGCAAGGTCCATGACACTCGAGGTGGGCAGGCCGGCGGTAACAAAGGCCACGTCGACGTTACCGTCACGAATGGCATCCGCGGCTTCTGAAAACGACAGAAAATCCTCCCGGATATCGTCGTAAGTTATATCGTGCATCTGAAGAATCTGACGAGCGTTGACTTCGGTGCCGCTGCCCGGCGCGCCTACGGCAACCCTCAGGTCGGAGATGTCGCCGACGGTATCTACGTCGGCATCGGCGCGGGCGATGATCTGGATAGTCTCCGGATACATCGTGAAGACCCCCCGAAGGTTCTCCATGGGCTCTTCGTCTTCGAACATCTCTTCCGCGTGCGCCGCGTAGTAGGAGATGTCGTTCTGGACGAGACCCAACTCCGACTCAAGCTCATTGACCAGGTTCACGTTTTCAACCGACGCCCCCGTAGATTCCGAGCTTGCCTCGACCCCTTCGATTTCATCGCTCCAGAGACTCGCCATCGCGCCCCCGAGCGGATAGTAGACACCCCCGGTACCACCGGTGGCCAAGACGATACGACCGGTCTCCCGCTCACCTTCCGGGAAAACCGAAAAAGCCGCTACCAACAAGAAGACCGCGATTAGCACCACAAGTCGATTCATTCGCATTGACCGCATTCTATATTCCTCCTTTGTCGAAACCCGAGACCCTTGTCTCCCCAACCGTCGCTATCTACTCGTTCTTCATCGGTACAACTGCTCCCGAAAACCCACCTCCTTTCTCCGGATGGCTCGGCACCGGAAAATGGGAAATACTCTCAAATATCATCTTCTCTCGTGGTGTCGAATCTGTCAAGCAAAACGACACCGGGCCGGCAATTCCCTCTCAGGACGGCCGCGGAAGGCCACGGAAGGCCACGAAGGCGGGCACGGTACGGCATCGGGAGGAATGGGCTTTCACACCAGGGTCGATTCCTTTAAGCTATAGATAATGGCTTTCTATATACCGACCATAGAAGACATACGGGAGGCAGCTCGGCGGCTTTCCGGAGATGTTCATGAGACGCCCGTTCTCACTTCGAAGACCTTCGACGAATTGACCTCCACGCGGTGTTTCTTTAAGGCCGAGAACGTGCAGCGCGTGGGCGCGTTCAAGATCCGCGGCGCATTGAATAAGCTCAGGACGCTCAGCGACGAAGAACGATCACGCGGGGTGATAACCTACAGCTCCGGGAACCACGGTCAGGCGACGGCGTGTGCGGCCCGTCTCGAGAACGTCAGCTGCGTCGTCGTGATGCCCGAGGACGCGCGGGCGGCCAAGAGAAATGCGACCCTCGCCTACGGCGCGGAGGTCACAACCGCCGGCACGACATCCGAGGATCGCCATACCCGGGCAATGGAGCTTCAGGAGCGCCACGGCTACACCGTGATTCCACCGTATGAGGACCCCTTGATCATTGCGGGACAGGGAACCTGCGGTCTCGAAATCGTCCGGCAGGTACCGGACCTCGACGTCTTGCTCGTGCCGGTGGGCGGCGGCGGCCTCATCTCAGGCTGCGCGCTCGCGGTGAAGAGCCTGATGCCCTCCGTTGAGGTTATCGGCGTGGAAACCGCGGGAGCCGACGACGCCACGCAGTCGTTTCACCGCAAAGAGCTCATCCGCTATGCGTCGACCGACACCATCGCAGACGGCATGCGAAACCTCTCAGTCGGGAAGCTCAACTTCGAGCTGATGCTCGACTACGTCGACGACATGATAACCGTGTCAGATAGCGACGTCGTTGCAATGATGCGTTTCTTCTTCGAACGCATGAAGATGGTGGTGGAGCCCACCGGCGCCGTCACCGCCACGGCCGCGCGCGTCCACGCACACCGCTTCGCAGGCAAAACGGTGTGCGCGGTGGTAAGCGGCGGGAACGTCGGCATCGAGGATCTCTGCGCGCTCACCGCCTCCGGCGGATCGGCTTCCTGAGCCTCACCGCCCCGTCGGTCGCAGGCAGGTCCTCAGCTCGCTCCGGCGGGGGTTGTATGCTCGTGGCGGCTTCGTCCCCACTGCAGAAGAATCACCAGGCCGAAAGCAACGATGCCGCCGAAGTCCGAGATGATCCCCGGCATCAGGAGCGTCAGCGCGGAGGCCAGCAACAACAATCGCTCGTGCGGCCGGGCATGAACCAACAGGTACCCCTGCACGGCGCCCCCGAGTCCGATCACACCGATACAGGCGGTAACGACGGCTACGAGCAGGTTCACCGGCGTGGTATCGATGAACAGCAATGTCGGATTCAAGGCAAAGACGTAGGGGATGATGAACCCGGCAAGGGCCAGCCGCAGCGCGGTGAGACCGGTGCGGAAGGAATTCCCCCCGGCGATGCCGGCGCCGGCGTACGCGGCGAGGGCCACGGGAGGCGTCACGTCGGCTATCACTCCGAAGTACAGGATAAACAGGTGCGCCGCTAAGAGATTCACGCCCAGGTGAGTGAGCGCCGGCGCGGCCATGGTTGCCAGTATGATGTACTTCGCCGTGGTAGGCAGTCCCATACCGAGCAGAATGGAGGCAAGCATCGTGAAGAACAGCGTGGGCAGAAGCAGACCGCCGGCCATCGTGACGATGGCATTTGCAAAGGCCAGCCCGAGGCCGGTGAGCGTCACGATTCCCACAATGATTCCCGCGCAGGCGCATGCAGCCGCCACGCTGATCGCCTTCCTCGCCCCCGAATCCAGCGCGGTCAACAGGTCCCGTGCGCGAATTCGGGTGTGTTTCCTCAGCAAGCAGGTACCGACGGCCAGGACGATGCCGATGAAGGCCGCACGGAAGGGCGTGAACCCCGCCACCAGCAGGTAGATGATCCCCACCAGGGGCACGAGAAGATGAAACCCGTCTATCATGACCCGCTTGAAGTTCGGAATCTCTTCCCTAGGCAGCCCCTCCAGACCGTGTTTCACCGCCTCGAGGTGAACCATGACGAACACGCCCATATAGTAGATGAGCGCGGGAATCGCCGCGGCGCCGATGATCCGAACGTAGGATATCCCCGTGAACTCCGCCATGATGAATGCCGCAGCTCCCATGACCGGCGGCAGGATCTGTCCACCCGTAGAGGCGGCCGCCTCTACGGCACCGGCGAAGTTCGCCTTGTAGCCGATCCGTTTCATGAGCGGGATGGTAAATGAGCCCGTAGTCACGGTATTGGCGATGGAGCTGCCTGAGATCGAGCCCATGAAGCCGCTTGCCACAACGGCGGCTTTGGCCGGTCCTCCCCGGCGCCTGCCGGCCACCGAAAATGCCATGTCAATAAAGAACTGCCCGACCCCGGTCACCTCGAGAAAGGCACCGAAGAGCACAAAGAGGAACACGAAGGTTGCCGAGACGCCGAGAGGAATACCGAAGATGCCCTCGGTGGACATGTACATTTGATTGACCAGCCGTCGCACGCTGTACCCGACGTGGCCGAGTTGTCCCGGAATGAGATACCCGAAATATCCGTAAAACAGCGCCACCACCGCGATGATGGACAGCGCAAGCCCGATGGACCGGCGCGTGATCTCCAGCACCAGCAGCACGGTAATCACGCCCATGATCATGTCCGTCTGCGAGGGTAGTCCGCCCCGGCGCACCAGCACATCGTAGAAGACAAGAATATAGGTGTTCACGGCGATCGCAGACGCCGCGAGGATCCAATCGTACCACGGGACGCTCGCCGAGCCTGTTTTCTTCTTGGAGGCAGGATAGAGCAAGAAACCGATAACCAGTACGAACATGAGGTGCACGGCCCGCTGTTTGTGAGCCAGAAGCACGCCGAATCCCGCCGTGTAGAGGTGGAACAGGGACATGGCCACCGCTATCGCAAAGACGATCTTGCCGGCGATGCCTTTGAGGTCTCTCGTGGAGCTCTGCAGCTCCGGGTCCTCACCCGTGAGGGCGCCGGACGTTGCTGTTTTTGGAGCGGCCTCTTCGGCCCCGTTCTGCCGTGAATCCTGCTCACTCATGCTCAGCCTCCTATACCCACAGCATCGAAAACAAAATGATTGCCGGTCGTATTGTAAGTGCTTTTCCGGCTGTATCAAGATCCCTGAGAGGGATTTCTTTCCCGTCTATCATCAACACCTGCTTGCTCACCCGCCCCACGCGGACGGTGATCCGCTCGAGCCTTCCACCGATACTATCCCGCACGAACCACCCGTCCTCCCTTCGGAACTCACCAATGCCGCTCGAAGGCAGCCCGGCTCCCAGAGAGCGGTATCTGGTCTGTGTCTGAACCAAGTGCGTTCGGCTTGCCACCTCGTAGTAGTCCTCCACCGGTGTCTTCATGACCGAGTGGGTGTGGCGCAGGACGAATGATCGCACGCCGTGAAACCGCGCGACCGACTCGCCGTCCTCATTGATAACCTCGACCCCGAGCTCCGGCGGGACTATCCACAATCCGAGTGCGACGGCGGCAGCCGCCACAGCCACGACGGCGGCCGTCGCCGGTCTAATCGCGGCGCTGCGGAATCGACCTCTGCATACTGGGTCCGAATGCCTGCCTCGTATCATCAACAACGGCTACTCCAGCAGCGCGATGAGCACGCCGGCGGCTATCGCGGAGCCGATCACTCCGGCCACGTTCGGTCCCATCGCGTGCATCAACAGAAAGCTGTCGGGGTTTTCCCGCCGTCCCACGATCTGTGTTACCCGTGCTGCCATAGGCACCGCGGAAACACCGGCCGCACCGATCAGCGGATTGACCTCGCCCCCGGTGAGCACGCACATCACCTTGCCCAAGAGCACTCCCGCCGCCGTCCCCACGGCAAAGGCGATCAGACCGAGGCCAATGATGAAGAGGGTCTCCGCGCTCAGAAACTGCTCCGCCTTTGCCGTCGCGCCGACGGTAACCCCGAGAAATATGGTGATGATGTTGATGAGCTCGTTCTGCGCGGCCTTCGACAGGCGCTCCACCACACCGGTTTCCCGGAACAGGTTCCCGAGCATGAGCGAACCGAGCAGCGGTGCCGCTGCCGGTATGAACAGCCCCATCAGAATCACCACAAGAATCGGAAACAGAATCCGTTCCCGGCGGCCGACCGGTCTCATCTGTGCCATGACGATGCGGCGCTCGCGGCGGGAGGTCAGTGCCCGCATGATCGGCGGCTGGATGATCGGTACCAGCGCCATGTAGGAGTAAGCGGCAATGGCGATGGGACCGAGAAACTCCGGAGCCAGCCGGGAGGCGGTGAAGATTGCCGTCGGTCCGTCGGCGCCGCCGATGATACCGATGGCGCCCGCCTGCCCCGGCGTGAAGCCGAGGAGCACCGCCCCGAAAAAGGTGGCAAAAATGCCGAACTGCGCTGCCGCTCCGAGAAGGAAGGTCTTGGGGTTGGCAAGGAGGGGGCCGAAGTCGGTTAACGCCCCGATGCCCAGGAAGATCAGCGGGGGATAGATGCCCAGCCGCGTGCCCTGATAGAGGTAGTACAGCAGTCCCCCGGGACTCCCGTCTTCCGCCGGCGGCGCCATGAGATCGGCGAGCGGCAGGTTGGTCAGGATCACCCCGAAGGCGATAGGCAGAAGAAGGAGCGGCTCGTACTTGCGCACGATGGCGAGATACAGAAGCACGCATCCGATGCCGATCATGACGACTTGCTGCCACCCGAGGTGCAGGTACCCCATACTGTCGAGAAACGCCGCAAGGTCTCCGCCCATTCCCGCGCCCCTCAGACCACTACGGCAAGCACATCCCCGTAACTGACCGAGGCACCCTTGCCGACTGCAATCTCATCCACGACCCCGGCACCGGGCGCCGTGATCTCGTTTTCCATCTTCATCGCCTCGAGCACCATAATGACGTTTCCCGGTACTACCGAGTCCCCGACCTTGACCCGTACGTCGAGGATGGTTCCCGGCATGGGAGCCGTGATCCGAAGCCCCTTTTCGCGGCGGGACTGCTGCCCGGGGGAAGCCGCATCGTTCGGAGACGTCCCTGCGCCGCGCGGCGGGCCGGCCGCGTCACCGGACGACGTGCTGCCGGCCTCTGCGTTTCGGCCGGTCCGCCCCTCGCGG
>JBKHEN010000102.1:0-9550 GCA_046540795.1 Spirochaetaceae bacterium | reverse complement strand
CGGGATCGGGCGACGTGAGTTCGGACGAGGATGCGGAGCTCGCGCGAATCACCCGAGGAATTCAAGAAGGCTTCGACCGGCAACATGCCGGATTCGGCAGCTCGCAGAAGTTCCCGCCGCATGCCACGCTGCTGTATCTCCTTCATCGTTACGCCGAGTCCCGGTACGCAGGGGACCCCGACGAATCGGCCGGCGAGATGGCACGGCACACGCTTGAGGTCATGCAGACGCGCGGTCTGCACGACCACCTGCAAGGTGGCTTCTTCCGCTATTGCACCGAACCCGCGTGGACGATTCCGCACTTCGAGAAGATGCTATACGACCAGGCCCTGCTCCTGTGGAGCTACAGCCTGGCAGCCCGCATCTTCGGCCGCGAGGATTTCCGGCGAACCGCACTGGGAGTCTATCGGTGCCTCGAGGAGACGTTTGCCGAGGACGGCGTCTACGTCTCCGGTCATGATGCGGATACCGATCACGTAGAAGGCGGAACCTATCTGTGGTCGAAGCAAGAGATCGAGGATGAGCTCGGGCAGGAGGAGGCGGCCTTCTTCGGCGACATATACGAGGTTTCCGAGGAAGGCAACTTCGAGGGCAGAAACCATCTGCTACGCCGGCGCTCATCCGCTCCCGCGGAGGCCACACGCCTTGCACGACTGGAGGAACGGCTCCTCACCGCGCGCCGCAGGCGTGCGCAGCCGTTCATCGACCGAAAAGTGCACACCGAGTGGAACGCCCTTGCCGGGGTCGCGCTCGTGGAGGCGCATCGGCATATCGACCTCGACGAGGGACTCGATCGTGCGCAGGAGCTCTGTGCTGTCCTGTTCGAGCGGCATGCCGCCGACCGTCGCGTGTATCACAGCTCCCTCGACGGGGCTGTCCAACGGCAGGAGTTTCTCGGCGATTATGCCGCCCTGTTGCTGTTGACCGGAATGCTCTACGAAGAGACCGGAGAGTACCGAGCCGTGCTCGGGGATCTATACGAGCGGGTTTTGTCTTTTCACCGGGAAGACGGCTGGTACGAGTCCTTCAATGAGGATTTCATGGCGGTACCTGCGGAAACCGTGGACAGTCCCATACCCTCGAGCACCGCCCTTGCGGAGCTCGGCCTGCTTCGCCGCCGGATTCTCGAGCACGAGGGCTACGCCGACCTGCCCTTCGGCCGCCCGCTCCTCGAGGATTTCGCGAATCTCACTGCCCTCGCAAGCCGCGGCCGTTTTCACGTCATAGAGACGCCGCGACCGGTGGAATGGAGCCGCCTTCCGCCGAACAGCATACAGGTGCCGGCCGAGCGGGAGACTCACTGTTACCGCGGCGTATGCAGCCCGGGGCTGCCGCCCGCGGTAGACTGACTAAGGCCGTTCCGGCCACGGCGAAAACGGCCCTGCAACAAGGTTCTCGATACCGGCTGCTCAGCGCCGTGTGAGGTCCACCACGGTCTCGATATGAAAGGTCTGGGGGAACATATCGACCGGCTGCACAGCCTCGACGCGGTAGGCGTCCGAAAGGCGTGTGAGGTCCCGCGCCTGGGTGGCCGGGTTACAGCTGACATAAACGATGTGCGGCGCGGCGAGGGCTACGAGCGCCTCCACCACCTCCGGATGCAGCCCGGCCCGCGGTGGGTCGAGAACCACGAGGTCCGGGGCTGGGTGGGAAGCAATGAAACCCTCGGTTAGGACGTCCCGGATGTTCCCCGTGAAAAACTCGCAGTTGTTGTAGCCGTTATGCAGGGCGTTCTCTCGTGCGTTTTCGACGGCTTCCGCGACATTGTCGACACCGATCACCCGCCCCGCCCGACCGGCCAGATAAAGAGCGATGCTCCCGATACCGCAATAGAGGTCATAGACGGTTTCGTGGCCCGTAAGGTCGGCGAGCTCGCTCACCACCTCATACAGGCGAACCGCCTGCCGGGGATTGGTTTGATAGAAGGACTTGGGGTGGATCTTTAGGGTGTTCGGCCCGCATATCTCACGGATATAGCCGCGCCCGGCATAAGGGTACACCGTGTGCGGGGCAATCGCGTCATTGCGGGTGTTGTTTATGATGTAGTCGAGGGAGGTAACCTGTGGAAAGCGCTCGGCGATGAAATCGAGCAGCTCCTCCCGCGACGGCCGGTCGTCCCCGGCGAAGACGACAACCACCATCACCTCCCCGGAGAGGCTCGTACGGATCATCAGGGTCCGGAGGTATCCTTCATGGGAGGCGGGATCGTAGTAGGAGTAGCCGCGCTCGAGGGTGAAATCGCGCACCTCCCGACGGATCCGGTTCGACGGGTCCGGCTGAAGATAACAGGTCTCGATATCGATCACCCGATCGAAACGCCCGCGCACGTGGAGTCCCAGAGCCCGTCGATCCTCCACCTCGACCCCGGCGGCGATCTCCTCCTCCGCGAGCCATCTCCCGTCCACGAAGGAAAACTCGAGCTTGTTGCGATAGTATCGGTCCGCCTCACAGCCGAGAATCGGCCGGATATCGAGCTCCGAGAGCTTGCCGATCCGCCGCAAGGTCTGCTCGACGAAATACTGCTTGTAGGAGAGCTGCTTCCCGTACGGCAGATACTGCCACCGGCAACCGCCGCAGAGTCCGAAATGGCTACAGAAGGGCTCTGTCCGCTCCTCGGAGCGTTTGTGATAGCGCACGACCCGGGCGAAGGCATAGTCCTTCTTTTTGCGGATAACCCGCGCGTCGACCACCTCTCCCGGCAGTGCATCCTCGACGAACAGCACCATCCCGCCGGGCCGGGCGATGCCGTGGCCCCGGTACTCGATGTCTTCTATCTCGACGGCCTCATAGACCGGCTTTTTCCCTTTTCCCATGACGTGTGTCGAACGATCCTACAGCTCAACGCCGACGAAATCAACGGCCCTCGGGTCACGCTGTTTTTCTGCCGAAACGTGATATAGTGGAGACAATTACTCGGGGAGAGAGCATGCGCATACGCAGACCGGCATCACGAAAGCTCCCGCTCACCAATAAGGGCCGCCTGGCTCTGTTGTTCCTCGGCACCGGAAGCGCTTTTACCAAAAAGAACTATCAGAACAACCTGTTGATCGTAAAGGGCGACGATCACCTGCTGGTGGACTGTGGCACCCGCGGGCCCGAGGCGCTCACGCGGCTCGGTCGGACCGTCGGAGATATCCGCAACTACTACGTCACCCATTCTCACGCAGACCATATCGGCGGCCTGGAAGAAGTCATGCTCGTAAATCGCTACATGACTCGAGCAAAACCGCACATCTACATACCCGAGGAGTTTGAGCGAATCATCTGGCAGCATTCCCTCTCCGGGGGCTCCGCCCCGAACGAGCGCCACGACGGCGAAGAGCTGGGGTTCGAAGACTTCTGGGTCGTCCATAGGCCCACCGAGCGCCCGGATCTGCCTCGGGCCGCCACGGAGGTGCAGGTAGGCAGCATCAATCTCAAGACCTTTCGCACGCGGCACTTTCCCGAACAGGCCCGGACCTGGGAGGATGCGTTCTACAGCGTCGGGTTCGTCATAGACGATCGGGTGTTATTCTCCGGTGACACCCAGTACGACGAAGAGCTCGTTACCACCATAGATGAACTCTATCAGCCCGAGGTCATCTTCCACGACGTGCAGTTTTTCACCGGCGGTATCCATGCGAGCCTCAAGGAAGTCAACGGTCTGCCCCGTTCCGTTCGCGACCGTATCTACCTCATGCACTATCCGGATTCCTGGCGTGACCACGCCGAAGAAGCCAAGCAGCACGGCATGCAGTTTGCGCGCCCCTGGACGTTCTACGAGTTCTCCTGACCGGAAAGACCCTCGCGTCCGCCGGCGGCAGCAAGCTCCTGTTCCCGCCGAGGCAGGGTACCGCCGTGCGGTACCGTAACGCCCGTCCATGCACGGTAGATCCGAAGTGGAAAGTCCGCGGGATCCAGCGTCAGCGGCTCACCGTCGGCCTGAAAGGGCAGGCGCCGCCGGTAACGCAACGTGATCGCCGCCGCCTCGAAGGTCTCGACTTCCGGCCGCCTCACGTGCTCCCCGCGGTACATGAGCTTCTTCAGCCTCATGATCTTTACGGCGCTCATTCTGTGCACCAGACAGACATTCTCCGGTCCCGGCAGAATGTGCATCCCGCTCCCGTACGTTCGCGGAGCGGATGCGGCGGCCGCAAGCAGGAGAAATCGGCCGGCCCTCGGAACGGGTGTGTCCGTGCGGGACTCGATCTCACAGACCATCTCCCGTGGGCGGAGAAAGAGCCCGTAGAATGCCGCCGACACCGCCGCGGCAATGCGGTAAACGTTCCGGGGAAGCAGGTGCTTCAACCGCAGCGAAACCAGCGTGACGAACGCATCGATACCGACCGAGGCTACATTGAACGCGTTGAGCGTACGCCCGCGAGCCGTGCGTATCCGCAGATAGGCCACCTCTCCGACCGTCGGGCCGTAAAGGAGCATCTGCAACGCCGTCTCGAGGTCGGGGGCGTCCGCCCCGTCGTTTCCGCTTCCCAAAGGCAAGCGGAAAGCCAAGGTTCGCGACTGCACCTTAGGGTCCGACCGGGCCAGCACTCCCAGAATCTCGCCGTGCGTCCCGTCCCCACCGAGACTGACGACGACACGGTGTCGCCCGCTCGCAAGACCGGACCGTAAGATGCGTCCGGCAATGTCACGGGCATGACCATGGTACTGCGTGAAGTGATAGTGCACCGTCATCGAGTCCGCGGAATGCACGGGATCGCGCAGCCCCGCTTCGAACCTCCGCACGACACGGCACACTCTGCGAAACCGGGTGCCATGAGAGAGCACGCCGGCGCGGGTATTGATGATAAGATCAACGGACAAAGGCTCCTCGGGAATCACCCGGGAGTAACGCAGAATCCGTGCTATACATTCTGCAAAGTGAAGATACTCACGCACCCCGGCTACTCCGACGGTCCGAGCAGTTCGGGCAGCTCGTAGACCTCGGCAACACCCTCCACCAGGATGCCCGCCATCCCCAGGTCCAGGGCGGGGGCTATATCCACGTCATAGCGGTCTCCTATCATGACCACCTCCGTCGGCGCAAGCCGCAGTGAAGTAAGAGCAGCGCGAAACGGAGCCAGGTCCGGCTTCGACACAAAAGTATCATCGAGCGCGACCGTAACACCGAAGTGCTCCGCAACGCCGAGACACCGAAGCGTCCGTTCAGCAATGTCTGCGGGGTTGTTGGTAAGAGCCGCAAGCTTGTATCGGCGGCGCAGTGTCCCGAGCGTTTCGCGCAATCGCTCGTCCGGGCTGAGATAGCACTCCGGCTCGAGCAGCGCGCTCCGCCACGCGGCACTCGTCTCGATCTCCACGCCGAACTCGGCGAAGGTGTTGGCCAGCGAAGGCGCACGGCCGCTCTCCCCGGTCAGTCGGTCGCGCGCTTCGGCAACCGCCTGCTGCGTATCCTCGAAGCTGCGTCCCAGCTCCAAAGCCAGACGCCGCACCAGCGCCCGGTTGTGCGAGTTGATATATGCGGCGTTGTCATAGAGAGTTCCATCGATATCAAACAGCAGGCCGCGCACCCGACCGAACGCTCCGAACTGCTTCACCGTCCCTGCACTCCTTCAAGCAACATCAGCGTATACGGCCGTCCCTCGATACGCCCGGGCGAGACGCCGAAAGCCGCGAGCGCGGCCTTCACCTCCTCGCGCGCCCTAGCCCGATCAGCCTCTCCGGTCTCATCGGGCAGGAGTTTCTCCACCTCCACGAAGTAACCCAACCCTTCGACTTCGGAGAGCTCGACATTCATGTTGCGATACCCGTAGAGGCGTCCACGCTTGCGCTTCTCGACCAGCGGCGTACATCCGAGACGACGGATCAAGCCGCGAAAGGCCTGCTCGTCGGACACCTCGAACTCCCGTTCCAGGTTCGTCTCCACCCCGTCGGCCAAATCCTTCTGCTTGTACGTGCACACTACGTGCTCGTCATCTCGTCGCAGCCTGAATTGGCGGGGACACCACTGCGAATCGGCCGCACACTCCGGCGCGAGGAAGTAGCTGTCCCTGCGATCGAACTCACGCTGAAACACGCAGCGCTCGTCCAGGCGCCGGCGCAACGCGGCAACATCATCGACCCATGCCTTCAGCTCGACTTCGTACATACGCCGCCTCCGCCGCGGCACCGCGTACATGACCGGCAAACCAGTCGCCGTCTCCGCGGTACGGCTACCTTTTCGCCTGCGTGGCAACCGCCTGAGCCGCCTTCTCCGCAGCCTCCTGATCGCCGAGATAGTAGTGCCGTATCGGCGCGAGGTCTTCGTCGAGTTCATAGACCAGCGGAATACCGGTCGGGATGTTCAGCGCCGGAATATCCTCGTCGGAAATGCCGTCGAGATACTTCACCAGGGCTCTGAGACTGTTACCGTGAGCGGCAATGATGATGCGCTCCCCGGAGACAATGGCAGGCGCTATTGCCACCCGCCAGTACGGAAGAAACCGCGCAACGGTATCCTTCAGGGATTCCGTGCGGGGAAGCTCCGAACGCGGTACGTCATGATACCGACGGTCGCGTCCCGGAAACCGCTCATCGTCCTCGGTCAGCGGAGGGGGCGGCACATCATAGCTACGCCGCCAGAGGTGCACCTTCTCCTCGCCCTCCTTTTCGGCCATCTGTGCCTTGTTGTATCCCTGAAGCGCTCCGTAGTGGCGCTCATTCAATCGCCAGTGCTTCAAAACGGGAATCCACGACAGGCCCATTCGGTGGAGGACGATATCCAACGTCCGCACGGCGCGGGTGAGCACGGAGGTGAAGGCAAGATCGAACTGGTAGCCTCCTTCCGCGAGAAGACGGGCTGCCTCCTCTGCCTCGGTGATCCCTTTGTCCGACAAATCCACGTCCGTCCAGCCGGTAAACAGGTTGGACTTGTTCCACTCGCTCTCTCCATGTCGCACGAGCACGATCTTATACATGTGGCCTCCGGCGCTTGTCTCTGATGTGCTTGTCTCTGATGCGGCTGAGAAGCCTACCGGCAGACTGCGCCCGTGTCAATCGTTGTCGACGTCGTCGGTGCGGTCCGCATCACCGGCTGCGCCGAGCATGTTCGACAGGGTGTTCCACGCAAGCAGGGCACACTTGATGCGCACAGGGTATTTCTTCACGCCCTGCATAGCCTCGAGGTCGCCGGCTTCGTCGGGGAACTCGGGCTCGGCCTCCTCGAGAAGCATGGAACGATAGCGAGAGATCAAATCTTCGGCAGCTTCTAAGGATTTTCCACGGACGGTCTCACAGAGCAGGTTTGCCGAAGCGCAGCAAATGGAGCACCCCATCCCCTCGTAGGCGATGTCCTCGATGCGTCCGTCGGCGACCCGGGCATGAAGCTCCAGGTCGTCTCCGCAGGAAGGGTTCGCCCCCTCTGCATGATGAGTCTCCTGCTCCACGGCGCGCTTGTTGCGGGTAGCCTTGTAATTCTCCAGTATGATCTCTTTGTAGATGTCGTCCTCGATGCTCATGCAAACACCTTTCTCACGCGCTCCAGGGCGGAAAAGAGGCGGTCGATCTCGTCGATCGTGTTGTACAGATAAAAGGAAGCCCGGGTGGTCCCGGTGATACCGAACACCTGCATGAGCGGTTGCGCGCAGTGGAACCCCGTCCGGACGGCAATTCCCTCGGAGTCGAGGATTGCGCCGGTGTCATGGGGATGCACCTCGCCGAGGTTGAATGAAAAGACACCGCCACAAACATCCGCATCCTGCGGACCGTAGACGGTAACGTCGTCGTACTCCGCCGCTCGCTCGAGCGCATGGGCCAGGAGCCGTTGCTCGTGCCGATGCACCGCGTCCATTCCGATCGACTCGAGGTAGTCAATCGCCGCCCCCAGTCCGAGAACACCGGCAATGTTCGGTGTGCCCGCCTCCAGGCGCTCGGGCAAGTCCTTGAAGGTGGTTCCGCTCTTGCGCACCTTGACGATCATGTCTCCACCGAAGAAGAAAGGATCCATGTCCTCGAGGACTGCCGTCCGTCCCCACAGCACCCCGACGCCGGAGGGGCCGCACATCTTGTGACCCGAGAACACCAGAAAGTCGGCCCCCAGCTTCGTCACGTCGATACGGCTGTGCGATGCAAACTGCGCCGCATCCACCAGGGAGACCGCGCCCACTTCGCGGGCACGGGCGGTGATGCGCGCTACCGGCGGCATGTATCCCGTTACGTTCGACATGGCGGTGACGGCCACGAGGCGGACTTTCTCGGTTATGATCTGCTGTAGATTGTCGAGTACCAAGGTGCCGTCCGACGGGTCGGTCGGAATGAACCGAAGCGTGGCTCCGGTGCGTTCACACATCATTTGCCACGGCACGAAATTGGCGTGGTGCTCGATCTCACTGATCACTACCTCGTCGCCCGGTTTGAGGTGTTTGAGCCCCCAACCATAGGCGACGGCGTTGACCGATTCGGTGGTTCCGTGGGTGAAGATCACGTGGGAGTCCCGGGGCGCGCCGATGAAGCGAGCTACCCCCTCACGGACCCGGTCATAGGCGACACTTGCCTTCTCCGAAAGCTCATACACCCCGCGATGGATATTGGCACCGAGCTGCGTGTAATAGGCCACCTCGGCGTCGATCACCGACTGTGGTTTCAGCGAGGTGGCACCGTTATCCAGGTACACCAGCGGTTTCCCCCGCATGGTGCGGGAAAGAATGGGAAAATCGCGGCGTATCCGTTCCGTATCGAGATCCGCAGTGCGCTCGGCGACGACGGGATTGGTATGGGTGGTTGCCATGTGTTACGTCTCCTCGGAGTCGGGTTCCGCCCCCTACAGGGGTAACTTATCGTCGCAGGTCGGGTTCGGTCAACGAACGGCCTTCGCCCGGGTACTTCCCATCCTGGGGGCCGTCCGGGCCGACGACCGGGGTACCCGGCCGTCGGCGACCCTTCCGGGCGGCGGAATACCCGATCGGCGCGGGGAGAACGCTAGGAACGCGCTTCGCGGTACAGTCGGGCCACTTCGTCCCAATTGACGACATGGAAGAAATTGTCGACGTACTCCGCCCGACGGTTCCGGTATGTGAGGTAATAGGCGTGCTCCCACACGTCGATCCCGAGAATCGGGGTCAGGCCGTCGGTAATCGGATTGTCCTGGTTCGGCGTGCTCACGAGCTCGAGTCCCCCGCGTGCGTTTACCACCAACCAGCCCCATCCGCTACCGAAGCGTCCGGTAGCGGTGGCTTTGAACTGCTCCCGGAAATCGTCGAAGCTTCCAAAGGTGCTCGTAATGGCGTCGGCCGGCTCGCCGGTCGGCTCACCACCGGCGTTCGGCGCCATCATTTTCCAGAAGAGCGCATGGTTGTAGTGTCCGCCTCCGTGATTGCGTACGGGCGTGCGAATCTTCTGCGGAAGATCATTCAGGCGACGAAGCAGATCCTCGACGCTCCAGGACTCATACTCGCTACCCTCCACCGCCTTGTTGAGCTTGGTGGTGTAACCGACGTGATGCTTGTCGTGGTGGAGATGCATTGTCTCCTCGTCGATGTAGGGTGCAAGCGCGTCATACGCGTACGGCAGATCCGGCGTTTCGAAAGGCATAATACCTCCTTGCGCGGTAAGTTGCGAAGCAGCATAGCTTCTTTAC
>JBKHEN010000101.1:0-9615 GCA_046540795.1 Spirochaetaceae bacterium | reverse complement strand
GATTATGCGCGGCGGGATCTCGCCGCCGCGCTGCAACAGGCTTGTTGATACTTCATAGGCGGCGACGCTGCAGCGCGTAGACCCCCGCAGTCAAGACACGCCGCGGCAGAAAACGCTCGAGGAAGGTCGCCACGCGAAACCTTGCTCCATGGACCGCCACTCGCTTGCCACGCATGGCCATCCGATAACCGAACCGCGCCACCTCGAGGGGATCCGGCATCGAGGCACTCCCGGCCTCATTCACGTTCATCCCGCTTGCCTCATGGAAAGCGGACCGTGTCGGTCCCGGGCACAGCGCCGTCACCGTTACTCCGGTCCCCCGGAGCTCCTCGGCGATTCCTTCGGAAAGGCGCAGGTTGAAGACCTTTGCCGCATAGTAGACGCTCAGAAGCGGCCCCGGTTGGAAGGAAGCCACCGAGGCCACGTTAAGGATACGGCCGGTGCCGCGCCCGGCCATGGACGCAGCCGTCGCGTGCAGCAACCGCGTGTACGCGAGCACGTCGACATCGATCATCAGGCGGGGATTCTCCCGCGATAGCTCCGCAAATCTGCCGAACCGCCCGACCCCGGCATTGTTCACGAAGAAATCCGGACACCTCTCGGCGATAAGCCTCTCGAGGCTCGAAACGGCGTCCGGATCGGTAAGATCCGCCGGATAAACCTCGACTTCCACGCCGCGGGAAACGGCCTGCACCGCGATACGTTCGAGAGCATCCTCCCGCCGGGCGGTAAGGATGAGATCATAGCCGTGCTCGGCAAGCACCTGGGAAAATGCCCGGCCGATACCGCTGCTTGCCCCGGTCACCAGAGCCGTTTCCCGCATGCCGCCCTCCTTGACCGAAGCACTGTACACGGTTGATAAGAGACTGTGCAACGACGACGCGTTTTGTTTCTCGAATCCTTTTTCGGCGGCTCGCATCGCGCCGTCGCCGAAGGCCTTGCCCGTCATTCGCAACACTCGATCGACCTGTACACCCTCCCGGCGGAGAACTGGCGCTGGCGCATCCGAACCGGGGCGTTGCGATTCACCGAGCGCCTCGCCGCGGAGCAGGGAAAATCATCACCCCTGTACAATCCCGACGCGCGTCCGGTTTCCCTCGACAACTACGACGTGATCCTCGCCACCGATATCATCAGCATATCGGACCTTCGAGCACTCACCAACGGGGCGCCGATCCTGCTGTACATGCACGAGAGCCAGATCACCTATCCACTTCCCCAAGGCCAAACGCTCGACGCCGACACCCTATTTCTCGATATTCGAAATGCTCTGCTTGCCGATCGCCTGACATTCAACTCGGTATTCCATCGCAACCGCTTTTTCGAAGAAGTCCGGAGTGCCTACTCCCGGGCTCCGGAGGACGAATCCGACATGCTCTCCGAACGTCTCATCTCCACCCTCGAGGCGCGCTCGGCGGTCCTCTACCCCGGTTGTGAGCTGGGCGGGCTCGTCCCGTCCAAACGCACCAATGAAGAAGCGAGTTCGGAGCATACACGCGTTCCTCTCATCATCTGGAATCACCGGTGGCAATTCGACAAGAACCCGGCTCCTTTCTTCCGTACCCTCGAGCGCCTCTCCCTGGAGGGATGGGCTTTCCGCGTGGCTCTACTGGGTGAAAGTTCGCAGGTCCATCCTCGAGAGTTCGAAGCTGCGCAGCGCAGTCTTGCTCACCACATCGTACACGCCGGCTATATCGAAGACCGAGCTGCCTACGAGCGGGTATTGGCCTCCGGCGATGTCGTCGTCTCTACGTCGATACAGGAAAATTTCGGCATTTCGATCGTCGAGGCAACCGCCGCCGGATGTTTGCCGCTGCTTCCCGCGCGCCTCTCCTATCCGGAGATCATTCCCGCAGAATACCATGAGCTATGTCTCTATGAATCGAATCTGCACCTCACGCGGCGGCTTCGAACCTTACTGCGGGACGGCGTTCCTCGACCTCCCGGACTCATACAAGCGATGAGACGGTTCGACTGGCAAGCGCTCATCGCTGCGTATGACCGGGAGATCAATGAAGCGGCAGGGGCGCCCAGAGAACAACCGTGAGCCCGCTGAAGGGAGCCGGTACTGCCGCTAGGTTTCCATGCCGTTTAGTCGGGCAAGGACCCGGTACAACCCCTGGATTCCGAGCTTGCCCCAGTCGACCGACTTGGCGGAGACATAGAACTGATGTACCAGCGAGAGCCCCGGCAGAGCGAGATTCATTCGCTCCGCCTCCGCCAGGGCGATACCCATATCCTTTACGAAGTGCTCGATGTAGAAGCCCGGATCGTAGTCTCCTCGAGCGATTCGAGGACCGAGATTGTTGATAAGGAAGGACGAAGCGGATCCCGAGCCGATCACGCCGATAACGCTGTCGAGGTCCAGGCCTGCGCGATAGGCGTAGAGGAGGGACTCTACCACGCCGATCATGGTGCCGGCCACGAGCGTTTGATTCGACATCTTCGTGTGTTGTCCGGCTCCCGCGGGGCCCATCAGTCGGATGTTCTCCCCGAGCACCTGAAATACCGGTAACGCCCGCTCGAAAACCTCATCGTCCCCGCCGACCATGATGGCAAGCGTCCCGTCCCGAGCTCCGACATCACCGCCGGAAACCGGCGCATCGAGAGCCGCCAGGTCCCGGTTCTCCGCCTCTTGCGCGATACGCCGTGCAAGGGAGGGCTCCGAGGTCGTCATGTCAACCACGATGGTGCCGACATCGCAGGCGTCGAGAATGCCCTGGTCGCCGAAATAAACCTGCTCGACGTCCGCGGGATAGCCGACGATCGTGAAAACCGCCTCCGCGGACTCGGCAGCCGCACCCGGAGAGTCGTACCACACGGCACCCTTGCGCTCCAGCTCTGCCGCTTTCTCACGCGTGCGGCTATATACCGAAACCTCGTAGCCCGCTTCGAGCAGATTCATGCACATGCTCTTGCCCATGATGCCCGTTCCGATCCACGCGATACGATTCATGCCTCCTCCTTTGCCACGGGTAATTGTGGAAGCTCGACGTATACGTCGGTGCCGTATTCTTCATCGGTTTCGAACCGAATGCTGCCGTTATGTGCACGAACGATAAGGCTTGCTATGTACGTTCCGAGGCCGTTTCCGCCGCGTTTACCGGATGTAGCATAACGCTCGAAGAAGCGATCGCGAACGTCCTCGGGGACCGGGTGCGTATTGTGGATCCGAACCCGGTACGTTTCCGCCCGAGCTTGTGAAGCAGACCCGGCTCGCTGGGTCACCAGGGAGATGAGCACGGTGTCTCCTGGATCGGAAGCCTCAATTGCATTTCGCACCAGGTTTGCGAACAGTTCCTCCAAATAAATGACTTCGCCGAAAATCGGAAGACTACCGTTCCAGTCCACCTGCTCTCCATCGACGCGATACGCGAGCTTCACCTTCGAGCTCGAGAGAATGCTTGCAAGCTGATTTTCCACCGCCCGAAATACGTCAAGAAGATTGAGCCGCCGCGGATCGAGCTGATAGCTTCCCTCTTCCATCCGGACGTAGTCCATCGAGCTCGCGATCATCGTGTCGAGCCGCCGACCGCTGTCACGGATTGCCAACACAAGCTCCCGCTGCTCCTCACTGAGCTCACCCCGGAGCAGCAACTCCGCCGCCGTGAGCATGCCGTTCAGAGGATTGCGCAGGTCGTGTCGCATCATCCGCTCGACCTCCTGCTTGGTTGCCTCGAGGCGGCGCCGCTCGTGAATCTCGGCGTGCAGCTCCGAAATCGTCTCCTGTAGCTCGTGCTCGATTCGCTTTCGTTCGGTTATGTCAACGATGAATGTCACCTTCTTAGGCCGGCCGGTCATGTCTTCGAGATAGGCGGCGTCTGCGAGGATAACCTGCTCGGACCCGTCACGGGATATGACGCCCCATTCGCCGCGTAAGGTGGCTTCGCCGTCCCCGCGTCGGGAAATGAACTCCTCGTGTAGCTCCGAGAGCCTTTGCCGCTCAGCCTCCGGGACGACGACCGTAAAGTGTGTTCCGAGCAGCTCCTCGGGACGATATCCGTAGAGCCGACAGTAATGCGGATTGACGTACTCAAAATGACCTTTCTCGTTCGTCACGCACACGCCGACGGGAGCGGCTGCGAGAATCTGCCAGAGACGGTTACGCTCCGGCGCAATGTCGTGGGCAGCGTCGGACAGGCCCGCGAGGGGCTCGAAAGATCCGGGCGGCACTGAGGCTCCGCCCCCATGCTGTTCGTCGTGTGCCGCATCAGGCATCGGCGAGCTCCGGATTTATCGGGATAACGCAGCCGAATGTAGCACGTAGCGCACCCGCCGCACAAGCGGCGTGCGCCGAGGGAGAGCGCGAGGAAAAGAACGACACACTTGATACGCAAGGACGTTTTCTGAACAATGCTACCCCTGCACCGATCAAGAGGAGTCCCATGAATCAGGATCAGCTCAAGGAGCGGCTACTTAAGCTCGAGGAGGACGTCGAGGATTTTTCCGTCGTTTTCACCGGAAAGAAGAGCAAGAAGGCAAACGGTGTGTACTATCCGGACCGGCGCGAGATCATCATCCACAACCGAAACTTCACCGACGACAATCAGCTCGTATACACCGGGATTCACGAGTTCGCGCACCATGTTCACTTCACACGCTCTCCGGTGCCCGTGGGAAATCGCGCGCACACCATTGCGTTTCGCAACATTCTGCACGAGTTGCTCGAGCGCGCTGAGGAACTGGGAATCTACACAAACGTTTTCCGTACCAATGCCGAGTTCAAGGCGCTCACCTATCGCATACGACGAGACTTTCTCGGCCCGAACGGCGAGCTGATGAAACGCTTCGGCCAGGCACTCATAGAGGCCCAGAGCCTCTGCGAGAAATACAACGCCCGCTTCGAGGACTATGTGGAGCGTGTGCTCTCTCTCGACACACGTCATGCGAACACGGTTATCAAGACGCACACCTATGACATAACACCAAGCATCGGTTTCGAGAACATGGCTACCGTTGCAGGCATCGGCGACCCCGACAAGCGCGAGGAAGCGGAGCAGGCTTTTGCCGCCGGCCGCAGTCCCGACAGAGTCAAGGCGATGCTCCGGCAGAAGGAAGGCCAAGAGGAAGAAGATCCCCGCGAGCGTCTACTGAAGGAGAAGCGCCGGCTGGAACGTACTATCGAGAGTCTTACGGAGAAGCTGCGCACCGTAGAGGACGACCTCGAGCGGTATGAGACCTATGCGCCCGCAGGAGAACACGCCGGCTGAAGTGGAAGACGGGGTAGCCGGGCCGAAAGCCGGATAAGGATCGGCAGCAGCGCAATCGGCCGAACGGTGACCGGGCGCCGGCGGGGTAGCATGCACGTACCGCGGCATACGCTCCGCGGGTGGTTGTCTCATGCGCTTGATTAATCCTCTTCCCTATCGCTACACTACGACTCGTGGCACGAAACATGATCGACAAGCTCGAGTTCGAAGAGCAGCCGGGATCGGTCGAGACGCATGATCTCACGATGTATGCGTTGTCGACCTGCGCCTTTTGTAAGCGGGCAATCAAGTTTCTCGAGGATCACGACGTGAAGTTTCGCTACATATACCTGGATACCATCAACCCGATGGTAAAAGGCACCGTGAAATCGGAGCTGAAATCCCGCTACGACGTTCTTCCGGTGTTCCCTGTACTGGTCATCGATGAAAGGGAAGCTATTACCGGCTTCGTAGAGGACAAGTGGAAACAAATCCTGAGCCTCGATTGAGACGAGGCTTCCAGGGGAACTGACGGGAGAGCAATATGGCGCAGCCACAGAAGACACTGGAGGATGCCCGGCGGTTTGTCACGATGGTGGCCGAGCACAACGGCTGGGAGCTGAATCCGGACGAAGAGTTTCTCGAGGACCTGGTCACCGGCCTGCGAGATAACTTCAACCGCTACGGGTACTACCTGTGCCCGTGCCGTGACGGCACCGGGGACCGGGAGAAAGACAGAGACATCATCTGTCCGTGTGACTATAACGTGCCGGATCAACAGGAATACGGTCATTGCTATTGTGCGTTGTATTTCCGCAAAGGCTTCCTCGAGGGCGGGGGAAAACCGAGGCCGGTGCCCGAACGCCGACCTGAGCATTTGCTCTATCAATAGTCCTTAGCATCGCGATCGCCGTCGGCCCTCTTTACCGACTCTCTTCGATTCGACTAGTTGGGGCCGCCCGAGCTGCCGGACTTACGAGTCGCGATCTGGTCGAGAATGGCCGAGACCTCCGCCACGAGGCGTGTACCGTGAGCGCGAAGAGTCTCTGCATCCCCCTGCCGGACCGCTTCCTCCACGCTGCGGGCAAGGCTTGTGGCCTTATTCGCCATGAGCGTGCCGGTGGTGTTTGCCAGGGAGTGTGCCGCAGTCCGGACAGCCTCCGCATCCCCGCTCTCTATTCCTCGTTTGAGCACTTCGAGCCTTTCGGGAGCTTCTCCGGCAAATATGGCGAGAATCTCCTCGAGAACCTCGGGGTTATCAGCAAAGTCTTTCTCGAGGCGACGTATATCGAATGTCGCGTCCTGGTCATCGGAATGCCGAGTCATTTGTCACGGTTCCTCATAGTATAGCGATAGGATGCCTCTTTTCATCAGGGATGGCAATATCTCCGGCACGCCGCCGGTTGGTGCCCGATCGGCGTTTCTTGACCGCGCCTTTCAATTCCGATTCAATGAAATCGGTTAGATAACTCACGCGATCGCAAGCACGCGTGAAGCATCAACAGAACGAACGGTGTGAAAGGAGTGAGCATGGCCGGAAAGAAGTACGTCATGGCGTTCGACGCCGGGACCACCAGCAATCGTGCGATTCTCTTCGATCATAACGGCGAAATCGCGGGCGTCGCTCAACGGGAGTTCGAACAGATCTATCCCAAACCGGGATGGGTGGAACATGACCCCATGGATATCTGGGGCACCCAGAGCGGTGTCGCTCGTGAGGTCCTTGAGCGCACCGGAACCAGACCGAGCGAGGTCGCGGCAATCGGTATCACCAATCAGCGTGAGACGGCAATCGTGTGGGAAAGGTCAAGCGGCAAGCCCGTTCACAATGCAATTGTTTGGCAGGACCGTCGAACCGCAACCATTTGCGACCGGCTCACCCGAGACGGGTGGGCCGATTACATTCGCGAGAACTGCGGGTTAGTGATCGATGCTTACTTCTCCGGTACCAAGATCAAGTGGCTCTTGGACAACGTGGAAGGAGCGCGGGAGAAGGCCGAAGCCGGTGAGCTCTTGTTCGGAACGGTAGATACGTGGCTTATCTGGAAACTGACCGGCGGAGAGGTGCATGTCACCGATTACTCCAACGCTTCCCGGACGATGCTGTTCAATATCCACACTCTGGACTGGGACGACACGCTGCTGTCCGCCATGGGGGTTCCCCGGGCCATGTTGCCGGAAGTCGCCGAGTCCAGCCGGGTCTACGGACATACGGCAACCGATACATTCGGCGGAGCACGGATTCCTATAGCCGGCGCCATTGGCGACCAACAGGGTGCCCTCTTCGGCCAGGCCTGCTTCGAGGCAGGGATGGCGAAGAACACGTACGGCACCGGTAGCTTCGTACTCATGAACACCGGTGAGAAACCGATCGCCTCCGAGACCGGCCTCCTGACCACGATGGCATGGGGACTGGAGGGACGGGTGGAATACGCCCTCGAAGGCGCCGTTTTCGTCACCGGTGCCGCCGTGCAGTGGCTGCGGGATGAAATGCATCTGGTCCACGATGCAATGGATACCGAGTACTTCGCTACCAAGGTGGAGGATTCCGGCGGGGTGTACATGGTGCCGGCCTTCGTGGGGCTCGGCGCACCGCATTGGGACATGTATGCCAGGGGCGCCATCGTCGGGCTGACACGGGGATCGAACAATTCCCACGTCATCCGCGCCACCCTGGAGTCCATCGCATATCAGACACGGGACGTTATCGAATGCATGGAGACCGACTCCGGCATCGAAACACGAGAGCTCAAGGTTGACGGTGGAGCCTGCGCGAACGACTTCCTGATGCAGTTTCAGTCCGACATCCTCGGCATTCCGGCTATCCGGCCACAGATCATCGAAACGACCGCGCGGGGCTCGGCCTTCCTCGCCGGGCTGGCGGTCGGTTTCTGGAAAAGCAAGAACGATATTCTCAACAACTTCCGGGTCGACCGCACCTTTGAGCCGGCCATGGACGCCGATCGTCGTGATGAGCTCTACGCCGGCTGGAGGAAAGCCGTAGAACGTGCCCGCGGCTGGGTAGAGAAGGAATAGAAGAACGCATACCGCCCGTTCCGCGGTGCCCGGCCGGGCGCGGCCGCCCGGTCGGGTAGGTCAGCAGAGAGGTGTCCGATCATCCGTCCCGAGTTCCTCGTTAGCTCCAGTTACCGGCCTCCGAGAGAAGACGTGCCTCGATCACCTTGCGGAAGCGGCGGGCTTCGGCGGCTTCGGGTTCGAGTTCCGAGGCGGCGTCGATATCCTCGAGCGCCTTCTGGTAGTCACCGACGTCGAAGTACACCTGGGCCCGGGCAAAGAGCGAGTCGAACCGCCCGTAGTCGAGCTCCAGACAGCGATTGAGATCGGCAAGTGCCTCACGGTAGGCCCCGCGCAGACGCCGAACCATGCCGCGGTAATAGTAGGCTTTCCAATTGTCGTCGTCGAGCTCCAACGTCGCCGAAAAGTCGGCCACCGCCGCATCATACGAGGAAAGGGCAAAATGCGCCATTCCTCGGTGTATGAGCACAATCGCCCGTAGGTGTGCGCTGACGTCGGATTCGAGGATCTCAGTATAGAGGTGGATTGCATGGTCGAAGTCCTGACGGTTGTGGGCGTGCAGCGCCTCCAGTAATCGGGCCTCGGTCGTGTCCGCCGCCACAACGTTGAGTCGAGCGGGATCGATGAGGTCCGGCGTTTCCACCCCTCCGGAATCGGGGGCTCCGTCCTCCTCTCGCTGCCCGCTCGGCAGACCGGAGATCTGCTGGATTTGATGCCAGAATTGACGCCGGCGCTTGGAGAGCTCGGCATGGAGACCGCGGTGATAATCGCGGATCTCTTGAAAAATGATATCGGCCAGCGTGAGGTTCGCGTTCAAGGCGGCAAGCTTACGCTTCAACGCCTCTTCAAACGGCGCGTTATCGGCCTTGTATACCAGCTCGTGCTCAACCTCCGCCCACGCATCTTGTAGAATGGTGCGTAGCTGAACCTCACAAACCGCCTCGGCATCGAGCTGCACTCCCTCGAGCATTCTATCCGGAACTCGTACGAGCAGATGCGTAGACTCGTAGCCGAACTCCCGGGAGGAGAACTCCGTACCTTTACGTTCGACTTCGAGCACCTCGTAGGCCTCTCCGAGTAACCGTTCCACACGTCGCAAATCCCCGAGAAACGGGCACACAACCCGCAAACCGAGGAGGTCAGGGACCTTCACCGAGTCGCCGTTTTCGCTCTCCTCACCGGATCGACGGATACGGGCGAGGAGTTTCGCGTAGAGGCTATCAAAGGATTTCACCCGCGATCGTATCGTCGGAGACGCGTGCGCCGATCCGAGCGTGCGACGCACATCGGTCACGATTCTCTCGAGCACGGTCCCATATGCCGACTCATAGCGCCGGTAGCGCGCCTTGAGCGTGACACGTCCCGGCAATGGGAGCTCTATCCGGTTCAT
>JBKHEN010000100.1:0-9623 GCA_046540795.1 Spirochaetaceae bacterium | reverse complement strand
AGCGATATGTCCCGCTATGAGCTCGGCGCCATGGAGGCCCGGCGCTGAGCCGACGCCGGCGGGTCAGCGCTATGCCCTGCGGGCGCGCGCAGCACCGGCAAGGCCGGATCGGTACCGGCGCGCGGTTTCCGCGGCAACAAGCACAAGCAGCCCCGCCGCACAGACCGCGACGAACCAGTCGCCGAATCGCGTGTAGAGGGTAGTCGACTGCTCCTCGGGGATTTGGAGCTCGACGATGGTATAGGCTTCCTCGTAGTACGGCAGGGTATTGCCGACCCGTCCGTAGGGGTCCACGTGCGCGGTGAGCCCGCTCGTGGTTGCGCGCAACACCGGGCGCCGGTTCTCCACGGCCCGGAACATCCCGCCTGCGAAGTGCTGTTGTCCCTGCACCTCGGTGAGCGACCAGTAGTCGTTGGTTATGTTCAGGATCACCTCCGCGCCGGCACGGATAAACTCCCGGACCTCCCCGGGGAACTTGTCCTCGAAGCAGATCGGCGTGGAGAAGGTGAACTCAGGATGCTCGAAGACCGTGCGTTCCTCGCCTTCCTCCCAGTGGTACACGTCAAAGTCTCGCATAAGCTGCGCAACGCGGGGGAAGGTGTCCTCGTAGGGGAAGTGCTCGGTGAACGGCACGAGGCGCATCTTGTGGTAGGTCTCTACACGCTCGCCGGTCTCCGAGAAGAGCACCGCCGCGTTGAAGCTGTGTCGGTCGACCTCGTCGCCATCCTCGTTGCGAATAACCTCGTAGTCATCGTTTCCGGTGAGAAGCCAGGTGTCGATGCTCTCCTGGTATTCGAGAAAATCGTTTACCAGCCGATGCAGCCACCGGGAGGAATCGTCCTCTTCCCATCGGCGGATGTTCGGCACGAACGCCGTCTCGGCCCAGGCGACGAGATCCGGATCGTGCGCGAGGCTCAAGTCGGTGAGGCGCTTGAGGCTGTTGAAGGTGTCGCGGTAGTCGTGCTTGCGGGGGTCTGAGTTCTGCTGGATGAGGGCGACCCGGGCGGTGCGCGCGTCGACGGAGGCCCCCCGCCCATTTCGGGCTTCGGAGTCGGTCCCCGGTCCCGTCTCTTCCCCCGGGGCGCTCGCCCGCAGTGAGACGGCCCCGGCAGCCGCGATTGCCAGGACGACAACAACGGCCGCCGCCGGGGTCCGGAGGGCGCGGCGAATCGGCACCCGCCTCGAAAGGTGTGCCCAGAGCGCCTCGGCGAGGGCGGAGTTCACGAGCACGATGAGAAACGTGATGCCCCACACGCCGGTGACCGCGGCGGTCTGGATGAGCGGAAGCCGGGTGTACTGTGAGTGGCCGAGCAGGTTCCAGGGATAGCCGAGAAACCCCGATGAGCGGGCGAGCTCGAAGACCGTGAAGGCAAACGGCATCACCAGTACCGCCCCCCGGCGTACGTACTTGAGAGTCGCCACCGCAATCGGCATGAAGATTGCGTAGAATAACAAGTACAGTACGACGGTGAACTGCAGCGAGAGCAGGTTGAAGGTGGCAAGCCAGAAGTTGCTCAGCAGCGTGACGGCGGTGCCGAAGAATACCCCGTAAAACACCGCCCGCCTGTAGCCGGTCACCCGGAACGCCACAAACAGCGGCACCAAACCGATCCAGGCGAGCCAGGGCAGCCCCTCGAGTACCGCGAAGGAAGGGAACGAAAGCGTAACGAACACGATGGAGACGAGGGTCAGGACGAGGCTCCAGGGGGCGAGGCGTGTTGCGGCAGGTGCGCTCCCGCCGCCTTGCTCCCGGGCGCCGGCAGGAGCAGCTTCATGAGGATCCGCGGCTGCAGCAGCGGGCCAGGAACGCTCTGTGAGGCGGCGACGGCGAATCCGCAGAACGAGATACCAGAAGACATTCACGATGAAAAACGGCGCGAAACGGGCGAGTGATATCGCTCGTTCAGTGGTCGTGTCGAGGGAAAAGCGAAGCTCGCCTCCCTCCACGAACCGTTCCACGTAATCCAGCTCGGCGTTCGCCGCATACATGTAGGCGAAGAGAAAGAACAGGAGCGAAACAACGAGGAGCACCTCGGGTACAAACGCGCTGCGCCTGAGCCGCCGCCTCGAAAACCGCCGGGAAAACGCAAGCACGAGGATGCCCCAGATTCCGTGGGCGCCGAGTATCGCGAAATAGGGGATATCGTAGATGTTTATGTCCGTTAGCGCTGTCGGCCCGAATGACACCAGGGCGCCGGCGGCAGCTGCAGCCGGCACGTAGGAAAGGCTCATCTTCAAGCCGAGGCCACGTCTTCGGAGTATCACTTCTCGCGACTCCTTCCGCGATTGCGAGAGCTGGTTGGTAGCTACGGTAGCGCGGGAGGTTTCCCGGAGGCAACCCACTCGACATAAGATGTGCATACAACTATATTGGAATTGATCAATGCAGCGGTTCCGGTGACAACGGCGACGCCCGCCCCGACGGCAGCTTCTGCGGTAGACGCCGTAGACGCGGTAGACGCCGTAGATGTGGGAGCACTCCAGTCTTCGCGGCGAGGGAGAGTCTGTACACGGAGCTGAAGCGCCTCGACCTCAGCGCGCCCCCGATTCTGCTTTCCTACATGCAGGCAAGCGAGACGACGGCAGTCTTTGACGCGGCGTGTGACGCGGATTTCGGCATCGCCCGTCTGCGTACGGCGGAAGTCCACAGACGGCGTGCCTCGGTTATCTGCACCGCGGACAGCATATCGGCATTGCAGCCATCCTTGCGGGTACGCTCCTCGTCGGCGAGAAACACCTCCGCCGGTGCCCCGGGACGTTCCGGAGTCCCCAGATGCTCGGGGCTAAGCTGTTCCTCTCCGTCGAGGAAGAGGAGGCTGTCCATTTGTCGCCGTGCCTCCTCGGCGACGGCATGAGGGGCACGCTCAGGATCCTCCCTGATGAGCTCAACGGCGCGTATCCGGGTCTCGAGATACCGAACGACGATATCCGGATACTGTTTTGCCGAGACGAGGGTGGTATAGGCGAAACCAATGGCTACACGCAGGCCGGTGAACATATCGGGAAGACGGGACGGGAAGGCCACATGGAGAATGACCTGCCGTCTCGAGGCGCCGAGGGCATACGCGCTCTCGATGCGCTGCGGGCGGATCGACCACGCGTCTGATGGTGGTGTTGAATCCCATTATGACCCCGAGTGGTATGGCGTCACGGCGGCAAGGCCGAAGCCACTGAGCAAGCGGGCCATGCTGCGTCCGAGGTGCTCGAACAGCGTGCCGCCTCGGTAGCCCACCGAGCCCACCTGTATGAAGGCGTCAGCGATACCCGCGAGGCTCGGTAATCGAGTAAGAAGACCGCGCGCCGGCTGCGGCCGGCGCATCGAAGCGTCTGAGAAAGGGGATCATCGCGGGGCGATCATAGCACGGCCGAATGGGTGGAGGCGAAGGCCCGAGGCTTTGCGAAGCGGCCACAGGGTGGTATCTTTGTCACTGCACCTACAAGGGCAGCACTAACATCGGGAGGATGGACCGAGATGCTCGAACAGAGATCGACATTTGCACCTCGTGCCGTGGCGGCAGGCGGCGAGATGAGCGCCCTGCAGCGGACGGTATTAAAGAACGTATACCTCTGGATGACCGCCGGGCTTGGAATTACCGGCGTTGCCGCGGTCTTCGTCGCCTCGAACGAAGCGCTCGTCGGGGCCGTCGTCGGCAATCCGTTGCTCTTCTTTGCGCTCATTGCCGCTGAGCTGGGGTTGGTGTTCTACCTCTCTTCGCGAATCCACACGATGTCGCCTGCGGCGATCAGCACGAGCTTTACCGTGTACTCGCTCTTGAACGGGATTACCCTCTCGGTGGTCGTCGCCGGGTACACCGGCGCCAGTGTGGCTCGGGCGTTTTTCTTGGCCGGCGGCATGTTTGCCGCGATGAGTCTCTACGCAATGACCACCCGCAGAAACCTGGCAAGCTGGGGCAGCTACCTGTTCATGGGGCTCATCGGGCTCATTTTGGCGATGGTGGTGAACGTTTTTCTGGCAAGCGCAGCGCTCGACTGGCTCATCTCCCTGGCCGGCGTGGCGATTTTCCTCGGGCTGACCGCCTATGATACTCAGCGGATCCTCGCGCTCACCGAAGAGCACTCGAAGGGCATGAGTGAGACGCGCTACATGCAGCTCTCCGCTCTCGGGGCGTTACGCCTGTACCTCGACTTTGTGAATCTGTTTCTGTTCCTGCTGCGATTGTTCGGAAGCAGGGAGTAAGCCCTCCGCCGCAATCGGCTAGGGCTCCGATGCTACGTCGGTAAGGGCCTCGAGGGCTTCCACGTCGACCTGCTCCGTCTCGGCGTCTCCCTCGGTCTCGAAATAGTCCTCCGGCTCGGGCTTGCTCCCCGTGAGCCACTCTCGAAGGAACCCCTGCACGCCTTCCCAATTCTCATCCCGGGGCCGGAGGATCCACGAGCCGCGATCACCGGCGTAGTCCTCGGCGGCTTCGGGTTCCCGCCCTTCCTCGTAGAGCTCGGAGTAGGTCGAGTAAAAGACGTTGTCGGTGGACAGCACGAGCCGCCGCATCTCCTCTACATCACGGTAGCGGCGGTAGTACTGCAGCGTTTCGAGAAAGCCCATGTCGGTGTCGGTGTGATCGAGACCAACACGGATGAGGTCGAAGAGCGTGTCGGCATCGCTCAGGGCGAGTTGATCGACACGATCGCGAATCCCGGCCACGAGGAGTTGTTGCCGCCGCGCCCGCCCGAAGTCGGAGGAGGTCTTCCGGGAGCGGGCGAACTTCAGCGCGGCATCGCTGTTGAGCTCATGCTCTCCCGGGGGAAAGTAGAGCATCCGGCGCTCACCGTCGGCGCGATAGCTCGTGGTAGGATCGAGAAACTCCCGGTCGATTTCAACCGGCACCCGCCCAAGGGCGTCCACCACCTCGGAAAAGGCATCCATGTCGATCGAGATGTAATGATCTATCTCGATCCCCAGAAGCCTCTCGATGTGCTCGATCATCGCTTGGGGCCCGTAGGACGCGTGAACCTCATTGAGCTTTCGTCCTTCATCATAGATGTCACGGGGAATACTCACGATCGAGATTTCTTCGTCTCCGGGGCGCACGTACATGATCGAGTCGGTAAGCTCATCGTGCACGCCGAGCAGGAGAAAGGCGGGATGGTCGTCCGAAGGCTCGGTGTCCTCGCTGAGCCCATGAGTGACCGCTACGCGGTCGAGCGTGTGTGTGAGCTCGCCGTCGACCCCGACGAGCTCGACGGTCCCCGCGGCGGCGTCAACGACCAGGTGACCGATGGGCTCGCGCTCCTCGATGTCGAGGAGCTCATAGTGCTCTCGTCGCTCTTTCGTCCTGTCGGAGCCGTCCCCGGCGGAGGAGATCTCCCGTGTCTCGAGCCCGCGCTCCTCGAGATACGTGGCAAAGCCCCCGTCGGAGACCATGGTCTCGAGACGCTTTTCGAGCTCCTCGCGCACACGGCGAAGCTCCTCCTCGGGATCGTAGCCACGGATAGCCTCTTCAACCGCCGCTCTGAGCTCCTGGGGGCCACCATCGAGGGTCTCCCCGTCGAGACTATACTCATTCTCCTCTGCGTCGGCGGCGATGCGCGCAATGACCGCCCCACCCTCGTTCGCGAGTCCTCGGCGCAAGACGAAGCCGTCGCGGACTATCCGGGTAGGCCGCATATCGCGTGAGTCGAGCGCCGCTGCGATCGACTCATGCCGAGGCAGCGACTCGAGCTCACGCCGCATGCGTTCCTCGGTCTCCATGATTGTGTCGAGCCGCTCGGTGTGCTCCCGGACAAACTCCCGGGCGGCAGCGCCGTCGTCCTCGATGTCGGACACGGTGATGCTCTCGTCGAGTCGGCTCTCGATCTCCACGGTGCCGCGCGGCGCGTCCCCATCGACACGGAAATATCGGCGGTCACCGGACAAAAGCGACGCCTGCAGCTCTCCTTCATCTCGGCGGCGCAATCCGGATCCCGACAGGATCGACGCAGGGTTCTCCGGGTCGAGGAGACGTTCGAAGAGGGATCCCGCCGCAGCGGCGTTGCGATGTTCGAGGAGCTCTTCGAGACCGGTAACGGCGGCTTCGTAGATATCGCCGCTTGCGTCGCCATCGGCATTGGCTTGCGCGGCGCCGGTTCCCTCCCCGTCGCCGTCGGAGCTATTCGACTCGGAAGCCGCTTCACCCTCCATTGCCATGGCAACGCGGTCCTCGAGGGCGGAGATCCGCACGTGGAACGCAATGAGCCCCACGCCGACAACAAACAAGAGAACTATTGCAATTATCGCCGCCGGATGAAGGAAGACGCCTCCCCGCTGCGCAAAGAAATTCCCACGCATAGCCGTGCCCCGGTACCAGTAAGGTACACTCTCTGAGATGCCGTGTCATCCGGGCACGTGCCTATCGCGCCCGGCCACGAACAAAATTTGACGATATCTTTGCGTCCTCCTCACCCGAGATTGATATCACCGGCGATACACTGCCGGTCGTGACGGTGGAAATCCAAGAGAGCGGGCGGGCCGAGACCTGAATCGGAGGATACGTATGTCACAGCATCGCAGCGATCTTGCCGTGAACGCCGAGGAGCGCAGCGAGCTTCTCGAAACGCTCCTCGAAGCCATTGGAGTCCCGTTTCTCGTCGTCGCACCGAGCCTTCGGGTGTTGTTCTTTTCTCAGGCGGCGGCCTCACTTTTCGGGCTTCGCTTTTCCGATATCGGTCG
Source organism: Spirochaetaceae bacterium (assembly GCA_046540795.1). GTDB lineage: Bacteria > Spirochaetota > Spirochaetia > DSM-27196 > PWMO01 > JAAAOH01. The sequence continues at coordinate 2,959 of JBKHEN010000100.1, read as the reverse complement.
AGGAGTTGGGGAGGTGCTTCCGCCGCAGATCGGAGCGTGTGCCGTGCAGGCGGCCGAAGACGTCATTCGCAACGGCGGACGTAAGCGCGTTGAGCTCGGGGCGGACTTGGGTTTTCCCTACGATCAGCGGGCGCAGGTACTGGAAGATCCGGACGGCGAGCCCGGGGGAGCGGTGCTGACCTACCTGCGGGTGCCGTGGCACTCGGCTGCGGAGCGACAGTTCGAAGCGCTGCTTGACTTCTACGAGTCCATGCTTACGCAGTTGCCGGACCAAATTGCGCGGCTCGATACCGAGGGCCGTTTTGTCTATGTCAACGCCGCTGCTGCCGCAATGGCCGGATGCGAGGTGGAAGAAATGGTCGGCGCGACCGCCAGGGAGCTCGGCATCGGAAATCGAGTGGGCGAGATGTATTCGGTGGAGGCGGAATATGCCATCGCCTCCGGCGAGCAGATAAGCACGTTGGTTCGGGCGCCTCTCGGCGGCAGGAAGCTGTGGCTCTTGTGGCGTCTCTTGCCGCAGTTGAACGAACTGGGGAGCGTCCTCTCGGTGTTGTCCATTGCTACGGACGTGACGTCGCTCATGGATGACCCGCAGGGCTACGGATTGGCCCCCATAACGTGACGTCATAGCTCGGCGGGGGCGCGGTGCGGAAGGATTCCCGCGATGATCGAGGCGATGAACGAGCCTACCGCCGGGGGTCACTCCTCTCGGCGCGCCTGCTCGATGTCTTCCTGCTCCGCCCGGGTCACGCCGGCTTGCTCGGGCCCTTCTTCGGCGGGCTGCTCGGAGCTCTCTTCATCGTCCGTCGGGATACTCTCGAGGTGCGCCTCTTCGGGGCCCGTGTCCGCGTCTTCCTCGGTTTCGGTGCGGAAGGATGCTACGAGCTGATCGAGGCGTGCCATCTCTTCGCGGCTTTGTGCCGAAACGTCCCTTATTTCATTCATGGAGTTGAGGATCCAGGAGCTGCCGTTCGCGATTTCCTCGAGGCCGGTTCGCACGCGCTCGGAGACGCCGGTCACCTCCTCCATGGCACCGCGGATGTTGTCACTGGCCTCCCGGATGGATTGAGAGCCTTCCTTGACGGCGGTCGTCGTGTGTCTGATCTCCGAGGACGATTCCATGATCTCCCGGCTTCCCGTGCGCAGCTCGTCCATGCTCTGGGATATCTCGGCCATGGCGTCGGAGAACGACCGGATATCGCCGGTGATCTGCTCGACCGTCTTGCGGCTCTCATCGCTGGAGTCCCGGGCTTCGCGGATGCGGGAGGTAATCCACCGCAGGGCGTCGTCGATGCGGGCGGCGTTCTCCGATGTGGACTCCGCAAGCTTGCGAATTTCCTCGGCGACGACGGCAAAGCCCTTACCCGCCTCGCCGGCGTGGGCGCTCTCTATGGCGGCGTTCATGGAGAGGAGATCGGTTTGCTCTGAGATGTTGTTGATGATGGCCGTAATCTCGAGGATGTCGTCCACCTTCTCACCGACGCCGGTGATGACGTCGTTCGTGGAGGCCACCCGCTCCCCGGCCTGTGCAGTGAGCCCGGCAAGCTCCTCGGCACGAGCGCGTCGCTCGGCGGACAGCTTTGCGACGTTTTCGATGGAGGAATTGAACTCCTCGATGGAGGCGGAGGCTTCCTCCACGGCGCTCGATTGGGTCTCGATGCTACCGTCGAGATCGGCGATTCGGTCGGAGATTTCCTTTATGGCCGTTGCGCTGGAGCCGAGTGTTTCGTCGAGGGTGCCGAACTGTTGCTGTAGGGAGCGGATGGTGCGATCGATCTGATCGAGAGCGCCGGCGGAATGCTGGGACCCCTCGGCAAGGGTCCCTTGTAGCTGCGCGACCTGATCCGAGGCGCTTCGAACGACGCGCATGAACTCGCGAATGGTTTTCAGCACTGCACTAGTATGCCGGCATAACGCTCCGACCTCATCGCGGGAGCGATCCTCTATGTCTCCGGCAAAGTCGAGGTCGGCCATCCGCGCCATCATGGCCTCAAGTGAATTGATCCGTCTGGTCAAACCGCGGGAGAAGCGAACCATGGCAAGCATAACCACCACGATAACCACCGCGATAACTACGGCACTCATGAGCACGGTCCTCTGCTCGACGGCTGTGGCCTGCGCGTCGATGCCGTGCACGACGCGGTCGAGATTCTGTACCAGAGTGTCACGAGTGACGATCTGAAAGCTCTGCAGACTGCGGCGTGCATCCACGAGAGCTTCCGTTTGTTCGGCGCTGAGACGCTCGCGCGTTTCTTCCTCGTCGAGCATTGGTTGGATGCCCTTCTTGTGCCAGGACGGCACTTCCTCGTCGGCGGCGAGGGCGGCGAGGGTATCCTGGGCCTCGGATACCGTGCCTTGTGAATGCGTCCACATGTCTTCGGTATGGACGAGAAGGTTCTGCATCCGCTCTCCGGTGTAGGAGATCATTGAATGCTCGGTGAGTTCCGCGAGGGATTCGTCGAACGCGGTCACGGCACGGTTCCACTGGTCCAGAGAGTTCTTGAGAGGATCCGTCGCGTTGACGAGATTGACCTGTCGCTCCGACATGGCGTAGGCGTTGCGAGCAACGAGCAGCGCCTGCCGCTGCAACTCGTTCAGCCCACGGGTTTGGATCCAGGAGAACCCCACGAATCCTGCGACGACGGCGAAGGCTACCACTACGAATGTTATGAGAAGATACAGCTTTGCAGAGAGCTTCATGAAACGCCTCCCGAAGATCTCGAGCGCCGGCGGTCAGGCAACTTCAGTGCGCTCAGCCGCAGGATAGCATGTTTGGACCTATTTGGGAAGTTTGTACCGGGTGTTTCGAAGGCCGAATACACCGAGATCAGCCGCCGGCAACGGGCTTCCCTGCCGCCGCAGGGGGGGCAAGCGAGAGTACGTCCGGACTCTACGGATTCCTCATCCGACTCGCGCCCGGCCCCGGCCGGGACGCAGAAGCACGGTCTGCATGACCGTG
>JBKHEN010000099.1:0-9922 GCA_046540795.1 Spirochaetaceae bacterium | reverse complement strand
CCGCTCCAGGTCTGCGCGTAGCGCTGAATGCCGGGGCAGCCGGAACGCGCAAGCACGAACGGACGGTCGGCCGAGTTGTATTCCTGCTGGGCTTCATAGGAGGCCCGGGTCATGAGTAGCGCCTGGAGCGGGCGGATCTGAGAGATGCGAATCGGTCGCCCGAAGCCTTCACACTGCACCTCATCGTCCCAGATTTCGTACTCGTTGTTGTCGTTCCAGGTGGCATCGATTCCGTATTCGAGAATTCTCGATCGCACGCGGTCCTTCCACCACGTGTAACCGACCGGCGAGGTAAAGTCGATGTAGCTGCCCTTTCCGCCCCAGAAATCCGCAACGTGCGGACCGCCTTCGTCTCGGAGAAACACCCCTGCCGAGGCGGTCTCCCGGTACTCGGGATGCGTTGTGAGCAGGCAGGGCTTGATGTTGGCCGCGACCTTCATACCCCCGTCGTGGAAGGTGCCGGCCACCGAATAGGGATCAGGTACACGGTCGCGGTTCCAGACGAACACGTAGCGCTTGCCGTCGTTGCCCATGGAGTAGCCCGAGGACAGGTGAAACATGTCACAGGGTATGGCGTGGCGCCGGCACTCCTCCGTGAAATCGTCCAGCCGAACGGCGGCATCGGGACTGTCGGTGTATCCCATGCCCGAGCCCAGATACCCGAGGGCCCACCGCGGCGGGCGTTGAATACGGCCGATGAGCAGAGAAATCCGCCGCACCACGTCCTTGATGGCCGGCCCGTAGACGAGGTAGTAGTCGATATCCCCGTCGGCTGCCTGGTAGTAGCGGTAGTCCCCGTGATACGCGTCGATCTCCTTGCCCATATCGAAGACGGTGTCGGAGAGATTGTCGTAGATCAGCCCGTATGCAACTCCTGATGCCGGGTTGAAGGTGATATAGATCGGCCAGTGCTTGTAGAGTGGATCCCCGTCCACCGCCGAATAGCCGAGCGCATCGAGGTTATGCATCCGCATACGCATTCCGCGCTTGTTCAGGGGACCGGCACGCTCGCCGAATCCGTAGTAGGCTTCGCCACCCTCTCTGCGCATGTAGTGAAACACCGAGGTGCCGCTTCGGTCGAAACCGTAGGCCCGGCCGGGAAGGTCCGCGGCGAAGGCGTTCCCGGTACCGTCGTGCCACTCGCAAGCTCCGTCGGCACGGGAGATGCGCGCGCCGAGCTGATCGCCGGAGACAGTCACTCCCCCGTCGTCCACCCGGGTCTCGACGGAAGGACGGGAGAATACCGAGACGTCGTCCCGCGGGCGGCCTTCGCGCGGTATGGAAGCGGCCGCCTCGGCGGTTCCTCCGCCGACCATCCAGGTGCGGTCGAGTCTCGCCGCGCCGTCGGGATAGAACGTGACCCGGCAGAGCCAGGGCTCGAGCATGGCAAGCTCCAGGGTTGCACCCCGCTCGTCCTCGAGTCGGGCGCCCTGATCGGTCTCGGTTGTCGAAACGAACGGCCCTGCCTGCGTCCACCTCACTGTCGGCCCTCCTTCGGTGCATCGGCGTCGCGCGGTACATCGGCGTCGCGGCCGTGATTCGTCACCCTGAAACGGCTGAAATGGGTCTCCGGCAATGACCGGGGGATCCCGTCGACAAGGAAGGGACCGAATCGCCTGAGCTCCAGGACCGCACCGCCCGGATCGGCGCATCGCACGCCCGCCTCCAGAGGCTCCGGTGCGACGCGCATACGCTCGCGGACGAAGGACTCGAACGATCCGTCTTCCTCCGCGCTGCCGGTCCAACAGACCCACGCACGCCCGCCGGTCGTCCGAAGCTCCCGTCCGGCTCCCGGCCCCTCGGCGGCAAGCGTCAGCTCACCGTCGCTCCACAGCGAAACGTACCCGGTTCCGACCCGGGCGAAGGCCCGGTGGCCGCCGATCTTCCACTCGTCGAAGGCCGTCGTGGGAAAGTGCGCGTGTGTCCGTCCGAGGCCGACCGTCGCGACGACGTCGTAGAGGGCAATGACGGTGCGCCCGTACATGCGCACCCGCGGCAGACGTGCCGAGCCGGCCCAGAAGTTGGGACGCGCATGCCCGGTCTCAGCGGTGTTCGCCGGATAGGTGGTGAACACCAGGGCGTCGCGTCCGAGCGTAGCCTGCCAGATGTGTTCCTGGATTCCCGGGTCTCCCGGGCGCTGATCCAGAGCCGCGGAGAGCATGTAGTGGGGGCTGCGGCGCGTCATCGTGTGCACGCTCCAGGGGTCGTCCCGCAGATCGGCTTCGTAGCGATAGCGCCCGAATGAGTGCACCTGCGTCTCGGTGATACCCGAGAGATCGGTTGCCGCTTCGACAACCCGTTCCGGAACCCGGTATGTGCGTGACAACGCAAACAGCAGCGTCGCCCAGTGCTCTCCCTCGAAGCCGCCCGTTCCCCATGCGATGCGCTGCAGGCCGGAGGTACCGTCGAAACGTGCCGACTCAAGCGAGTTGACGTAGCAGCGACCGTGGCTCGAGCCGTGCACCCCCCGCCAGGACTGAACGGCGACGAAGTGCAGGAGCTTGTCGAGGAGCCGCCGGGCCGCCTCCACGACCTCGGCGTCGGGAGAAAACTCAACCAGCGCCAGCAGAGCGTAGGCGTCCATTGCCAGGTAGGCGCTCGAATCCCACTCCGAAAATCCGCCGTCCTGTCGTGCCTCGATCCACGAGAGGAGCCGCACCCGGGCCTCCGCCGCGAGCCGTCGGCCGGTGCGGGTGCCGCCCGCAAACAGCGCGTCGGGGAACCGGTGTCCGGACAGATGAGCGGCGGTGTGAAAGATGATCTGGTGATTCTCCGTGAAGAAACACATCGCATCGAGCCCCGGCTCGTCGATCCAGTACTTGAATCCCGTGAGCGCCTCCTCGATGCGCTCGCGGTCCTCCTGAGGCAGACACGGTCGCTCATCGTCGCGGTGGAGGACGATGTGCAGCCACAGGGCGAAGAAGTCGGCACAGTCGAACCGCCGCTCCAGGTGAGTGCAGGCGGCCTCCACCGCCGCCGGGGCGAGGCGCTCGTCGTAGCCGAGGACCACGCGCGCCAGGGCCGCAGCGGGCGAGTCCTGCCGGGCGGCGAGCGCCTCGAGGGCCTCGCGGGCACGCTCCGGCGGGGTACCGTAGGGCTCGGTGCGGAAGTCGGTTGCTCCCTCGGTATCGTGAGCCCCGATGATGGCGCCCGGCGTGGCAAGAATCCGTCGGTCTTCGGGCGCAAGCGATGCGATCACCCGCTCGTACATCGCCCGCCCGTACCCGGCCGGCTCGGTCGAAGCACCCCCGTCGGTATCAGCGCCTGCGACCGTGGTAATGCGGACCTCCCCGCCGTCGTCGGTGGCGACACCGATCAGCCGCGCCCCAAGAGTCAGCCGCGCCTCCCGCCACACCACCATGTCGCCACAGAGGGTGATGCGGTGCCGCCCCGCTGCGAGACGAATCCGGTGATCAATCGAAAACGGCTCCACGTAGCCGAAGCGCAGGTCCACCCCGACGAGCCCGCCGCCCACGTGCAGCGCCGTCGGACCGACCGCCGGTATGCGCAGCGTCAGCGTTGCCTCGCGGTCCACCTCGAGCTCGGTGGAGAGCCAGGCGCGAAGCAGCAGCGGCTCGAACGCAAACAGACCGAAGTCCACCACCCCCTGCTCGTCGGCCGAAACGGGGTACCATCCGTCGCGGGGCCGGTCCGCCGACTCTACCGTCGCGGGCTCCCCCGGAAGAAGCGCGGGAAGCCGGGAGTAGAGCCGCCTCTTGTGATCCAGAGACTGCACGACGTTAGAGAGAAACGCTCGCCCATACGGTCTGTAGGCCCATCCCTCGGCATCGAGTACACGGTCGAGATTCCTCAGAGGTGTTGCAGTCGGCCCGGCGGCCGTCCATGCATGGATGAGGCCGTTTGCTCCCAGCCCGGGCGTATCGTATTGGGCCATTGCGCGTTATCCCTTCAACCCGGTGGATGCTATGCCCCGCACGAGATAGCGCTGCATGAAGGCAAACACGACAACGATCGGAATGATGCTCAGGACGGTCATCGAGAGGACATAGTTCCAGTCGGTGACGAGCTCGCCGCGAAACCGTGCGAGCGCAAGCTGCAGCGTGAACAGGCGCTCCTTGCTGATGACGATGAGCGGCCAGAGGAAATCGTTCCACCGCCACATCACTGAGAAGACCGTCAGCACCGCCAGCGCCGGCGCAGAGAGGGGCAACATAATGCGGGCGTAGATGTGAAAATGCCCCGCTCCGTCGATCTCGGCTGCGTCGATGAGCTCGTCCGAGATGGTCAGCATGTACTGTCGCAGGATGAATACGCCGGTGGGCGTGGCCGACGGCGGTATGATAATGCCCCACAGTGTGTTTGCCATACCGAGGCGCGCAATCATGAGGTATACCGGCAACATGATGACCCGAATCGGAACCATCAGCGTCGCGAGCATGAGCAGAAAGATGACGTTACGGCCGGGAAACTGATACTTACTCAGCGCAAACGCCGCCATCGAGTTGATAACCAGGGTCAGCAGCGTGGCGCTTGCCGTCACGAAAACGCTGTTCCACAGATACCGCAGGAAGGGAAACTCTACGATAGCCTCCCCGTAGTTGGTGAAGACCCATTCCTGCGGCAGGAACGTCGGTGGCGACCGATAGATCTCCGAGAGCCCCTTAAAGGAGGAGAGGATGATCCACAACACCGGAGTGAACATCACCGCCGATCCGACGATGAGAAGGATGTAGACGAGCGCGGTCCAGGCGGGCGATTCGTTGCGTGCCATCGTCAGATCGCCTCCCTGCGACGACCGAGGATGTACTGCGCGATGGTGAGGCTCAGGATGATGACGAACAGCACGAGAGACGCCGCGGCGGCACGGCCGAACTGATCGAGCTCGAAGGCGGCGCGATAGACGTACTGGACGACCATCATCGTCGAAGTGCCGGGCCCTCCGCCGGTGAGAATGTAGACGTGATCGAAGATCTCGAAGGCCCGAATCATCGCCAGAATCGTCACCGTCGCGATGGAGGAGGAAAGCATGGGCAGGGTGATGAACCGGAAATCCTGAAAGCGGGATGAGCCGTCCACCCGCGCCGCCTCGTAGAGGCTTCCAGGGATGGATTGCAGACCGGCGAGGATGATCAGCGTGAAGAACCCGACCGTGGCCCACACGTGGACCAGTACCGCCCATGTACGGGCGAGGTTGGGACGGAGCAGCCATGGGCGTGCCTCCCCGCCGAGGGCGGCAAGCACTGCATTCAGCACACCGAACTGATTGTGCAGAATCCACTGCCACACCAGCGCGACAACCACGGGCGAGAGGAGCACCGGGAAGAAGAACGCGCTGCGAAAGAAGCCCTTGCCGCGAACGCCCTGGTTCAGAAGCACACCGAGGAGAACGGCGAGCACGACGATGAGCCCGACGTCGGCCACTACGAACGTGGCGAGATTGCGCAGGGCACGCGGGAACAGATCGTCCACGGTCAGGATATGGATGAAGTTCCCAAGCCCTACGAACTCCGGCTCGCGAAACGGCGACGCGCGGAACAGGCTCAGATAGAAGTTGGAAAACGCCGGAATGACGATGAAGACAATGAAGATCACCAGGTTAGGGAGAAGAAACACATATGGCGCGATCGGCGTCCTTTTTTTACGTCCTGCCTTCACTCGATTACCTCCGCGGCCCGTGTTGGAGAGGGCGGGACGCCGAGACGGCGCCCCGCCTCCCTGACAGTTGAATACTCCCGCAGGATTCGACTACTCCATCACGTCTTCGGCTTCCCGCTGCATCGACCGCATCGCCTCATCAACGCTGATCTCTTCGGTGATCGCCTGAGTTATGCGGTCCCGGACCACGTTTGCGACGGGGCCGAAGCTCTGGTGATAGTTATCCGTGTACGCCGAGGACGGCAGTCTACCCAGCCCCTCGAGAAACGTGTTCATGTCATCGCTTCGAACGGGATAGTCGACGCCTTCGTCGAGCAGGTCTTCGCGGGCAGGAAGGAACATCGCCTCAGAGACGTATTGCTCCACGCTTTCGCGGCTGGCGAGATACTCCAGCACATCCGCGACCTCCTCGGGATGCTCGGTGCCCTCGAACGCCATGACGTACTTGCCGCCCGGCATGCCGCCGCTCCGCTCGTTCACGCCGTTGGGTATGGCCCTCCATTCGAAGGAGTCTTCAATGGTCTCATCGAACTGCGCAACCTGCCAGTTCCCGCTGATATACATCACGAGCTGCCCGTTCACGAACTGCTGATTGGCGCCGACGTAGCCGCTGCCACCGGCCCAGATATCAAGCGGCATGACGCCGCGTTCGTGCAGCTCGATAAACGTTCGAAGCGCCTCCTGCGTCTCGGGCGCATCGAGATTCAACTCCGATCCGTCTTCGGTGAAAAGGCTTCCGCCGTAGGACTGAATGATGCCGTCAAGGCGATGTCCGCTGCGATCAGCTGCAACCGCGTAGGGGACACCGGTTTCCTGTTGCACCTCGTGCGCCAGCTCGAACCAGGTTTCCCACGGAACGTCACCTTCGGGGATCTCCACTCCTGCTTCCTCGAAGAGCGAAACATTGATGAAGGGCCCGTTCATCGTCATGTCATGGGGAAACCCGTAGACTTCCCCGTCCGGACCGGTGATAAGCCCCATCGGATCGTCGAGGAACTCATCCGCGAAACCGTCGGATACGTAAGGGCGGAGATCGAGACCGAACTCAAAGAAGCGGTACGGCTCGGTGACGCGCGCCAGATCGGGTGCCTCGCCCGCCGATGCCTGGGTCTGCAAAAGCTGGTTGAGCTCTCCGTACGGCACGATCGAGAAATCGATATTCACGTTCGGATTCTCTTCCTCATAGTCGGCCACGAGGCCCTCGATGGCCGCCTTATCGGGGCCATCGGTGAACCACACGAAGCTGATCGTCGTCTCGGCCTCCTCTCCCTCCGCCTGACCGCTTGCCATGGCGACCGTCGGTATCAACAGCACCGCCGCCACCACCATCATCACTGTGAGATTTCGCATGCGCAACCTCCTTGAATGCTCCGCACATCATTGGTATCGATCGAACACTTATGTTCGATCGTTCTATTCACGCTATCACCGGACACTCGCGCTGTCAACGAATAATTTTATACCGTTTTGACCGCCGGTCCCGTTGACGGGAGCAAATTCCCTGCCGTACAGTGGTATAAGCGAGGTCTGCATGGATCAATTGTCTCTTATCTTCCCCTCAGCCGGAAAAGCGTCGTTCGAGAATCGTTCGATACCGGAGCTCCAGCCCGGAGAATGCCTTGTGCGAAACACCCATACGATGATCAGCCCGGGCACCGAGCTCGCCCTCTTCACCGGCTCCCACATCGGGTTTTCCGATCCGGAAATCAGCTGGGCGCGCTACCCCGTCGAGCCCGGTTATGCCGCCATCGGCGAGGTCGTCGATCGTCGTTCGGTTTCGGGGCCTGAGGAGGGTACGCGCGTACTGTACTACGGTGCACACGCACGGTACGGCGTCCTCGAGCCGGACGCGATGGTATGGACGACCGTGCCGTCGAGCACCCCGCAGGGCGACGAGGGGTTGTCCTATCTCCCGCTGAGATTTGCCCAGATCGCCCTCACCGCTGTTATCGCTCGCGCGCGGGAAAGCCGGCACGTCCTCATCTACGGCGCTGGAATCGTCGGAAACCTCTGCGCGCAACTGTTCGGCTACGTCCCCGGTGTCAAGAGGCGAGCGGTTGCCGACCTTTCACCGGAACGTCTCGCCATAGCGCGGGAGTGCGGCATATCCGACGTCCTGCAGCCGGAGGACGTTCCCCGCTGGATCGACGAGGCGACGGAGGGGGCCGGACCCGATACCGTGATCGAGGCCACCGGAGCACCGGCGGTCGTGGGAGAGGCTCTCGAGCGGGTCGCCCGGGGAGGCCAGGTCGTTCTGCTCGGCTCGACCCGCGGTACCGTGGAGCTCAACGTCTACAAGCACATTCACCGGAAGCTCGTCGCGCTCATCGGCAGCCACGAGAGCCTCCTCCCCGGACGCGGGGCGGATGATGACTCCGCCGCCGTCCACGGCTTTCGAGGGTGGCTGTCCGCCGGGTCACAGCAACAGGCGCTCAGCGGGCTTGCCGAAGCCGTCTCGTCCGGGATGATCCGCACCAGGCCGTTCGTCCGGGAGGTGATCGCGCCGCCGGATGTACAGACCGCATACGAAGGACTCCGGGATCACCCCGAGAAGCATCTCGGCGTGTGCATCGACTGGCGGGAGTCATAGGTTCGCGGCCGTCGGATCGTTCGCCGGAGACTCGAGAACCGGCGTACGTCTCCCACATCGGCGGGGAACTCCGAGGCGGTCGAGTTTGTGATGTATAATGACTTCCGTAGACAGGTATATCTGAAAGACAAATTCGAGAGGGCGTATCACGCATGGGGTGACGTCACCCTTCGGCCGTCTTCTTTTGCCCGAGTACTGCCTGAGCATGCAACCGCCGGGGCGGGAGCCTCTACAATCGCGTGCAGCGGTTCCGCGACAGAGACGACCACGCTGAGGCCGACCACGTCATCGTCGACGAGATCCCGGGCTCTCGTTTTCACGACGGCGAACGGCTCGGCTTCGGCCCCAACGGCATGCTCTACGCCACCGCGGGGGAAACTTTCGCACCGAACACGCTCAGGACTGCGACGTGCTCGCCGGAAGCATCCTTCGGGTGACGCCGGACGGCGCCATGCCCGAGGACAATCCTTTTCCCGGATCGCCGATCTGGTCCTACGGTTACCGCAATCCCCAAGGGCCGGCCTGGCACCCGGAGACCGGCGCGCCTTTTTTTGCGGAGCACGGTCCGTCCGGCGAACTCGGGATTCGGGGTCACGACATCGACGCGCGTAAACGCGCCTGGGCCCGACCTCCGGCGAAGGTGTACCAGGCTGACCCGTTTGTCGGCTCCTCTATCACCCTCCCTAAAGTATCGAGAAGCTTGTTGCGGCGCTGCTCGCTATCTCGTTGCGCTGAAACGGCCGTGAACTACGGAGAGTCCGGGAGCGTTCGCGTGTGAGATAAAAGCACGCATAAGTGTCTGTAGTACCGTAGGTTATGCAATCTCTTGCAACAGGCTCGTTGATACTTCACACGAAGCGGCCGACGGCGCCGTCAATACCCCGCGAGCCGCGATGCTCGCTGCGCTTTTGTCGGTACAGATCCTCCTTCAACCAATGGAATTGCTCGCCCTGCAGGAGCATTCGGCACATGATGCCGCACAGCCGTCGGATCATTGCGATGCGCGCCCGACGACTTCCTCGTCCGGCTTTGAGCTCCTCGTAGTCGCGCCCCCCCGTGTGGCCTTCATCGTCTGATAGGGTGATCGGCGAGGATTTCACAGACGAACTCTTCACCTTTGAACAATCGGGATCGCTCGGCTGAACTGACGGTCACCCCATCCTCGGTGAGCATCGCCTGAATGATGATGCGAAACCGCATCGGGTCCTGCACGAAACAGGTCGCCCCGGTAGCTCAACGCGGTCGGCCCAGTAGAAACTGCCGCTGGAAGCCTCCATCACGACCACGTCCTCCGGGCCTAGCTGAAGCGAGATGCGCCCCCATCCGGCATGGCAGCCTACCACCACCGACCGCATAATGCGCCCGATCGACGCTCGACACGAAAACATAACAACCTATGGCTCGCCGGAATTATTAGGATCAACGCATGGACAAGTCGAAGACGCGTATGCGTCATGTGCCGGATACGCCCAGCGCCGACATAGTCCCCGGGACGCCTGCGTACCGCATAAGCCTTGTCTGGCCCCTGACTCTTGAGGCGAGCTCACTGAGTAAGAGCCACGATGCTGAACGAAGACTACAAAAAACTGTTACCCGTCTTATCCGAAACAAACGAGCTTCCGGGCGAACGAAGGATCCGCCCGGATTCGCTCGCCTACCCCACCAGCCCGCCGTAGATCATGCCGGCCGCGGTGGACATCACCACGACGAGGCCGA
>JBKHEN010000098.1:0-10036 GCA_046540795.1 Spirochaetaceae bacterium | reverse complement strand
CCGGCCGTATGCTCAGATCGGGAGGCCGAGGTGCAGTTTTGCCTCTTCGCTCATAAACTCCACCGACCAGGGGGGATCCCATACGAGCTTCGGCTCTACGTCTTGGATGCCGGTTTCCTCACGTACCACGTGCTGGATGTCATTGGTGATCATCCCTCCGAGCGGACACCCCGGCGAGGTAAGCGTGAACTCCACCTCCGCCTTCTCGTCCTGGACCTCCACCTGATATACGAGCCCGAGATCGACGATGTTCAACCCGATTTCCGGGTCGATGACCTTCTTCAGAGCCTCGAGGACTTCGCCCTTGGACGCCATGACGCCTCCCATGTACTTGAGTAGTATACTCAAGAATAATTCGTGAATCAAGACGGCTCGGTAAATGGACAGCCCGGCCGTCTCACCGCTAAAGTACCAAGAAATGAGCGAAATACCAAATCGAAGCGGCGTTGTCATCCTTCTCGCTCATCCGAACGAGCGCAGCTTGAATCACGCAATTGCCGCCCGCGCCGCCGAGGCGGCACGCCATGCCGGCGTCGAAGCAACCCTTCACGACCTCTACGCCGAGGGCTTTGACCCCGTCCTGCCGAAAGACGAGATGCTTCGCAAGTTCAGCTTCGACGAAACCGTGCAGCGTCATATCACCGAGATCAAGCGTACGGCCCTCCTCGTCGTCGTACATCCGGACTGGTGGGGACAGCCGCCGGCCATCCTGAAAGGGTGGCTCGACCGGGTGCTCCGCCCGGGTGTAGGGTATGATTTTCAGGGCGGGGAGTTCGATGAGAAACGTCCCGTGCCCCTTTTGACCGGGCTGCGCGGGCTGGTGTTCACAACGAGCGATGAGCCCGCGGGCGCCCGGCCGATGCCGATTGAGCACATCTGGCGCGACACGGTTTTCGGCTTCTGCGGAATCGGACCCGGCGAGGTCACCCTGTTCCCCGATGTGCGTCGCGCATCCCGGCGAACGCGCCGCGGCTGGCTCGAGCAAACCGCTCGTGCGGTGCGGCAATTCGCCCTACCGTCGGAGTAAGCTCCCGCGGCACCCCCCTGGTAAGAGTGCGGTCTTGGAGGCTATACTTGCCCCGGAGAGACATGCCGATGAAACGAGTCCTGGTATACCGCCACGCAAAAACGGAGAAGACCGGAGAGAACATGGCGGACTTTGTGCGCGAGCTCACCGATGAGGGCGAGCGACAGGCACGCAGCATGGGTCGACAACTGATGAAGAAGCAACTGCTCCCGGATCTCATCGTCTGCTCCGACGCCGTACGCGCGGTGCAAACCGCCGAAATAACGTGCGAGGAAGCGGGGTTCGAGGTAGACATTCGGGAGCGGGAAGAGCTCTACGGTGCCGACGCCGCGGATTACCTCGCGGTTCTCCGGGAACAGGACGACGCTCACGACATTCTTATGATCGTCGGACACAATCCGGCCATCGAGGATCTCCTCCACCAGCTCCTCGGTCGTGAAGTCACCATGAAAACGGCATCCGTCGCGGTGCTCGATGCCGAAATCGAGGCATGGGAACGCCTCGGAGAAGACGGGGACATCTCCGTCGCCGATGTGTTGACGCCTGACTTGTGAGACGCCGTAGGCTGTTCGGACAGGCTATTCGCCACCCAAAGCGGATGCGGGAAATCGTCGGCGCCTTCGTCCGCCATGGGCTGTGGGACTGGCTCGAGCTTCTCGGGCTCGAACGGGCGTTCCCCTTCGTCCGCCATTTGCCCAACTGGCGGGGTCAGCGTCCGCAGACCGAGGAGGAACGCTGGCGCAGCATTCGCCGGGCCCTGGAAGATTTGGGCCCCACGTTCATAAAGCTCGGCCAAATCGTGAGCAATCGCACCGATCTCCTTCCCCGGGAGCTGGTGCAGGAACTGACCCATTTGCAGGACGATGTTCCCCCGTTTCCCGCAGCCGATGCAAAACGCATCCTCGAGGACGATCTCGGCGCGCCGGTCGCCGAGGTCTTCAGTGAGTTCACCGACACTCCACGGGCCAGCGCCTCGATTGCGCAGGTCCACGAGGCGCGTCTCCGCGACCACACCCCGGTGGCCGTTAAGGTACAACGGCCGGACATTCGCGCGGTCATCGAGTCCGATATCGAGATCATATCGGCCATCGCACAACTTGCCGAGCGCTACATACCCCGGGCCCGCCTGTTCAGCCCCGTCGAGCTCGTCGAGGAGTTTCATGGCACCATCAACCGGGAGCTCAACTTCACCACCGAGCGGGAGAATACCGACCGATTCCGGGAGCTCTATCATGACGGCACCAATCTCTACGTCCCCCGCACGTACCGCGAGCTCTGCAGCCCGAGGGTCATTACCATGGAATACATCCACGGCGCCCGGCTGTCGGAAGTACAGGCGGACCGCAGCGGGCGATTCGACAAGGCCCACATCGCTCGGAAGGCGGCCACCCTCATTCTCGAACAGATCTACATGAACGGGTACTTCCACGCCGACCCGCACCCGGGCAACATCCTCATCATGGGCTCCGACACCATTTGCCTGCTCGACTACGGTATCATGGGTCGCGTTCGGCCGAAGCAGCGGGAACATCTCATCGAAACAATGGTCGGCACCGTCTACCGGGACCCCGCTCGCGTCACGGACGGTATCCTGCGGCTTACCGGTGCCGGCGCGGAACACGTATCCGCGGAGTCCCTCGAGGACGACATCTACAACCTCATCGACCACTACGCCGACATCGCCTTCGGGGAAATCGACATCAACCAGTTTCTCTCCGAGCTCATCCGGCTCGTGGTGCGTCACGGCCTACGGATTCCGAGCAATCTCATGCTCATCTCCAAGACGCTCCTCGCCGTCGAGGGAATCGGGGTCAACCTCTCGCCGCAGTTCGATTTTATGGAGGTATATGCGCCGTTTGCACGGAGGCTCGTCGCCCGTCGATACCAGCCCCGACGATTGTGGCAAGAGGCGCAGGAGCTCGGTCAGGACTTCGGTGATTTTCTCAAAGACTTCCCCATGGACGCCCGAGACGTGCTCAAGCAGGCACGAGGAGGAAAGCTGAAGTTCGGCTTCCGGGTCTCCGGGCTCGAGCCGCTTCGGCGTACTCTGGACGCCATAAGCTATCGTCTGGTATTCGGCCTGCTGGTTGCGGCGCTCTTGGTAAGCTCCTCGCTCGTCATCCAGACAGGGGTACCGCCGTTCGTAGGCGGTGTCTCGGTGTTCGGCCTCATCGGCTACGGCATCGCCGGGCTCATCACCGTGGGCTTTCTCATCGCAATTGCCGTGCAGACCTTCCGCCGCTAGCCGGTGAGGTGATGCAGCCGGAACAGCCGCCGTGAGAGCAACCGGGCAAGAAACAGGCCGTACTGCGGGCGCTCCTTAATGGCGTTGACGAAGCGTCGCTTGCTGATCCGCACAAGAGTACCCGGCTGTGCGGCCCGGACCGTCGCCGAGCGACGATTGTTCAGCAGGAACGACATCTCGCCGAGAAACACGTCCGCCGGCGTGAGCCGAGTGATGAGATCTCCGCCCACAAGAATATCGAAACTGCCCGAGGCGATATAGTAGAGGTGGCTGGATCGGTCCCCCTGGGAAAAGACGATGTCACCCGCCTCGAAGCTGAGCTCTTCGGCGTCGTTGAACACCTCCGGCACGCTGAACTCTTCATCCGCCTGGTGTTGAAGGTGGAAACGGGCTTCGTTGCCTTTGTCGTTATACGTGAGATCCGACAGATAATGCGAGGCCATGAGAATACCGCGTCCGTGCGCCTCCTCGATGCCGTCCTCCCCGATCAGGGTACTGTAACTCCGCCAGTCGAACCCCTCACCTTCGTCACGCACGCTGAACTCCGAGGATTCCGGGTGGATCCGGTAAGTGAGATACACCTTCTTTCGGGAAATCTCGGGGTCGGCATTGCGGGTGCGGATGAGATCGAGGGGATCCCCTCCTTCGGCCATGTAGGCGGATTTCTCCTCATAGGTAATGCGGCAGTTGCCGTGCTCTACCGCGTTCATCAGAAGCTCCATGAGCGCCACGTGGAAGCGTTCTCTCTGTTCGTGATCCACCAGCCGCGCGTTGAACAGAAAGTTCGAGAGGAGATTGGAGTAGGTGGTGAGGTCGAAGGGGTCGTTTTCGAGCACGAAGGTTCCGGAGACGTTCGCGTCGAGCAACGTATGTATGTCCCGCTGATAGAAGATGTGCTCGTTTGCCTTGAGGATGCGTAGCAACCGTGGGAAGTTGGCTCCCACCCGCGAGCGCATCATCACCGCGAGAAGGTTGAGCTCCCGCAGCGTCTCCGTCCGGATGCCGACCAGCTCCGGATCGTAGACCAGCACGATCGAGCCCTGATGCAACCACGGATCACGCCGTACCGCACCGAGAACACGGTTCGAATCCAGCCGCGGATCCGTGCAATTGACCACGGTGAGGTCCGGGAACTCATAATTGAGGTACTCGATGCTCTCCGCGGGCTCGTTGAGATACTCGGGCTCAAAATAGTAGTCGAACTCCGCACAGGCATCGTCGATGAGCCGATTGATCTCCGAGTCCGCGCACAGCACGGCCACCCGCTTCGACTCCAGTAGCTGATCTTCTCCCGCCATTGCAGCTCCGCGTGTTTTCACGATCCGATTTCTTCATGGACCACGAGCACGGTCTCCAGCGAGGGGATCCCCAAATAGAATTGCCCCTCCCGTATCGCAAGCGTCCAGTCGAGTTCTCCGTCGTCGTCCGAAGGAGCCGCGGTGATTCGTTGTTGCCGCCCGGTTTCGAACGACGACAACTCCTCGAGGGCTTCTCCCACGTCGACAACCCGCGGTGCCTCATCCGCCGGGAACGCCGTGTATACGTGCGCCGAGGTCAGAGCGCGTTCCACGGTGAGCCCTACCTCACCGTCGGCATCCCGAAACCGCGCCACCCCGTCCTCTCGCTCCACCGTATACTCCTGCACAAGCTCCGACTCCTCGAGGAGATCCATGGAAAAGGCCGCGTCCTCTTGCGGCACCAATTCCAGAGTGAGAATCATCGCAAAAATGAGTTCGCCAAGCACGCCGCCCCCTGAAATGCTATGCCACTATCCTATCTCAGTATATCGGACGGGAGGCCAAAAAACAAAACGGCCCGACCACACGCATGTGATCGGGCCTCACACCCATTCCAGGGCGATGAGTCGTTACTCACCGCTTTGTATGTTGATCTGCCGAGGCTTCGCCTCCGGCAGCTTCTTTACCTCCAGGGATAGAATCCCGTTGGTGAACCGTGCCTCGATGTTGGAGCGATCGGCGTCCTTGGGCAATACGAAACTGCGCCGATATTCCGGATTCCCGCGCTCCCGCATGAGGTACCGGCGGTTCTCTTCGGAAGCTCCCTCCGTCGCGGTCCCTTCATCGGTTGACTCCGTCCGGCGCGCCGTGATCGTAAGCAGATTGTCCTCCACACGAACATCTACGTCCTTTTCGGTCATGCCGGGAAGCTCGGCCTCCAGCAGGTAGCGCTCCTCCTCTTCTATGACGTCTACCGCAGGCCTAGCGGTGCTCCATCCCGCCGTATTGCCGAAAACGTCCTTGAGCACCCGATCGAAATCGGTGTCTACACCGCGGTTTCCGTCCCGCCGGCTACGTACCACATATCTCATCTCTTTCCTCCTACGAAACATCGTCTATGCATGAACTATATTGCAATTATCGTGCCAGTCTCGCGGTGTGTCCGGCTCGATGATGCGGGAAAAAGGCTCCGCGACAGGTCGACCGATGGTTTCCTGTAACTTTATGTTTCAAAGGGAGATAACCGATATCCGTGCACCGGGACGCGTCGGGGCCTGTACCGGCGGCGGTTGCCGGGCGGGCGGCTGATCCGGAAAAATCGCAGACGGGGGCTCCGCCCGCGGGACACCGCGGGACACGGCGGCACACCTCCGGTGCCGACGACCGCGCAAATGGGTAATAATGACCAAGTATCGGGCGAAATGACTCAGTATGTTACCAAATGATACTATTCTCGTGCACGGGAGCCACCCGCGTGGTGCATCCCGGCACCGGTGCGGGCCGTGGGGTCCGGTGCATCCCGGCACCGGTGCGGGCCCGACTCAGCCGATGAGCTTCTTCACGACGCCGAGCAGCTTCTCCTGGTCGAAGGGCTTCACGATCCACCCCGTGGCCCCTGCAGCCTTGCCCTCGTCCATCTTCGAGCTCTGCGACTCGGTGGTAAGAACGATGATGGGGGTGAACTTATAGTCCTGGTGGTCGCGCAACCGCTTCGTCAGCTCGATACCGTCGAGGTTGGGCATGTTCACGTCGGTAACGAAGAGATCATACGGACCGGAGTCCAGCTTCTCCAGTGCCACATCGCCATCCTCGGCCTGAACCACTTCGTACCCCGCTTGGTCGAGAATGAACGACACCGAGCGCCGAATTGCAGAGGAATCATCGACAACCAGTACGCGTTTTGCCATCTACGGCCTCCGACTCCGACTATATTCAACAACTCTAAACAGTTCAATAGCTTCACGAGCCTCGCCGAGGGATCCCATGTACCGGGTCGGAATCCCCGCCGCGGATTGACCGCTCATACCCATCGCCGAAACCAGGAGACCGTCAGGTCGGCTACGCGCTGCGCTACGTCTCGGCTCCGGTCCGGGCTCCCCGAAGCCGCATCTTCTTCGCCGAGGGTCTCGAGAGCACTGGGACCGGCAAACCGCGCTCGCACCTTCTCGCCGCGCCGCCGCCCCCGGTCTCCGTAGACCCCTGTAATCAGCAGCGTCGGCACCGACACCGCGGCCAGATGGTCACTCACAAGGTCCAGTCTTCCCTCACGCGAAACCACGCAGCGGATCAGATGCTCCGCCCCTTCGGCTGTCAGGGCCGCCACCGCCCGAATGGCCGCTGCAGCTCCTATTTCGGATCCTACATAACCGATACGCAGACCACGAGTCCGCGGCAACTCCCAGACCCGTCTGGTCACCTCGAGAAGCCGGACGGCGATCCGCTCGATGTCGAATCGTGCCGCCCGGGTTCGCTCCTCGGACTCGCTCAGTAGCTTCACGGCGAGCGAGGCGATCCCTGCAGCGTGCAGGCGGTCGACCAACTGCGGAGTGACGACATTTCGCCCTTCATCAACGCTCTCACTCACAAGCACCGCAATGGCCTCGGAACGCTCCGGCACCCGCAGTTCCGCCGGCAGCTTTAGATGATCCGCCGAGAACGTCAACTGCTCAGGGATCCGGGGTCGGGGACGGGTACGGGAACTGGTGCGCCCGGTGCCGTCGCTTTCGGAATGCCCCATGTGTTCAAAAATACCCGCACCCGCTCACCGCTTGAATAACCCACTCGGGCTAACGATCGAGAGCGCACTGTCCTACTACGGCTACTACGGCTACTACGGCCACCGCAGGGCTATCCGAGCGAACGCAGTAACTCCGCGAGGACATCTCTCACCCGCCCGACGCTCGGGACGTGTAGGCGTTCGTCCGGCGAATGCGCCCCCTCGACGGTGGGACCCACGGAGATCATTTCCATGCCCTCGTGCTTGGCCCCGATTACGCCGGCCTCGAGCCCCGCGTGGATCGCCTCCACCCGTGGCTCCTCTCCGGTCACACGAGCATACACCTCCCGCGTGCGGGCAAGGAGCGGCGACTCGAGATTGGGTGTCCACGAGGGGTATTCGTTCTCATAGCGGACGGTCCCCTCGGCAAGGCGCACCGCGGCGTTGATCTTTGCGCTCTCCGCATCGAGCTGTGAAGGAACGGAGCTGCGCTCACTCACGAGCACGCGCAGCTGCTCCTGCTCCAGGGAAACGGTGGCAAGATTTGCCGAGGTCTCCACCAGTCCGTCGATCTCGTCGGACATGCGAAACACCCCGTGCGGCAGAGTCAGGAGCAGATCGACCACCCGGCGGCTCGCCTCCTCGGTCAGCGGTTGCGCCACACCGCTCGTCTCAGAGGGCTGCACCGTCTCAACCGCCAGGTACAGATGCGGGTCCTCATGTCGTTGTTCCACCTGCACCGTTTGCTCGAACTCCGCGAGCCGCCCGCGGATCGCCTCCACGGCGTCTTCGGGTACAGCAATCGTTGCCTGCGCATCCCGCGGTATGGCGTTGTGCGCGGAACCGCCGCTCTGCGCCTCAAGGCGCACCGGTCCCGCGGCGGAGGCCGCCTCTAGGGCCCGGGCAAGGATAATGTTCGCGTTGCCCAGGTTCCGACGGATGTCCACGCCGGAATGTCCCCCGGAGAGACCACCCACCGTGATCTCGAGCGTACGAAGCGCCGACGACGCCTCCCGCGCGACCGGGAGCTCGATGACACTGTTTCGGCCGCCGGCGCATCCGACGGTGAGCTTACCGTCCTCTTCGGAGTCCAGGTTGAGCAGCATACGCCCGCGTAAGACGTTCTCCCCGAGGCCCAGGGCCCCGGTGAGGCCGGTCTCCTCATCCACGGTAAACAGAAGCTCCAACGGGGGATGTGTAACCTCCGGATCCTCCGCAAGATGCATGGCCAGAGCTATCCCGATTCCGTTGTCCGCGCCCAGGGTCGTCCCCTCGGCATGGAGCCAATCACCCTCATAGACCAACGGCACCGGGTCCCGGGAGAAATCATGCTCCACGCCGGGCCGCTTCTCACAAACCATGTCCATATGACCCTGCAGCACCACTGTCGACGCCGACTCTCGGCCCGGAGAAGCCGGTACCTCGACGATGAGGTTTCCCGCGCCGTCCGTCCGGTGGGGATAACCACGCTCCTCCGCCCAGCCTAAGAGCCATCGGCGAATCTCCTGCTCATTCTTCGACTGCCGCGGAATGCTCGATATCTTCTCAAAGATGTCGAGCACGGCTTTCGTTTTTTCCTTCATGATACCCTCGCCGCTGCATCCTACCGCACCTGCCTCCGCGATTCAATTGTGAGATCGACGGGACGACGTTGACAGGCCCCCGGAAGCTTCGTAGCTTGCTCATGTAGTGCACGACGATACCGACCGCAACCTGTTCGGCCGCAGTCCGGACAACCTGGAAAGCCTCGCTTCCGCGCTCGGCATGCCGCGCTTTCGCGGACGCCAGCTTGCGGAATGGCTGTACCGCCGACACGCACGCAGCTTCGAGGAGATGACGAGCCTGTCCAAGGCGGACCGCGCACTCCTTGAACAGCGGTATGCTCTGCGGCACGCCGAACCGCTGCGGCGACGGCAGTCGGCCGACGGAACGGTGAAGTACGCCTTCCCTGCGGTACCGGCAGGAAACGGGGCCCGGCTCGACATCGTCGAGACCACCGTCATTCCGGCCGCCGACCGCATGACGCTGTGCCTGTCCACGCAGCTCGGGTGTGCGCGAGGCTGCCCCATCTGTGCCACAGGCCGCCTCGGCTTCCACGGTAACCTCGGCTCCGGTGAGATCCTCACCCAGTATGAGTGCCTGCCGGAGCGTCGGGAAATAACCAACATCGTCTACATGGGCATGGGCGAGCCCCTCGACAACCTCGAAGCGGTCCTCGAGAGTCTTGCCGTACTCACCGACTCCCGCGGCTACGGCGTGAGCCCCCGCCGGATTACCGTCTCCACCATCGGCATTGCAGGGCGCCTCGAGCGTCTCCTTGCCGAGAGCGACGTGCACGTCGCGGTAAGCCTGCACTCCCCCTTTCCCGCTGAACGGGCAGAGCTCATCCCCGCGGAGCGCCGGCATCCCATCGAGGAGACCGTGGAGACCCTGCGCCGCTTCGACTGGAGCGGGCGCCGCCGGGTGTCGTTCGAGTACGCGCTCATCGGCGGAAAGAACGATACCAAGGCGCACGCCAAGGCCGTGGCCCGGCTGGCCGCGCGCCTCGGCGCGCGGGTGAACCTGATCCCCGTCAATGCCGCCGGCACCACCGCCGGCGGTTTTTCCCCGCCGAAGCGCGAGCGCATCGACGCGTTCAAGAGCGCCCTCGAGGCTGCCGGCGTCCGTGCCACCGAGCGCACCCCCCGGGGCGCCGACATCGACGCCGCCTGCGGGCTTCTTGCCGGGCGCTCATAGCGCAGGCACCCCGCCGCTGCGCGGCGGCAACGGTTGCGCCGCCGCCGGCCGCCGGCAACGGTTGCGGCGTGCGG
>JBKHEN010000097.1:0-10063 GCA_046540795.1 Spirochaetaceae bacterium | reverse complement strand
GCGATCCGCGACGGATTGGTGAACTCATTCGGATGTATGAGATTGCCCTGCCCCGCTCGAACCCCGAGCCGTTCGTTCTCGAGAAGCACCGGGTCGTCATAACTGCCGGAATGATCGAGTAGATGCCCGACGTAGGTGCCCTCCGGAAGAGTCGCGTCCTCGTGGCCGGCGGCGTCGGCCTCGCTCTGGACGGCGGTATCGGAGAAGACGATGCCGTCCACCTTGAGCTGCATGCGGTCGTCGTAGAACTCGTCCGTCTCGCCGTTGCGCACGATCTCGATACGGGATTTCTCCTTGAGTGCCCGTGCGTCACTGGTTTGGTACCGATCCGTTCGCTCATTGTAGCCCACCCCCGGGCCCACGGTGATGTACAGCCCATCGGGGTCCACGCGATTGACGGGATCCCCGTCCACGAATGCGTACCAGTTCGCCCCGTCCTTGAGCGGGTCCGGGGTCGTGAAGCGTCCGACGGCCGGATCGTAATCCCGATAGCCGAAATCGTAGAAACCGGTCACCGGATCAAGTCTGTTTCCCGCGAAGGCTGCACGCTCGTCGGACGAGCTTCCAAAGACATCATATACCGGCCGCTCGCCCTTTCCCTCGCCGCCGTCCAAATAGGCGGTTACCGAGCCTCGTACATCCACTGCGGCGTAGTGTACGTCGCCGTCTGCGGGCTCGTGCTCCGCCAACAGCCGGTCTCCCACAGTCAAGTGCACACGACGCAGCCCGACCGTCTCGATATCCCGTCGATACCGGTCACCGAGGTAACGAAAACGCCCTCCGTTCACAGCCCCTGTTTCCGACTCACCTGAGGCTTCGAGCTGCGACCGGCTGCCGGTCTCGATGGCAACCGAAGCAAGCGGCAGCGCGTCGAATCCCGCGTGGATGTACCGTCGCGCCGGCGCGCCCCGCTCGGCGCTCGAGACTGTCGCTCCCTCTTCTGCCTCTACACGCCGCTCCACACGGCGACCGAGGGCGTCATAGCGATAGTGAACGTGCATGGGTCGGTCCGCGGGGTCCGCGGGGTTGCCGAGAACCGCTGCGTATACCACGCGATCGGCGACGCCGTACTCGAGTTCCATCCTGCGCTCCGCCCCCGTTCCCGATATGGCCGTCAGCCGACCAGCATCATCGTAATCATAAGCCGTTTCTCCGGCCTCCAACAGCCTCTGTCGGGCGTCGTAACGATACTCGGTCACACCGGCGGGTGTCTCCTTACGAAGCCTATTGCCGAGCTCATCGTGGACGAGCCTCTCGGTCCACACGGGTTGCACCGCCGAGAGCAGCGACTTGCGTTCCGGCATAGTCCCGTCGAGCACGTCTCGAATCGAGCCGAGCTCTCGGCCGGAGAGTGAGAGCATCTGCTGCAATTCTCGCGAGCCGTCAACGAGGAGCTCGCTTTCGACCGATTCGAAAGGATAACGGACTGCACTTACCCTGCCCTCCGAGTCATACTCGTAGTCCGTGACACGGCCCTCGGTGTCCACGCGAAACCGGATACGCCCGGCAGGGTCCCGCACGTACGCCTCGCCGCCGACCACTCCACGGCGTTCCGAGCGATGAACTATGCCCGCAATGAGACCATTAGCATCATAGGTCGAATCCGAGAAGAGGCCGTTCGGATAGCGTCTCTGCACCTCCCGACCCAGTTCGTCGTAACTGAACCCCACCCTGTCGCCGTTCGGCAGCGTGAGGGTTTCGACGAGCCCACGACCGTCATGCGCATAGACGTAGCGCTCGCCGTCCGGCTGCAGGGCAAGGGAAACCCGGTTTCCGGCGGCGTCATACTCGTACTCGACGCGGCGGCCGGCGGCCACCGCTACCGACTCAGTCATTCGGCCGGCGGCGTCGTAGGAGAAACGAAGCTCCTCGGCGGCATTGCGTGCCAGAAGCAATCGACCCTCCGGATCATAGTCGTACGCCGCGATGCAGTCGCCCCGGTGTCGGACTTCGCTGAGCCTTCCGAGGGCGTCGTGAACGTAACTGCGAACCGCACCGTCGAAGCCGGTCCGCTCTCTGACTCGGCCCGCGGCGTCGTAACGTATGCGGGCGTGTGCACCGACGCGGTTGATTTCCTCGGTGAGGTTACCGAGGGGATCGTAGCGCAGACGATAAGCGGCGCCGTCGGGACCGATTACGGCCTCGAGGTTCCCCGCCTCGTCGTACGCGTATCGGGTGACCGTTCCTCCGGGGCTGCGATGCAGGATGATACGACCCGCGTCGTCCCGCTCTACCTGCCAGCGTTCCCCGGCGGCGTTCGTTCGCGTGATGAGTCGTCCGGCGTCGTCGTACTCGTAGCTCCGGTGCAATTCACCTTCCCGGCTCACGGCGAGGCAGTTCCCCGCGGCGTCAAAGCGTCTTCGTTCAGTGGTACCGTCCGGATGATGGACGGCGACGCGATTACCGAGGGCATCGAGCTCGAAGCGTGTCTCGAAGCCTTCCTCATCCGTCCGCGCAACGAGCCGACCGAGAGCGTCGTACTCGTAGTTGCGCGAGTGACCGCGGGGATCCGTTCGCTCGAGCAGGTTACCCGCTTTGTCATGACGAAACGTATGGGTAGCTCCGAGGGCGTCGACGATCTCTGTCGGCCTTCCGTACTCGTCGTAGCGCACGTTCATTACTGCGCCCGTTCTGTCCCGATAGCGCAGCAACCGTCCTGCGGCATCGTACTCGAGGCGTAGGGTGCTGCCGAGAGCGTCGGTCTGGGCCTGCAGACGACCGTGCTCGTCGTAGCGCGACAGCGTCGAAGCGCCCATCTGGTCCGTGACTTTCACAGCTCGTTCGACGTCGTCGTACTCGATCCTGCTCGTCCCGCCGAGCGGATCGATAACGGATCGCAGGCGGTCCGTGGCGTCATAGCGATACCGCCACCGGAAGCCGCGCTCGTCGGTCAGCGTCGTAAGATTACCCGCAGCGTCGTAGCCGAAACGGCGCGTGCTTCCGGTTGGGTCGGTGATTTCCACGAGTCGGTTCGTCGAGGAATAGCGATACGAGGTAACACCACCGTCGCCGGCAGTTTCGGCGCGGAGGTTTCCGGCCGAATCGTACGCGTAGCGGTGCTCCTGCCCCGTTTCCACTTGTAACCGAGAAACCCGCCGGCCCCGCTCGTCGTAGGCGAACTGCTCGGTTGCCTCCCCCGCGACCGAGCGCTCGGTCAGCCGGCGGTCGGCGCGATACCGGAACCGTGTGCTCCTCCCCTCGGCGTCGCGAACCTCGAGGAGGAGATGGCGCCGATCGTACCGATAGACGGTAGTGAAGCCGCGCGGCCCCGTGCGCGCAATACGGTCTTTGCGCTCGTCGTATTCGAAGCTGATGCGATGTGCGTCCCCCGCACCGCCTTGTCCGGCGTCCTGCCCGGCGTCGGAACTGGAGCCCAAAGGGGCCTCGCCTTCATCGAAATCCGCCGCCCGGGAGCTGGGAACGCGCGCGATTTCGGCGAGGAGCCCGTCGGGACGATACTTCCGACGCTCAGTGATACCGGTAGGATCGGTGTGCGAAACGACACGACCGAAGACGTCATGGGCAAGCCGCACGGTGGTTCCGTCGCCGTGTCGGATGCGAGCAGGATAACCGAGACGGTCGTACCGGAACGTAGACTCTCCGCCGCTTGAGTCGCTCATACGCGCAAGACGTCCGTCCTGCAGGTACATGTAGTCTTGCCTGAAACCGTGGGGATAGCGAATGTGCAGGATATTGCCCCGTGAGTCTCGCTCGACCTCCGTCGTCCTTCCGAGCGCATCACGATAGCTCAGAAGACCTCCGAACTCGTCATAGGTGAGCCTGTACCGACCACCGTGAGGGTCCCGCTCCGAGGTGAGGTATCCCGCATCGTCGTAGTCCCGCACCCACGTATTACCGCGGGTGTCCGTCTCCTCGACGACGTTTCCGGCCCGGTCGAACCTACGACGCTTTTCCGTACCGTCCGCGTACACGGTCCGCGTCGTGCGCAGTTCATCATCGTAGTGGTACCGTGTGTGGATGCCCGACGGATTCCGGTATTCGGTCCATTGTCCCTGCGGATCGTAGTAAAAGTGCTCCTCATTGCCTTCTTCGTCTACGGTGGCAACGACTCGCCGGTCGCCGTCAATGGTGCGATAGCGATATCGAAGAGCGCTGCCGTCGGGCTTCTCGATGCGCCGCAGCTCCGCCCCGTCATATTCGTATACGATTCGGTCGCCTACCGCGTCGGTAACTTCGGTCAGGCGACCGGTCGCGTCGTAGCGGTAGCGCACTTCGTGGCCGGCGGGGTCGACGAGCGCCTCTATCATACCCCGGTCGTTCCGTCGCACACCGACGCGTCGTCCCACGTCGTCACGAAGGGTTTCGACGTACATGTTCTCGTCCCGGTCCAGCCGCAGCGCATTGCCGTTTCGGTCCTCGATAGCCGTGAGGAGCCCGAAACGCGAGTAGTAAAAGCGAGTGCCGTCGCGACGTCGTCTCACATAGGTTCCGTCGGGATCGATCCGCAGCTCTTCCTTCCCCCGAAGAGCCGGAGAAACCGGCTCCGCCGAGGCACCGCCCGGATAGGGATTCTCCGAGCTGGAAGGATGCGGCTCAGAAGTAATGCGAAACAGCTGCGGAGTACCGGTCTCGTCGACGAGGACAAGCGTCCCGGCTCCGGTTTCCTCAAGGGATACGGGATCGGCGGGGAAAAGCGCGTGCCGGTTCGCCTCCCGGGCCACCAGGGATAAGCGGGCGGCGCTCCGGAGGGTGCCCGTGAGCACTGTCGCCTCCTCCAGAAGCCCCTCGAGCGCCGAAAGGAGCCGAGTCGTCTCCTTCGCGTATTGCTCCGTGTCCTCGAGACGTTCCGTCCACCCGCGGATACGACGGCGAAGCTCGGAGGCTTCCTCCTCGAGGCACGCGTACCTGGGTGAGGCGGACCAGTCGGCGTGGGAAGCGGCAAGAGTCGCTGCGGTGTCGGCGCTCTGTTCCGCCTCACGATAGGCGCTCTCCGCCTCCGCCTTGAGTGCGCGGCCGGAGGCCACGAGCTCGGAGAACCCTTCGAGCGTCTCTTGCGGCGCATCCAACAGGTTTTCCCCGAAGGCCTCCCCCGCGGCCTCAGAGGCACGTTCCAGGGCCTCCTCGATACCTGCGAGCGCCTCACTCGCTTCCGAAGCCGCCTCCTCGATACCCGGGGTCACACCCCGGATAATGCGCGAGTCGAAGGGCCAGATCCATATCCCGAAGCTCCCGGTCGGCCACGTGCCGCTGCGGTAGTGGCGCTCGGCACGCACCTGCAGACCGCCGTGCGGATAGGCGAAATCGATCTCCCCCGTCACGAGCGTCCCCGTGGCGACCACCACAGGGTCACCGGCTGTCGTACCGCGAACGATATTTCCGCGTTCGACGGCCTCGTCCCGGGCGGTCCGGGCTCTCCGCTCCACCTCCGTCACCTGCTCTTCGACCTGCGTGAGACGTGAAACGACGCGCTCTTCCGCACCCCGCGCCGTTTCGGTCGCGCGCCGTGCCGCCTGCGGGTCGTGCACCGTTCGCGCGGCGTCCGCCGCTTGCAGCAGCTCGTCGTAGGCGGCGTCGACGTCGGTGTAGCGCTCCTCCGCCGCGGTGTACGCCCCGGTCAAGGACGCGAGCTGCCAAGAGCTCGGAACGTCGGGGGACGATGAGCCCGAAGAACCGCCGGAGGACCCCCCCGACGAGCCTTCCGTCGACCCGGAGGATGTATCAGAGGATGAACCTGACGAGGAGCCGTCGCCTCCTGCATCCTCGCCGGTCGGATTTCCCGCCTTGTAGTGCGAGGGATCGTAGAGATCCCCGTTCGCCGTGTTGCTCTCGGTTTCGGGGGAGTCGTATTGCGCCAATGCCGGAAGAACCGGACTCACGACCCAGAGCACCGTGAGTATTCCAATGAGCGCCCGTGTCGGTTTCAGCTCTACCTCCTTCCTCCGCGTCCTGCGGAGCTTTACATCGCCTCATACCACAGCCGGTAAAGAAACCCACCGCCGTTCTCGCGGGGGGGCCAGCTCGAATCGCCCACGAAGCGAAGGGGTTCGCCGACGACCCGGCCCGCGAAATAGTCGTCCTCATGGGGAGGGTGGGCATAGCCGGCAGAGTCCACCGGTATGTAATGAACGGAGAGTCCCGCGGCGCGCCCGTTCGCCCCTTCCGCCACCCAGCTGTCCCGTACGGTCTCCTCCAGGACCCGACGCAGGCTCTCCGCCTCCTCGGTCGTGGCCGGGTAGGCGGCGGCAACCCTTGCGGCGAGGTCATCGAGGTCGAGGTTCAGATCGCCGGGGCGTCGGAAGAATCCCTCCACGTCTTCGAACAGAAGCCGCCGCAGCTCCTCCCGCACAGCGTGGTCGGCGATTTCGGTGTTGAGCACCTCACAGAGCTCGTCCAGGGCCCGTCGAACCGCGGGGATTCCGGGAAGATCCACGACCGAGATGCAAGCTCCGGGAGCCGCGGCATACGCCGCCTGATACGCCTCCATTGCCGCCTGCTCAAAGGCGTGCGGCTCCGCGCTCCGCGCGGCGAGCTGCTCGAGTAGTGATCGGTAATCCCATCCGTCGAGTCCTATCGATTGCTGGGAGGCCACGAGGGTGCGCGCGCAGGCGTGCAGTTCGTAGGCGATTTCGAGCTGCGCCCCGAACAGGACGTCGAGTCCCACCGCATCGATATCTCTCCCTGCGAGCGCCCGACCCAGCTCCGCCGTATGCAGGGGATCGCCGCCGCTTCCGTCGTCCACCGAGACCGCCTTGTATCCGCTTCCGAGTCCCCAGACGATGAGAGCGGTGTGTTCCGCGGGATAGTGCTCGGCGGTGAAGTCCAGAAACGCACCCAGAGTCCGCGCTGAGCCGGTGTTGAGCTCGCTCTCCTGCTCGGCGTCGATCCCGAGCCGCTGCGATGACAGGCGCTCGGACACGATCTCCGGGGCACCCCCGCGCGGATCCCGCCGGAGTTCGTAGACTCTGGTCCCGCCCCACTGCGAAGAGGACGAGGAGTCGGCCGCCACGGCGCGGTCGATGAGAACGACGACCGTCACCTCGGCGTTTGCCCGAGCCGCCGCCTCCATCTCGTTCAGGTCCACCAACGCCTGCTCATCGAGCTCGTTGTCGGCACTCATGTACACCGCAACCGTCCACCGGGACATCTCCGGCGCGTTCGGATCGGTTGCGTCCGTGGTGGAAAGGACGAGCCTCTCGGCGCACCCACAGAGGAGGGAAGCGAGGAGCAACACCGAGGGCGGCATCACCAGCAACAGAACGAGCGGCCTATGTCTACTCATCGACCGCCTCCCCGTCGTTGTCTCCGCGCATCCACGCGTATGCGGCGAGCGGATCCCGCCACACGGCACCGCCTGAGAGACGAGCTTTTCGAATATGGATCATGTCCACCGAGGGCAACGATGAGGAGTCGAACTGCAGCGTATCGGAAAGGTCGGTGCGGAGCCGGCGGCGCTCCCCCGCGGGAATAGCAACGTCGTTCTGCCACGTGGCCGGAACGGGGCGCGGCTTGCCGGCGTGGGCCGGCCGTTGGTAGAAGTAAACCGTGGCTTCGAAGCTCTCGATACCGCGATCGGAGACGTTTTCGAGGGTTACCGCAAGAAGGAGCTCCTCTAAGCCTGTTTGCGGCCGAGCATCCGTCGACGCGTCGGCTACCGGCCCGCTTCCTTCGTCGGCTTGCCGCCGAATGACCGCCACCTCGCGATAGCGGAAGGGAGGCTCATCCACCGTGAATGCATTGCACCCGGTCATGAACGCCGGGGCAAGAAGGGCCGCCAGGGACCTGTGTAGCTTCTTCACACCTCCCGATACGGCTCTCCCGTGCACGTTGCTTCGAGTTTACGGAAAAAAACCGAAAGATTTTTGCGCTGTCCCCAGATCGGAGCTCCCGCGGCGCATGCCCCGGCCTGCCGAGCGCCTGAGAGGGCGGGCCGCATGCCCCGGCCCCCGGACTCCGCCCTCTCTCCGACACCCGCCTCTGCCCTCACCCTCGGTCACCCGCTTCCTCCGCTATGACCGCCTCGAGGCGTGCGGCTGCTTCGCGGGCACCCGGAGCACGGGCGGCTTCACGGAGAACCTCCACGGCCTCGTCCTCCCTGCCACGGCGATAAAGGACATACGCGCGGAGCAACAGAACATCAGCCTTCGTCGACTTCTCCCGCAGCGCCTCCGCTCGGTTGAGAAAGTCCGCGGCGGCCTGCAGCTCACCGCCCTGGAGGGCATCGACCGCTTTCGCGATCAGGGCTCGCCGCGAGACGAGACGGACGAAGGCCATCTGCCGACGATCGGTAAACCGTAGCTCCACCGAAGCCGGCTCGTGCGCGGGATGCGTCACCGCCAACTCGTGGGGGCCGCGCCGCACTCGCCCAAACCCGAAGGTACCGTCGAGCCGCGTGGAGGCCGTGTGTCGGCCGTCGAGCTCCACCTCCGCTCCGGTAACGGGCCGACCCTCGGTGTCGAGCACCAGGCCCGTCAGAGCGGCCCGGGCGAACCTCCCCGGCGGCGGCGTGCCGCATGCGGCAACAAGCGCGGCGAGCATACCGGTAAGCAGGAGCGTCCCGCACCGAAACAAGTGCCCGGGGCGGCGGCGACGGCGCCCGTGTTCCCCCGATCGCGGTCTTTCGCGCACCGATCTCATCGCTCCTCCCACTGCCACGGCGCCTCACGCACCCGGTACCGCTCCTCGGTGGTCACGAGCTCCAGGGCGCCGCCGGTGCGAAGGAGCCGCACCTCGGCCTCGGTACGGGGGGCAGAGTCCGGCCGGTCGGGCTCGGGCTCCGTCCCCACACGCACGAGACGCCCGTAAGGCTCGGTACGGAAGACCCACTCTCTCCCGCCGTCTTCCGCCGTAGCTCTGCCGAGAAGCTCGGCGGACCACCGCGGGGAGTCCTCCGGCAGGGGGTCGTCCGCCAGAGAGCCCTCCGGCAGGGGGTCCCGCGGCACGGGGTCCTGCCGCGCGGACTTCTCCTCCGATGACCGGCCCGGCCCGGAACCCGAATCCACCCCCGCCTCGGGGCTCGGCGCCGGAAACCGTATTGCACCCGCGTCCGGCTGAGAGCCGCCGACATCGGCAGCCGGTTCGGCGGCAAGCAGTCGCTCGAGCGCTCTCGAGGTAGAAACGGCGACCTCAGCTGAGGTATCGCCCCCGGCCGTCTTGCCCGGCGCGTGCCCCTTTTCACTCCTGAGGTGCTCCGCGGCAAGAAACGCCGCAGGAGCGGGACCGTAAGCGCTGTTATCGGGGGACCCGTCCTTCCCTGCAACCGGCCCCGGGGTCCGAAGCGTAAGCACGGTCACCGCGAGGCAGCAGGCGACAACTGCCGCCGGCTCCAACACTCTGCGTCTCCACGTCGTCGGATCGATGTTCTCGATCACATTCCCTCCTCTAACACCAGCGCGTCGAGCTCCCACAGCTCTCCCACTTCTCGAGAGAGTGCGACGACCGTCACGACCGCGCCCTCGCCGTCCTCTGCGAGGACCGAGACGGCTTCGGCGACCGCTGCGGGAGAGCCTCGGGCCCGAACTCGCACGGAGCGCTCGTACTCGGTTCCGGCGGGACCGTCGAACGCCGCCTCCGCGCGATCGCCCTCGGTCTCCTCGACCGTAACCTCCGAGAAGTCACCGATCTCCGGAACCCGCTCGACGGGACGAATCCGCGCGCGCTTCCCGGCGTCAGCCGCCCGCCGGTTGTTCCGTCTCACGGCACCCTCGGCGCGCGGCTCGACCAGCAACTCGAACTCCTCACTCGGCTCACCGTCGGCGCGCCGCGTCCTCCGTCGCGAGAGGAGACGCACGCCGGCAACCTCGGCACTCTCCTGAAGCGTGTCCAGGGTTTCATCGGCGGACGCTCCCACCGCGGTCAGCCGCACCTGACCGTCCGCCGCTCCCGCCTGTCGAAGCCGCAGACCGGCGGGTGCGTCGTGCAGAGCTCGCGCGACGGCGGCAAGCCCGCCGGCGGCCGCCGGAGTGGGGGTGACCGATTCGGCGGCGGGTCCCTCCGCGGTATCCCCGGATGTCGGATCTCGGGCGAGGGCGGCTTCATCGCCGGCCCCATCGGCGACGCCCGCGGCGGCGGCAGCATCGGCGGCGGGTATGTCGGCGGCGGCAGC
>JBKHEN010000096.1:0-10066 GCA_046540795.1 Spirochaetaceae bacterium | reverse complement strand
GTTCTCGGCCGTATTGACAAAACCTCCCGGTTCCTTTAGCTCACGGGAATGGGAATCTACCGCCTCGAGTTGCGGGTCTCGCGGCTGCATGCGGCGATTGGAGGATGTGTCGTAGCTTGTGTCGTAGCCGGTGTGGCGGTGCCGGCGTCCGCGCGGCCCGGGCAGATCCTCGAGGCGGAGTTGGATCGTACCTACAGCACCTCCGACGTGGATCGGGAGGCAGCGGGGCTCTTTGAGGACTCGCAGGCGGAGGCTCCCTCGGCACGGTATGCGGTGGACGTTTACCTCATCGACTATCAGAGCACGTATCCCGACGGTGTCGAGGCGACGATACGGGCACAGCTGTTCGTGCCCCGCATGCCCTCCGGCGAAAGCCGGCCACTGTACGTCTTTGCGCCGGGTTCCACGGGTCTCATCGATGCCTGCCGGCCCTCACGGGAACATGTGGCCGATATTCACTGGGGGCTTTACCGCGCGCACGCGCTTACCGTCTCGGCGCAGGGGATGGTGGGGCTGGTGCCCGACTACATGGGCTTCGGGGATCCCGACAGGCTCCAGCCTTTCTTTAACGCCGACGCAGAAGCCCACATGATGCTCGACGGCGTCCGCGCGACCGATGCCTTTCTCCGCTCGGAGTCGGAACCCGCGCCGGAGGAAGTGTTCCTTGCGGGCTATTCTCA
This sequence comes from Spirochaetaceae bacterium, assembly GCA_046540795.1. Taxonomy (GTDB): domain Bacteria; phylum Spirochaetota; class Spirochaetia; order DSM-27196; family PWMO01; genus JAAAOH01. The sequence continues at coordinate 9,386 of JBKHEN010000096.1, read as the reverse complement.
GGGCGGCCACGCCGCATTCGCGGCGGCCGACTATCGCAGACGTTATGCGTCGGAGGTCGAAATCACGGGGATCGTCGGCTATGGACCGACCACGGACATGTATGCATTGCTTGAGGAGTTCGCCGTGGTGGGCCCCCTCGTGGCTTACACGTTTCGAGAGCGGTACGGGGTGGAGCAATTCGATCCATCACGTATGCTGCAGGAGCGGTGGCTCTCGAGCCTGGATGAGGATGTCACGGGAAAGTGCATCGGCGCGATTCAGGAATACTACCCCTGGGATCCGCGGTCGCTCTACCGTGAAGACTTCGCCGAGGCACTCACAAACGGCCGGGTTGATCGGGATTTTCCCGCGATCGATGTGGTGCTGCGCGAGCATACGGTGGGGCTGTCCGAGCATGGTATACCGGCGTTGATTCTTCAGGGCACGGACGATATCGTTGTCTATCCGTCGACGCAGCGAGAGTTCGTGGAGCGGCTTCGGGCTGCGGGTAGCGAGGTTACCTATAATGTCTATGAAAACGAGCGGCACGACGTTCGCCAAGCGGCGTTCGGCGACGTGCTCGAGTGGATGAAGGAGCGATCATGATTCGGAGATGCTGCGGAACCCGGGGCATCCGGGTGGTGGTGATTGCGCTTTGGGTTTTCTTGGTGTTGCTGTTCGTCGGTTGTTCCGGCGAGACGGAGGCGCCGCCCGAAACGGCGGAAGACGAGGCCGCCGAGCGGGAGGATTCGGAAGCGCCGGCGGAGCAGCAAGAAGAGTCGGAAGAGGCCCCGGGTTCCATCGTCTCGAGCGAGCGGGTAGAGCGGTGGAGCCCCGAAGATATAGCCGAGGCAGGCCCCGATCTTTTCGGGAGCTACGACGTGCCGAACACCGAGCTGGCCGTGGAGGAGTACCTCGTGTACTACCGCACGACGGACTTTGACGGGACGCCGGTGGAGGCGAAGGCCCAGCTGTTCATTCCCGTTTTGACCGGTGCGGAGACACCCGAACGTCCGGTGCTCGTGTTCGGCTCCGGCACCACCGGGGTCGCGAACCGCTGTGCGCCCTCGCTCGAGCAGGAGGGGGAGGGGCGATGGGGCTACTATCGGACGAACATGGCGTTCTACGCCTCACGAGGATTCATCACCATTTTCCCCGACTACATAGGGTTCAACGATTCCGAGCGGGTGCAACGGTATTTCAGTAAGGCCGCCGAAGCACACCTTCTGCTTGACGGGGCTCGCGCCGTATCGGCGTTCCTCGAGGAGAAGGAGAGCCTCGATGCAGTGGCGGGTGACGAGGTGTTCACCGCCGGCTACTCCCAGGGCGGCCACGCCGCATTGGCCGCGGCGGATCTCCGATCCGAATACGCGCCGGAGGTTCCCTTGCAAGGGGCCATCGGTTTTGCCTCCACGAACGACGTGGCGACGCTCATGCGTGAGGCGGCTTACTACTCCCCCTACATCATCTACGCCTATCGGGCGATGTACGGCGAGGAGGAGATCCGGCCCTCGCGCTACCTCAAGGAAGAATGGGCCGCCACTTTGGACGAGGACGTAGAGAACAAGTGTGTGAAGGAGCTGGAGGTCTACTATCCCTTCGAGGGACGAGAGCTGTTTACCGAAGAGTTTTATGAGGCTCTGCACGGCGGCCGACTTGCAGAAGAGTTTCCGGCATTTCACCGGCGGCTCGAGGAGAACCGCAGCGGGCTCTCCGGTCACGACGTCCCGGTTCTCCTCGTGCAGGGAGGCAACGACGTGATCATTACCCCCGAGGCGATCGAGCGCTACATGGAGCAGCTATGTGATACCGGCGTGCCCGTCACCTATCGGTACTACGATGACGCGCGGCACCGCCATACGCGTCCGGCGGGCTTCGAAGCTTCAGTGGGATGGATGGCCTCCATCCTCGAGGGTGACGAGCCGCCGAACGACTGCGAAGCGCCGTAAGCGCGCCGGCATGAGCCGCCTTCCTCAGGCGGCTCGCGGCCGTCGAGGCCCCTGCCCGTCCACGGGGCCTCCATGCTCATGAGGGCTCCCGCCTCCTCTTCTATACCATCTCGAAGTCGGCCTTCCGGTCTTCCACGGAGACGTTTGTGATCCGCACCTGCACGCGATCGCCGAGGCGGTAGATGCGCCCGGTCTCCTCACCGACGTAGCGGTAGTTCTCCGCGTCGAAGGTGTAGCGATCGTCGCTGAGCGCCGAGAGCGGGACGAGCCCCTCGATCAAATACCGGGTGAGCTCCACGAAGAGCCCGAAAGAGGTCACCCCCGATATGACGCCCTCGTAGATGTTCCCCACCCGCCGGGCGAGGAACTCCATCGACTTGAGCTTGGTGTACTCCCGCTCGGCGTCGGTCGCCCGTTTTTCCATTTCGTTCGCGTGTTCGGCGGTGCGCTCGAGAAAACTCTGAAGCGGCTTGGTCCGTCCCGGCTTCTGGCGGCGGGCGTAGCGCTTGAGAAGGCGGTGGACGACGAGGTCCGGATAGCGGCGAATGGGGGAGGTGAAATGCGTATACGCGTCGAATCCCAGCCCGAAATGGCCGACGTTCTCGGTGGAATAGATCGCCTTTGTCATGGAATACAGCGCGATCTTTTCCACGAAGTCCTTGAAATCGAGGTTCTGAATGATGGCGAGGATTTTCCTATAGTCTTCCGGCTCGATTGTCTCGCCGACTCTGTAGGGAATGCCCAGGTTCTCGATGACACCGAGAAAGGCCTGTGCGTCCTCTTCGCGGGGCGTTTCGTGGATGCGAAAGAGGAAGGGCAGGCTTGTCTTGCGGTGCTCGGACTCCGCAATCACGTGCGAGGCGACCACCCGATTGGCCAGCAGCATGAATTCCTCCACGAGCCGGTTCGCCTCGAGGCGTTGGGCCGGCTGTACCATCCGGGGGATCCCTTCCTCATCGAGGGTGATCCGTTTCTCGGTGAGGTCGAAGTCGATGCTCCCCTGTTGCTCGCGCCTTTTCCGCAGCACCTGGCTCATCATCTGCATGAGATGGATCGTGTCCGCGTGCTTGTCCTTCTTGCCGTGGATGACATCCTCCACGTCACGGTAGGTATATCGGCGGCGACTGCGAATGACCGACTCCTCTATGCGGTGACCGTGGATGTTTCCCAGCGAATCGAGCTGCACCCGCACGCTGTATGCGAGCCGCTCTTCTCCCGGCTTGAGACTGCACAGTTCGTTCGACAGACGCTCGGGGAGCATGGGGAGAGCCGTTCGCACGAAGTAGACCGAGGTCCCCCGCTTCCATGCTTCCGAGTCAAGGGCACTGCCCTCCCGCACGAAATGCGTGACGTCCGCAATATGCACGCCGAGCTCGAAAAGCCCGTTCGGCAGCTGCACGAGTGAGAGCGCGTCGTCGAAATCCTGAGCCGACTCCGGATCGATGGTGAAGCAGGTGATGCTGCGCAGGTCGCTGCGCCGCTTGACCTCGCGGCGGAAATTGGGCTCGGGGATGTGCCGAACTTCCTCGGTGACATCCGAGCTGAACTCCAACTCCAATCCCCTCGACAGGGCGACCAGCTTGACGTCCATTCCTTGCTCATCCTGATCGCCCACGACTTGCTCGATACGGCCTTCCGGCTTCTTGGTGGGATCCGACCAGGAGGTCAGCCGGGCAACGACGATCTTTCCGTTATCCAGGTCTCGACGCCGTCCGCCGGCGCCGCGGCCCGCGGTGAACTCCCGGATCGCCGAGTTCGGGATGATGAGGGAGCGAGGTAGGCGCTCGTCTTCAGGAAAGACGACGCCGCCCCCGTCATTGCGACGGAACACGCCGATGATCGGGGTGTCACTGCGTTCGAGCACCTCAACGAGCCGGCCCGCAGGCTTCTTCTTGGAGGTGCGGGGAAAGAGCTCCGCCCGCACGTGATCCCCGTCCATTGCCGTGCCGAGGTGCTCGTAGGCGACAAATACGTCGGGTCGGCCTTCGAGGAGGACGAACCCGAATCCTTTCTGTGTAATCGAGATGCGCCCTTCGACGGTTTCTCCCCGTCGCTTGGCCTCCGGTTTGCTGCTCTGTGATTTACTGCTTTGCGACTTCGATGTCGATTGTGTTTGCTTCTGCGGTTTGTTTCTCATTGCGTGGGCGTCAGTGTACACGATTTGCCCGGAGAGGGAAACGCGGCGCCGGCGCTTTACAGACCGGCTTCGGCGCGCTACATTTTTGGATAGGAAGTCATGGGAAGAAGATCACAGAACCGGCGGCGCTCCGGTCGAAACCGGGGGCGCGAGAAGAAGAAACAGGACCATCCGGCGAAGTACTACATGCCCGAGCCTCCACCAAAGCGGGAGTATCCGCCGTGCCCGATCTCCGGCGAGCCGATAGACGATCCCTACTCCGCGGTGGAAGATCCGAACACGGGACAGCCCGCGCGGCTCGACAGCGTGATCCGCAAGCTCTCCAAATCGGAGAGCCTCGGTCCGAACGAGTATATAGCCTACATCGGGCAGGGTGCTTTCGGGGTTGTGGAGGAACGCAAGGAGAGCGGGAAGAAGCGCGTGATCATTAAGCGCCGTATCGAGTATGAAACCGGCCGTACCGTGCAGGATTGGCGAAAGGAGCTGAGCCCGGGGATTTCACGTGACTACACCCCGGATCCGCAACCGCTGAGCTCCCTCTATAGTGAGGAGGAGCAGCGTTCCTTCCCGCGGTTCGGACGGAACGTCGGGTAGGACGGGTCGGATAACGGCCAACCCACATGCCGCATCCGGCGTGTACTATGGGCGCCGGGGACGGGGGCACTGCGGCCAGGGGGACGGTACGTGGGCGCGGCGGCGGCACGTGGACGCGGCGGTACGTGCGCGTGCGATCAGCTCTTCGGAAAGGGGATGTCTCGGTAGGGGAGCATGGCGGCGATATTCTCTAGTACCACGGTTCTGCCGTGGGGGTCCTCCAGAGGCGTGGTTTCGGTGTCGATTTTGATCTTCGGCGAGAGATCGTAGGCGTCATACCACCTCAGATACCGCGCGTTGAGATTCTCAAGGTAATCCCGAGGGATGCCGCTCTCGCGGCCCCGGTTGCGCTTGCGGATGCGCTCGAGAGCGGTATCCACGGTACAGTCGAGGTAAATCATCAGGTCCGGATACTTCGCGTGCTCGAGCATGTTGTCGAGGAGCGTGGAGTAGGTGTGAAACTCCTCCTCGAGCATATCGCCGTCCTCATGAAGCATCTCCGCGAAGATCCGATCACCGTAGATGGAGCGGTCAAGGGTGCCTCCGCCGTTGCGGAATATGTCCTTTATCATGCGAAAGCGCTCGTTCAAGAAGTGCACCTGCAGCGTAAATGCCCAGCGCTTCTTGTCGGCGTAGAAGCGATCGAGGAGGTCGAGGGTGTACGGATTGGTGAGCTCACGGAACAGCGGGATACCGGCCTCCTGCTCCAGTAGCTCGCCCATTGTTGTCTTTCCCACTCCGATCTGTCCCTCGATAATTATCACGACGTCTCTACTCCTTGCTGTGCTCACGACGCACGCATTCTCCTGCTGCGCCCTCCGGGTGTCAACGTTGTCACCACTTGATCGATCCTATTTGATTCTATTTGACCTTGGTCCGGTATTTGACGCCCGCAACGGTGCAGGCAAGCTTCACCTGTTCGGCCAGGTCGCGTTTCGACTTCACGCGGACGGTGGCGCGTGAGACACTTACGTCGACCCCTTCCACTTCATCTACGCCCCGCAAGCCGGCCGCGAGGGCCTGGGCCTTTTCTTCGGTTAGCCCGTCGACGAGATAGCTCCGCACTTTCGATCTGAACATTGCGCCTCCCGAAGCATTTGCTCGAAGTATACCGCGTTACGCCACGGAGGCCCAATACCGTGGGAGGAGACGCCGGGCCTTGGAAAGCACCTTCTCGAGGCCCTCGCGGGCGCTGTCCGGAGAGAGCGTGGGCTCCCGTTCAGGCATCCGATCCGCGGTGAGCTCGCCGAGCACGAGCTCCACCCCCTCCGAAAGCGCCGCCGGATCATAACCGCCCTCGAGGACGTGTACGATCCGACCCTCGGCATGCTCTTCCGCGACACGAAGCAGCTCCCTGGTCATCCGGCGAAATGCCTCAGAGGAGAGGCTCATCCCTGCAAGAGGATCGTTTCGATGGGCGTCGAAGCCCGCCGAGACGAGGAGCAGCTCAGGGGAGAACTCCCCGAGAACCGGCAGTATCACCTGCTCGAAGACGATCCGGTAGTCGCGATCGGTCCGGCCTGCCGGCAGCGGTAGGTTTATCGTGCGGCCGCCGGCGCCGTTGCCACCGGTCTCCTCCAACAAACCCGTTCCGGGGAACAGAGGGTGCTGGTGAACGGACACATACAGTACCGCAGGATCATCGTAGAACCGCCGCTGCGTGCCGTTTCCGTGGTGGACGTCCCAGTCGACGATTGCCACCCGCTCGACGCCGAGGATCGCGCGGGCATGGGCGGCGGCGACCGCCACATTATTGAAGAGGCAGAAGCCCATGGCCCGGTCCCGCTCGGCGTGATGACCCGGCGGGCGCGGCAAGGCAAAGGCGCGGCGGACCTCACCGGCCACGACCGCCTCCACGGCGGTCACCGCGGAGCCCGCGGCACGGAGGGCGGCGCGGTAGGAACGGGGGCCTACGCCGGTGTCGGCGTCCAACATTCGAAAACCGCTTCCATCGGTGGCGGCGATACGCCGGATGTAGTCACGGTCGTGTACCCGCGCAAGCTGAGCTTCCGTGGCGTCGCGCGGTGGGAGATCCACGAGGGCGTCCGCGATGCTACTCCTCTCGAGTGCCCGGTCGACGGCATCGAGACGGGCGGGACGCTCGGGATGGCCCTCACCGTTGTTGTGCTCGCGGAAGATCGGGTCGCGAAGTACTGCTACCTGCATCACAGTCGATATCTCAGCCCCAAACCGATGTCGACGTCAAGGTCGAAACCGGGATAGATCTCGATTCCCGGGGCCGCCTCGCCGAACAGCTCCACCCGTGCCGTCCACGGATACTGGATGGCCACGGGAAAGCGCATCCCGAGGGCGAGGTCCTCGCTCTCCCGCCGTTGCGTGTGTGTCAAACGCGAGTTTTCGTTGAATACTTTGACGGCTGCCCCCAGGCCCACGTGCCAGTCGACATCGTTTTCGAGCTCCCGGTCGAGAACCCACACGTCGGTGCTTATCTGCAGATGATTGGCCAGAGCCCATCCGATACCGAGCGAGACGCGGTCGGCGACGACCAGGCTGAGCCCGCTCGGATCGCCGAGGATAAACCCGACGCCGATCCCACTGTCCTCCCCGGCGGCATCGGCCGCGGGTGCAAAAAGAAAAGCGGAAGCGAGCAACGCCGCGACCGCACCGGAACGTTTCATTCGACTACCTCCAAACTTGACAATCGAATTCTTCGGGCGTAGCTTTCACGCGTCAAGGTACTCGGATGTGGGGCCGATTGTCGTTTGCGTCGGTATTATTTGTCCTCATTCTCACCTCCGTCCCCGGCCAGACGGCTTCCGCCCAGGCCTCGGATACGAGCGGCGATGATCCCCAGGCATACGTCGTGCCGATCCATGGCCCCATCGATCGGCCGCTGTCGGTTTACGTGACCCGCGGTGTGGAGCGCGCACGTGCCGAAGAGGTCTCGCATCTCGTTTTCGACATCGATACCTTCGGCGGACGGGTGGATTCGGCGCTGGAGATAACCGCGCGCATCGGCTCCCTGAGTGAGGTGGAGACGGTTGCCTATGTCCGCATCCGTCCGGAAGGGACGGGGGTGAGCTGGTCGGCGGGTGCCATCATAGCGATGGCTGCCGATCGCATCTACATGGCTCCCGGTACCTCCATGGGGGCGGCCGCGCCGATCATTCAGGGGCCGGGCGGAGAGCAGCAGGCTGCCGATGAGAAGACCGTCAGCGCCGTCCGTACGCAGATGGCCGCCCTTGCCGAGAAGAACGACCATCCCGTGGGGATTGCGCTGGCCATGGTGGATGAGGACGTCGAGCTGCTCGAGGCTTTCGTGGACGGTGTGCCCCGGGCCGTTACCCGCGAAGAGCTCACCGAGCTACAGCTCGAGGCGGACGATTCGGATGACGCCGTGGTGGTCGGTCGCACGATCTCCGAAGAGGGAAAGCTACTCTCCCTTACCGCCGGGGAGATGGAGCGCTACGGGATTTCCTCGGGGTCGCCCGAGGGGCTCGAGGCGCTCTATGAGAGCCTCGGTCTCGCAGCCGAGCGGGTGGTGGAGCTCACACCGGATGCGGCGGACGGGATCGTGTCGCTCCTGACCGGCGGCGGCTTCACGAGTATTCTGATTCTCGTCGGGCTCGTCGCGCTGTTCCTCGAGATTACCAGTCCCGGGTTCGGCATTCCGGGGGGCGTTGCGATTATCGCCTTCGCGCTCATATTCTCCTCGAACTTTATGCTCGGGAGAGTCGGGTCTCTGGAACTCTTGTTGTTCGTGGCCGGACTGGTTCTGCTTCTCACCGAGGTGTTCATCATCCCCGGCTTCGGCGTCGCGGGAATATCGGGGATCGGACTACTGGTGATCTCTCTGGTGCTCTCGATGCAGGGCTTCGTGGTGCCGGAGTTCGACTGGCAGTGGGATCGGTTGAACCGGAACGTGCTTCTGGTTCTTGCCAATACCGTCGGGGCGTTTATCCTGTTCGGGGTGCTTGCCTATCTCTTCGGACGAACCAACATGTTCGGCCGTCTCACGCTGGCAGGTACCCAGGATTCCACCGCCGGGTTCACGGCGCAGACGGACGATGTGCGCGAGCGCTATCTCGGCAGGACGGGGCGGGCGGTAACCGTCCTCCGTCCCTCGGGAACGGCGGAGATCGACGATGAGCGAGTCTCGGTAGAGTCGGACGGAGAGTGGATAGAGGCGGGATCGACGGTGGAAGTCCTACGGGTAGACGGAAACCGCATCATCGTGAGGAAGGTGTAGCATGCCGCTGTGGGGTTCGATCGTGCTCATTGGGGTGGGGCTGCTCGCGATATTTGCGGAGTTCTTGATACCGGCGTTCGGACTGATCGGCGTCGCCGGGCTCGGCTCGATCGTGGCGGCGGTGGTTTTCGCGTACTCGGAGCACGGCGATGCGACCGGAACCATTGTGCTCGCGGTAGCCCTCGTCACGGCTCCACTTGCGTTGTTCCTGGGGTTGAAGTACTTTCCCCGCACCTTCATCGGAAAAAGGCTCATTCTCACCGGCAGCTTCGATGCGGGGAAGGGATACGCGTCGTCCTCGGCGGACGCTTATCGAGGGCTTGTGGGAAAGAAAGGGCGGGCACACACCACGCTTCGGCCGGCGGGAGTTGCGGAAATAGACGGCAGGAAGCACAGCGTGGTTGCTGCCGGCGAGTTCATAGAGCGGGGCGCCGCCGTGCGGGTGGTTCGCGTCGAAGGTAGCCGAGTGGTCGTGCGGCTCTCCGACGGTGACCAGGCCGGTGGCGACGATCAGGC
>JBKHEN010000095.1:0-10107 GCA_046540795.1 Spirochaetaceae bacterium | reverse complement strand
ATACGCCGCGTACGTCTCCTCCAGCCGGTCGGCAAAGTAATCCATCCGCCGACGGATACGGCGGAGTCCTTCGACGGGATCGTCGAGGAAGGCGTCGAGGCGCTCCTCGTTCCAGCTACTGAAATCCAGCTCCCGCCCGAGCCACTCGAACGTCTCTCCCGGCGGCTCCCCGGGGGCGATTTCCACGGCCTCGTTCTCCGACAGGGAGACGGTCTCCCCGGCGGACTCAACGTCCACCAGGCCCGACTGTACGGCAAAAAGGCTCGACCCGTCGTCCGCCGCATAGACGGTGAGCTCGGTTCCCCGCACCCCCGCGGCGACGCCGGCGGTCTCGACGCCGGGCTCCCGCCCGGTGGCACGGCGGAAGCGGTAGCTTACCGAGCCCACGGCGTTGGACAATACGGTCCGTGTCCGCCCCTCGCGCTCGACCTGTTTCAGGGTGAAGACCGTGCTCTCGTTGACCCGTATGCTGTTGCCCGAGCCCTGCTCGAGCTCGGCGTAGTCGCGCTTTCCGGTGATCACCGAATCCCCGGGCTTTACGAGGTCCCCGAAGTCCAGCTCGTAACGGCTCCCGCCACCGGACTTGAGCTCCGGGAACCCCTCCAGGTAGGTCACCTCGGCATCCTGTGCCCCGAGCGGCCCGCCCACGGCGACGAGCATCACGAGCGTCAGAGAGACAACCCCGACCGTCGCCGCGGCACGCGCGGCCTTTCCTTTAGCCGTGCCCATGGTCACCTCTCACCGCAGGGGTCCTTTCATGGCGTACATCCGCGGGACGCCCCAGAAGCGGTCGCCGAGGACAAAGAGAAAGGCTCCGTTTTCGCTTTCTATCCGCACGAAGGTCGCATCCTCGGGGATGTACTTCTCGAAGAACACGCGCAGGTCCATCGTGTCGGCAAACCGGCGGTGACTGTCCCCGCGCACCGGCGTGATCTCCTCTATCCGCGCGTCCGGCAGGCTGAAGCCCGCCTCCTGGAGATTCGACCACATGGTCTCGATGTCGGCGGGAAGCTCGATGATCTCACCGTCGAGGACGAAGGGCACCGCAGTGACCTCTACGACCCGCACCAGTGAGTCGCCGTTTATCCGGTCGACAAGCGACATGATCCGGCTCTCCCGCTGTGCCACCGGAGCGGTGGCGCAGGAGCCGAGCAGCAGGAACCCGAGAAGGAGGGCTACAACGGAAAGTCGTATGCGCATGTACAGCGAATCTTAGCCCCCCGACGGGGGAAAATCAACACACGGTTCGAGTTTAACCTGAGGCGACAATACCCGTCGTCGCGCCGTCATTCACCACCGGGCGTACGGCGCGCCGTTTATTGCCGGTCAACTCACGCTCGGCCGGCCGGCACGGTACTCCTCGAGGAACGCGTCGTAATCGCGCATGACGCGGCGGATGATCTCGGGAATCTCGAAGCGATGGGAATCGATACGGGCCAGTGGAAGCACCTTGCTCGAGGTGCTGGTAAGAAAGTAGCCGGCGAAGGTCCCCACTTCACTCCGCAACAGCGGCCGCTCGAGCACCTCCACCCCCTGTCGGCCGAGCATTTCTCGCAGCGTAAGCCGCGTCACCCCGAGCAAAGAAGTAGCCGCCGGCGGCTCGTAGAGCGCCGTCCCGTCGGTGTAGAAGAGGTTCGTCCGGGTTCCCTCGGTGATCCGCCCCTCGCGGTCGGTGAGCAGGGCGTCGTAGGCGCCGGCACGAGAGGCGCCGCGATAGGCGATCGTGCTCGAGAGCATGTCGAGGGACTTCGATTGCGGGAAACGCCGCTCGGCCTCCACGGATACAGCCGCAGCCCCGTTTCGATACAGATTCCGGGGTGGGAAATAGGGGTTGAGCATGAATGCGTACAGTGTTGCGCCGCTCGGATCGTCCACCTCCGGCGGGCCGATCAAGAGAAGCTTCATGTTCGCGTCGCGGAGCCCATTGGCCCGCGTTAACTCTACAATCGTTCCTTCGATGCCCCGCCGATCAAAAGGGTGCTCGAGACCGATGACGGCGGCGGAGCTTATAAGGCGCTCGGCGTGCCGGTCGGGAAAGTACACCACCCCGTGCCGCACCTTGAGGGTTTCGTAGACCCCGTAGCCGTAGGCGAAGTTGATATCGTCGAGGGACACGACGGCCTCGGAGACAGGACGAATCGCGCCGTTCTTGCCGTAATAGGCACCGGTCATGGCACGCGCTCCGGGCCGTCCGGCACGCGACGCAGGGTGTAGGCACGTGGCGCGAACCCGAGGCGCTCGTAAAAGGGGAGGGCCCGCTCGTTTCCCGTAACCACCGCAATCACTACGCTGTGGGGTTCGTGACTATCGACCCACTCGAGTATTCGGCGCGCGAGCTCTTCGCCGATCCCGCCGCCGCGGTACTCCTCCTCGACAAAGATGGAATCGAGCTCCCCTCGGCGTCTCGTGCCGGCTTCTGCGATCGAGCCGATTGCGTAGCCGATTCTGTGGCCGTCCTCGTTCTCGGCCACGAGAATATGTAAGTCGCTCTTCTCGGCAACAAGTCGCCGGATGCGCTCGTCAAAGGTGTAGGACTCGAAATCCCCGGAAAACCGCCCGGCTATCCGAGCATGGTAAGCGTTGAGTTGCTCCCAGAGCGGGCGTAACGACTCCAGCTCATCCACCTCGATCTCACGATACTCAACGTCGGCCACTGCTTCACTCTCCCGCGGAATTCGCCTGCCGGTCAGGCCAATCAAACCATAAGCGATTTCGTTGCCCTGCTTCAACGTCCGCCGACCGTCGCCTCCGAGCCCCCGGACGCGGCGTGACTTCCTCCGCCGCCGGCAACTCCGCCGGGGCTCTGCGGTAGCCGTGCATGAGCTTCCGCGATGTTCATGCAGTAGTCCCCGATGTGCTCGAGGTGACCAGCAATGTCGATCAACAACAGCTCCGACCGCACGTCCTTGTGCTTCTGAAGGCGCTTGCGCGCGGTTCGCTTGAGAGAGGCTCTGCCCTCATCGACGGCGTTCTCATTGGCCCGTGCCGCCTCGAGCTCTTCCGCCGTGAGCTCCTCGTTCAGTGTCCGCTGCGTGAATCGAATGAAACGGCCGACCACGTCCACGTAATCCCGGAGTTCGGCAATCTCGCTGCGACCGAAGCTGCGCTCCTTGCGGTGGGCCTTGTGAGCGAGGCGGCACATACTGTAGGAGCTGTCGGCAATCCGCTCGAGCTCCTGGGTTATGCGCATAAGGTTCGCTACCGCCTCGGCGGTGGTCCAGGAGAGATGCTCGGTGGAGCAGGCCGCAAGGAAGTGGGAGATCTCCTCCCTCATGCGGTCGACAAACTCCTCGAGCTCTTCCCCCTCCTGCATTCGCGCCTCGTCCGCCGCCGTCGGGTCGACCACCAGGGCCCCCGCCAGGTCGTAGAGCCGACCGGTGTAGTCCGCCATACGGCTGAGCTCGTTTCTCACCTGAAAGAGATACAGATCCGGGCTCCGGTGCATGTGGTCCTGCAGATGGCGAAGAACCGGCTGTGTCGTCTCCTCCGCGCCGAGGGCCGCCTCCGCTCGTTCGGGCACGATGCGTTCGATAAGCGCCGCAAAGCGGCGGGTGAACCCGAGGAACAACAACGCATTTACCACGTTGAACAGCGTATGGAACACCGCCAGATGTGTGGGAAGCATCGAGCCGGTAGGGTCACCCGGAGCGATTCGTTCTACCACGTCCAGCGCCGGCTCAAAGACGATGAGCATCCAGAGCACCCCAACGACGTTGAACACGAAGTGGGCACGCGCCGTCCGGCGCGCGGTAATGCTTCCCCCCAGAGAGGCCAGCGCGGCCGTCACCGTGGTGCCGATGTTCTCTCCGAGAATGATTGCGGCGGCCATCCTGAAGTCGATCCATCCGGCGTAGGCAAGAGCCAGGGTCACCGTCATCGCCGCCGACGAGGACTGCAACGCCACGGTCACAGCCGTACCGATGGCAATAAACACCAGCACCCGAAAGAGACCGGGGCCGGCGAGAGAGGCGGTGAACTCCAGGAACCCGGGGTAGTCCTCCGCTTCCGGTACGGAGTCACCGAGGAACATGAGGCCGAGGAACAACAGCCCGAAACCGATGATCGAGCGGCCGAGATCGTGGTGCCGAAAACGCCGCACGAAGTAGAACACCGCGCCAACCGCTATCGCCGGGAGGGCGGCCGAGGAAACGTCGACCGCAAAGCCGAGAAGCGCAACGATCCACCCGGTGAGGGTGGTGCCTACGTTGGCCCCTAAGATGACCCCGACCGCTTGCACCAACGAAAGCAGTCCGGCGTTGACGAAGCCGACAAGAAGCACCGTCGTTGCCGAGGAGGACTGCAGCACCACGGTCAGGGCGAACCCCGTGATCGCCGCGGCAAAGCGATTCACGGTCATGAGATTCAGAATACGCTGCAAACGCTCGCCGGCGGTGCGCTGCAGCCCGTCGCTCATGACTCGCATGCCGTAGAGGAACAGCCCGAGGCTTCCTGCAAGCCGGAGGAAATCACCGAGTATCTCGAACATTCAACTAAAGAGACTGTCAGCAACCGGGACGAAAGACAACCCCGCATGGAGCGCCGTAGTGACACACGGCGAGCGGGGGGGGAGGTATCGAGAAGCTTGTTGCAGACCCTCAGCGCCCTCAGGGCGGCCGCCGTCTGACGCTGAACTCCCTGCGGTTCGCGGGCTCCCCCGCCTGCGCGTAACGCCGCGCCTCCTCGTAGAACACCCATTGGCTGCGAAGCGGCTCCTCCCCCGTCTTGGGGTGTCGTCGCTCCCAGCTGCCGTCCGAGCGCAGCTCCCGCCCCTTGGCCGTGTCGGCCAGGCTGACCTCCAGCACGTGCCTGATCCGCCGTTTCAGCTCCTCGCGCTCCACCGGAAACATCAGCTCCACCCGGCGGTCGAGGTTACGGGGCATCCAGTCGGCGCTTGAAAGATACACTTCCCAGGCGCCGCCGTTGTGGAAATAGAACGCCCGACCGTGCTCGAGGAATCGGTCGACGATGCTCACCACCGTGATGTTCTCGCTTAGCCCCGGCACGCCCGGCACGAGGGTGCAGATCCCCCGCACGTTCAGAAGCACTTCCACTCCCGCCGACGAGGCCCGGTAGAGGGCGTCCACGACCTCCGGATCCGCCAGGGAATTGAGCTTGGCCATGATTCGCCCCGGGGTCTCCGCGGAAGACCGCCGACGCTCCCGGTCGATGAACTGTAGGAGCCTGCTCTTCATCGCCACCGGGGCGAGGGCCAGCCGTGTGAGTGCCGGAATGGCGGAGTACCCGCTTATCGCGTTGAAGAACAGGTTGGTCTCATAGGCGATTTCCTCCCGGGTGGTGAGCATGCCGAAGTCGGTGTAGAGGGTAGCGGTACGGTCGTTGTAATTGCCGGTGCCGAGGTGCACGTATCGCACCACTCCTTCCGGCTCCCGCCGCACGATCATCATCGCCTTCGCATGTACCTTCAGCCGCGCGATCCCGTAAATGACGATGACCCCCGCCCGCTCCAGACGTTCGGCCCAGCGGATGTTACGCTCCTCGTCGAAGCGTGCCTTGAGCTCCACCAGTGCCGTGACCTGTTTGCCCCGCTCGGCCGCCTCCTCAAGCGCGCGGACCACCGGCGAGTCTCCGCTGGTTCTGTAAAGGGTCATCTTCACCGAGAGTACCGCCGGGTCCGCCGCGGCCTGTTCGATGAGCCGTATCACCGGCTCGAAGGACTCGAACGGCTGATGCATCAGAACGTCCCGGCGTTTGAGCACCGAAAACATCGACTCGTCCTCCGAAAGGTCGCGGGGCGGCAGCGGAGGCATGGGAGGATATCTCAGGTGCTCGAAGCCCGAGAGCTCGGCAAGGGACGCGAGGTCCCCCAGCGCAAGGGGCGATCCCTCGAAAGACACCTCCTCTGCGCTCACCCCGAGCGCCTGCTCGAGCCGCTCGCCCAGACGATCGGCACCCGGCGCCACGGTCAACCGCACCACCGCCGAGTGCCTGCGGCTCTCCAGAACCTGCTCCATCGCCTCCACGAAGTCCTCGTCCCGTTCCTCGTCGACGCCGAGGTCCGCGTCCCGGGTGACGCGGAAACAGCCCCTCGAGGTGATCCGGTATCCGGGAAAGAGGTGCTCGGCGTTTTCCAGGACCACGTCCTCGAGAAGCGTGAAGGCAAGGCGGTGCTCCTTGTCGGGGATATAGATGATCCGCTCGAGCACCGGCGCGAGCTGGACCACCGCAAGCAGCTCCTCATCGCCGCGGCTCTCTTCAGGATGGTTGTCCCCGTCTTGGCTGCCACGGTCGTCGGCGAGCAGCGTCGTCTCCGTCCCCTCTTCCGGCTCGAGGAGCACCCCGACATGCAGACGGTTGTTCCCCGGAAGCGGAAGCGAGGCGCCCGGCTCGTAGCGCACCGGGGTCAGCACGGGGAAAACCTCCCGCGCAAAGTACTCCCGCAGGAACTTTCGCCTGCTTCCGGTGTACTCGCTCCTTCGCACAAGGGAGATGCCCTCCGTCTCCAGGCGGGGAAGGATATCTCCGTGAAGACATTCGTAGGCACGGGCGGTGATCCGGCCGACCCGCTCGGCAATACGTTTGAGCTGCGTTTCGGGACTGAGCCCGGAAGGGTCGCCGCCGGCGAGCCCCTTGTCCCTCTGACGGGTGAGACTTGCCACCCGGACCATGAAGAACTCATCGAAGTTCGCCGCGACGATGCAGAGAAACTTCCAGCGCTCGAGCAACGGCGTGCTCTCATCGAGCGCTTCTTCGAGCACTCGCGCGTTGAACTCCACCCAGCTCAAATCGCGACTGAAGTACCGATGGATCGCCTGTTCGCTCATGCCGCGCGCCCTCCCGCCGCCTACACCGCTACGACCTGGTAGCCGAACACTTCCTCGAACATCTCCCCTTTCCCTTCGAGGGCCCGCTTCTCCGGCGAGATGTCTCCGGCATAGTCGCAGTGGAGCGTGACGACATCCTCGTCCTTCTCTAAGCGAAAGGCGCGAATGCGCTGATTATGACCGCGGTCGAGAGCGTCGGCGACGCGAAGCACGGCGGCAAGTTTCATCACCCGTATTCGCTGCTCCCGACGCAACGCGATGAAGCTGGCGTGCGATGCGTTGGGCATGGCTTTCCGGTGATAGCGCACGATGTGGGAAGTCACGGCGATGTCGGTACGGGAGAGGCCGAAGATCTCGGAGTTCGCCACGATATACTGTCCGTGTTTGTGGTGGCCGCTTGCGCGGATGTAGTTACCGATGTCGTGCAGAATGGCCGCCACCTCGAGGAGAACCCTCGCACGGCGATCCATGCCGTGGTCCTCCGCGAGTTGATCGAACAACGAGAGGGCAAGCCTCCGCACGTGCATCGCGTGAGCTTCGTCGAAATGGAACTTCTTGCCTAGGTTCACCGCCGAGGCGACGACCTGCGTGTAGAACTCTCGCTCCACCTCCCGGCTCGTGCCGAGAGCGAAGCTCACAAGCACGCCCTCGCGGATGCTCACGTCGGGGACGATGAGCCGCTCCGCCTGCGTGGCGTGGAGAAACAGCTTGAGAATGAGCAGAGCCGGCAGCAGCCCTTCGGCCTCGTTATAGGTGACCTCGAGCTCCGTGACCATCTCCTCGAGGGTATAGCCCTCGAGCCTGCTGATGAGCGCCTCGAAGGCCTCACGCTCCACGATGCTGAAACCGGCCTGCTCCTTGCGGCCCACCCGTGCTGCCGCAAGCCGCGCGTCACCACCCACGGCCACGAAATACCGTATGGTCTCCATCCGCATTTCGGCGTTGAGAATCTCCATCGGCACACGTATGTGCTCGCCGAGAAACTCCTCGAGATCCTCCGCCGAGTCATAGCTTCCCTGCCCCTGTTGTTCGAGCCGAATGGTTCCGAGGCGCAGCGAGTGAGCGGCCACCATCTTTCCGCGGCGCAGCATCATCACCTCGGTGGTTCCGCCGCCGACCTCGATGATCAACGAGTTCGCCCGGGAGAACTGTCGCCGCATGCTCTCGGCGGCCTGCTGCACGGCAAGATAGGTAAGGTGATTCTCCTCTACCCCTTCGACGATATCGATACGGAAGCCGGTTCGCGTGTAGACCCGGTCGGTGAACGTGTCCCGGTTCTTGGCCTCCCGAATCGCGCTCGTGGCGATTGCCCGGACATCCTCTTCGGGGATCTGCCAGCCCTCGAGAACCTCGCGAAAGCTCGAAAGGATCCTCATGGCATGCCGCATCGACTCGCGGGAGAGATAGCCGTTGACGAACACGTCCCGCCCGAGGCCTACCGGCTTGCTCATGCGGTCGAGGCGCCGCCAATTGCCGGCGTCGTCGATCTCGGCAATGACCATACGGATTGCCGAGGAGCCTATGTCGATAACGGCCACGGTCTTGGTTGTCGTCGGGGTGATCGCGTCGACGGTGCTCATGAGAGGTTTTCCCGGGCAAGAGCCGCCGCGCCGATGACCGCCGAATCGTCACCGAGCTCGGCCTGCTTGACCCTTACGACGGAGGCGAGTCGCGCCATGGCGTGCTCGTGCATGGCCCGCTCCGCCTTTTCAATATACGGGGCACCCAGCTTTTCAACAAGGCCGCCTCCGATGATGATGAGCTCGGGGTTGAAGATGTTCACGCAGTTGGCCATGCCGATGCCCAAATGCCGAGCCGCCCGGTCGATGAGCTCCGCCACCGCCGGCTCACCCTCGTGCCAGGCTTTCTCGATCACACTGCTTTTCAGCTGCAGATAGTCCGATCCCGCCCGTTTGTACACCGCCGGAGCTCCTCCGGTAGCGGCAAGGGCAACGAGATCCTTGGCCAGAGCGGTTCGGGAGGCCATCGCCTCGAGACAACCGTACTGCCCGCACCCGCAGCGCCTGCCGTCCACCTGGATAATCATGTGGCCGATTTCTCCGGCGCCGCCGGTCGCTCCCCGGAAGAGCCTGCCGTCGAGGATGAGCCCCCCGCCGAGGCCCGTCCCGGGAAAGAGCCCCACGATGTGGCGGTACCCTTGGCCGGCGCCGGCCGTGTACTCGCCATAGGTACCGGCGTTCACGTCGTTTTCGAGAAACACCGGTGTCTCAAGCGCCGCGGAGAGCCGATCCCGCACCGCGAGGTTTTCCACGCCGAGGTTCGGCGTCTCGATGACCACCCCGGCCTCGAAATCGACCGGTCCGGGGCAGGCAACGCCTACCGCCCGCACATCGCCGCGTGCCACGCCTGCATCCTCGAGAGCGGCTGATATGACCTCGCACATCTTCTCGAGTACGGCGTCGTTGTCCCGGGATTTGCCGACCTTTTTCTTGGCTCGTCCGCGCACCGTGTACGTCTCGTCGAATACGACCGCCAGAAGCTTGGTGCCCCCGAGATCCACCCCAACGAGACAGTCTCGTGTCTTGCCCATACGGCCTCCCGGCGCGATTATACAACCATGGAGGAAGAAACGCACGGCGTCATCATCGGTCGCTTCATGCCCCCCCATGCGGGACACCAGTATCTCGTGGACTTCGGCCGCAATATGTGCTCCCGGCTCACGGTGTTCGTCTGCACCCTCGACTCCGAGCCCATCGACGGGCGTCTTCGCTTCCGATGGATGCAGGAGCTCTTTCCCGAGGTAGAGATGGTCCACATCACCGAGGAGATCCCGGAGGCCCGCAAGGACAGCCCTACCGCGGTACCCATCTGGGCCCGGACCATCCGCACACATCTCGCCGCCCCTCCATCTTTGGTCTTCGCCTCGGAGGATTACGGCGCCTCCCTTGCCCGTGAGCTCGGCGCCCGCTTCGTCCCCGTCGACCCGGCCCGCCGGCAGTTCCCTGTCTCGGCCACCATGATCCGCGAGAATCCCCTTGCAAACTGGGATTACATCCCCGAGCCGGTCCGCCCGTACTTCCTCAGACGCGTCAGCATCGCGGAGCCCCTCCGGGAGCCGGAAGCCGGCGGACCGGGAACCGACGGCGACGTCGCCTCCCTCGCCCGGCGCCTTGCGGCTCACTATCACACCCTCTTCGTCTCCGACTACGGTCGGTTCTTCGAGAGCGCCGTCGGCCCGGTCACCCGGGAGAACCTCGATCTGGTGCGGAGCGCCCAGCGGGCCGTGGAGGAGGCCCTCGCCCGGCGGGCTTCCCGCGTGCTGTTCTGCGAGGCGGATCCCCTGCAGATCGCCCTCCGCCGTGGT
>JBKHEN010000094.1:0-10234 GCA_046540795.1 Spirochaetaceae bacterium | reverse complement strand
TACCAAAGGGAGTGTGGCAAATAGAATAAGACTGAGCAGTTTTCGGCGCACCGACCGCAGGGGCCGCTCGGCCTTCCTGCCCGTAGTAACCATTATCGTTGTTGTATCACGCCGCGGTGCGCCCTACAACGTCGATGGAGGCAAAACGACAGGCGTGCGGGCCCGACTTGACAGGGCCCGGCACATGCTGGTATGTAGAGCGTGAGCACGGCTGTGCGCACCGCGGTGTATTTCGCCCGAGCGTGCGGTCCATGCGACCGTCGTATAATGGCTATTACCCCAGCCTTCCAAGCTGGTGATGCGGGTTCGATTCCCGTCGGTCGCTTTTCCTGCCTGTTATTATGACAGCACAGGCCTCCGGTTCGATCGTCGATCGTCAGGGTATTCCTGCAATTACCGGCGAAGGCGGTTCGTTTAGTCCAATTGTACACAAGCAGCAACCGGGTAACGGGTAAAAGTGACAATTCGAGAGACGGTCAAGAACGACCGGCACAGGCGACGGAGCGCGTCAAACACATCTTGAAGCGCGCCGGAGGTTTCGCTACGGTTTTGGAGGTGCGTCGCGTGCAAGGTTCGGAACTCACCGACAGACCACGAAGAATGGCTACCTCCTATACGGCGCACGGGTCGATTGACCCATCCGGCACGGAGCCCGTAAAGTGCTGCCTACGAAAGGGTCCCCGGCATCGAGGCCGGCGACGAGGGAGTGAGTACAACTAGGTGGGACGTAACACACGCGGGTCACAATTGATCGCGGCGGGGGTACACTCGTTTACCGCACTGGGCTCGGTTGCAGGATTCATGGCATTGACGGGTGTGATAGAGGATGAGCCCGCGCACGCTCTGTTGTGGCTCGGGGCCGCTATGATCATCGACGGGCTCGACGGGCCGATGGCGCGTCATTTCTCCATAAGCACGCATATGCCGAGCGTGGACGGCGCGATTCTCGATAACGTTATCGATTATCTCACCTACGCGCTCGTGCCCGCGATCTTTCTCTACCGCTTCGAGCTCGTCCCTGGTCCATGGGGTACCGCCGTGGCGGCGTTCATCCTCATGACGTCGTTGTACACCTTCGCAAACCGGGAGTTGAAAACCGCGGACAACTTCTTCAACGGGTTTCCCGCTACGTGGAACTTCGTCGTTCTCGGCTTCTACCTTCTCGAAACAGGCCCGCTCCTCAATGTCCTCGTGATTCTCGGCTGCGGCATATTGACATTTGCCCCGCTGAAGTTCATCCATCCGTTCCGGGTTCGGGCGCTGCGACCGTTGAACGTTGCCGCTACGGTGGCGTGGGCGGCGGCAACCGTGTTTTTGATTCTGCAACGCGGCATCGGGGCGGATCTCCTCCGAGACTACACCGAAGCCACTGTCGCATTTCTCCTGCTCTCGGTATACTTTTTGGCCTTCGGCCTCGTTCGCTCGGTACGGGGGCGATTGTGAACTACCCACCGGCGCTGCAGGGTGAACCGCAACAGGCCGGAGCCCGGCGACGCCCCCGCTTTCGGTAGCCCCGGTTCAGCCTTGGCCCGTTTTCCGCTATGCTGGCCGTATGACATCGGTCCCGACCCCTCAGGTGCACAGCCGACTGAGAGTCTCACTGCTCAATTTTGTCTTTTACTTCTCCTTCGGGTTTGCGGTCCCGTACTTCACCCTGTACTTGTCCCGAATTCTCGTATTCGAGGATGGCCGCACCGCAGACTTCCTGGTGGGAGTAATCATGTTCATTTTCAACGGTATGGTGTTGCTCTCCACGCCGATCGCCGGGTATATCGCCGACAGGTATCGTATCGGATCGAGGGTACTGAGCATTCTCGCACTAGGGGTCGCTCTCGGGGCCGCCCTCATCGCGGTACCCGGTTTCCTTGCGCCGCCTTCCCTGAGCACGACGCTGGCCGTGGCCATTCCGGGGGTGGTTATAGCCGGGTTCTGCCTCCACCCGATAATCCCTCTGATAAACTCCCAGACCCTCTATCATCTCCATCACGAGAAGGGTGAGTCTTCCGAGTATGGGCGGGTCCGCATGCTCGGCTCCGTCGGCTTCACCGTCTCCACTGTCATAATCGGCCTCATACTCTCGATTACCGGGCAGGTTGCCTGGACCTTTACGCTTTTTGCCGTCGGCTACCTCACCCTCGCGGCAATTGCCGCCACGGGGGTTCGAGCCAAACCGGAAGCCGTACACATCCCGTGGCAACACCTGAAGAGGAACAAACGATTTCGATTGTTCCTTCCCTTTGCATTTCTCGCCTCCCTCGGAGTCAATACATCGTTCCTGTTTACCAGCTATTTCCTCGATGAAATCGGCGCGGGATTCATCCTTATGGGGATAACCTTCGCGGCCTCGGTCATCCCCGAAATTCCCATGTTGTTCAGATCCGGACAGCTCATCCGTCGCCTGGGCGCGGAAACCGTCATACTGATAGGTGTCGCGGCTCAGGCGCTCAAACTTGCCCTCTTCGTCTTTCTCGCATCCGGCGAGGCCCTCTGGCTCTTTGCGCTCGTCAGTCTCCTGCACGGCGTCGGCTTTGCATCGCTCTACAGCGGCAGCGTGAAGTTCGTCGACGACGGATCCCACGCGGATATGCGAGCCACCTACCAAAACCTCTTCCAGCTCCTCTGGGTCACCGCCGTAGCAGTCGGCGGACCGATTGCCGGCGCAATCCTCGAAGCCTGGAATGCAACGGTGCTCATGGGCGTCTATTCCGCCACCCTGGTTCTGACCGGCCTGTATTTCGCTTTCTTCGTACGGCACGCGAAGACACCGAAGACCTCACAAGCCTACTAACATTCCGAGGCGGACGAAAATCGGTCGCCCCGCCGCCGTGTCTCCGCGGGCACGCCGGGGGCCAAGCTGTGTGCGTGAACGCCCGCGCCTCTCAACGTGTTAACCACAGTCGACACGCCGAGAAACTTAACAGGAACATGTGACAGCATGTACACTTTCATACACGACTTACCCCTGTCGCGGGATCTTCCCAAGCTCTACTCTCATTGTGTATTTTTCTGTAGACACTTATCTCGCATTCACGCCCCGATTGCGAGCGTTATGTTAGCGCGTGCACGATTTAGCACGCCTCGTTGCCTTCCTGCCCTGCAGGTCATACACTGCATCCATGCGCTATCTCACTCGGATCATGCACTATCCGGAAGGGGACCAGCGGGAGATCGAGCATGAATTGCAGTTCGGCTCCCTCGTCGACGTCAACGGCCAAATCCTCAGCCCTCCCCTCCCCACATCGCGGATGATCGTCTATCGCGTTCGCTCGGTGCGGACCGAGGAAGAACGAAACCGGGATGTTCACCACTTTCACCTCGAGCAGGTGTTTCCCGGAGAGCTGCGCGAGTACGTATAGGCGCCGACGCCGGTGATCACACCTCCGGCGTAGGGCGCGGGAGGCCGGCCCCCTGCCCGGGAAGAACGACGCCTTGCGCCGCCGGCACGTCTCGGATAGGCTCAACGCATGCGCTTGTACGTCGTAACCGGAACGTCCCGTGGGCTGGGGCTGGGAATCGCGCGGCGCGTGTTGGCAGAGGATGTGGTGCTTCACGCGGTCTCCCGACGCAGGAGCCGGGAGCTCGAAGCAGCCGCGGCATCTGCGGGAGCAATCCTGGTTGAGCATCAGCTCGACCTCGCCGAGGTGGCCCGCATACCGGAGCTCCTCCGGGAGATCGTGGGTAGCACCACTACCGACGGGTTACAGGAGGCTGTTCTCATCAACAACGCCGGCGTCCTCGAGCCGGTGGGGCCGGCAGTGGAGCTGGAGCCGGAAGCGATCACGCGGCACCTCTCGGTGAATCTCGCGGCGGTAATGCAACTCACAGGCTCGTTCCTCGCCGAGACGCGTTCCGCCACGTTTCGACGAACGGTGGTCAACGTCAGTTCCGGCGCCGCGCAGAAGCCCTATCGGGGATGGGGCCCGTATTGCGCATCCAAGGCGGGGCTCGAAATGTTCACCAGGGTTACCGCCCTCGAGGAAGCCGCGGAGGAGAATGTCCGGGTCCTGGCGGTCGCTCCCGGCGTGGTGGACACCGACATGCAGGCTCTGCTCCGCTCGACCGATGAAACGCGATTCCCCGCAAAGTCCAGGTTCGTCGACCTCAAGGAGTCCGGGAAGCTCGCCGAACCGGAAAGGGCGGCGGAACTGATTCTCCGTGCCGTCGCCGATGCGGGGCTGGAAAGCGGAAGTTGCATCGACGTGCGCAACTACTACGCCGCACAATTCTGAAGCCCGAACCAACGCGGGAGAACACGGAAGAACGCAGGCGGCGAAATGCCGGTCGGCTGCGGCCGGCTGCGGTTCACGCCGGCCGCTCAGTCGAATCCCGCGAACATTGCCTCTCTGGCCTTGGCCAGATTGAAGTCCATGAAGTTCGGATACTTGTCCTTGCACCAGAAGGCAACGTGGAGACAGTTCATGACTTCGCACCAACGAAGCGCATCTTCATCGTAACGGGTAACGGACGTATAGCCGTCGAGGAAGGCATCCCGGGATGCCTCGGTGTTCATGTAGTTGCGACGCTCCCTGAGTATCCAGGCCAACTCGTATTCCCGCCATCCGTGCCCCGCGGCCTCCCAGTCCAGGATGCCAGTCACTTCCCCTTCAGAGACGAGGGCATTCGCGTCGTTGAGGTCGCCGTGGACGAAGACCATATCCTTATCCGGCGGCGGATTGTACTGCAACCACAGCACGATCTCCCGAAACCGTAGATCCTCGAGCTCTTCCTCACCGAGAAACGAGTACAGCGCCGTTCGCATGTTCATGCGCCACGGCAGGCTGAGTCGGTGCAGTTTCCCAACCCAGGTGCCGAGGGAACGCAGTGTCGGCTCCACCAACCTGGACCGATGGTGCGGGCTATAGGGCTTCAGGAAGTCCCTCAGCATCACCCCCGGGACTTCCTCCAGCGCGATGAACTCCCGCTTATCGACGCCGTGCCACAGCACGCGCGGAACGGGAAAGCGGTGCTCGTGGAGCGTCTCGAGAGTTTCCAGCTCGTTCTGCAGGGAGGCTCGGGTGCCCTTTGTGACTTTGAGATAGAAGTTGAACTTGAGATCGCTTCGCTTGGCTTCGCAGCGGTACACCGAGTTCATCTCCGCCGTGCGGTCTCGTTCCGCGGAAATGATCGTGACGTCGTCCGGCACTGCGTAGGAAGGAAGGGCCATGCGTCAGCACTCTATCAGATTCCGATGCCTGTGCTAGCGCTGGAAATCCGGCACATCGAGGTAGTCCACCACCTCATCACACAGCTCGGCCAACAACGAGATACCCTGTTTCACGCTGCGCCCCCGCAAGACCGTTTCGTGGTCGATCTCCGTGTACCGGAGCTCATCCTCCGCATTCTGACAGAGGATGCCGTCGCCATTGATGTCCTGCACCAAATCGTGTGCGAACCGCCCGACCCTGCTGAAAAAGCGGTCGCACTCGACGAAGAGGTTGTTTCGCATCTCTACGAGCCGCTTGCGAATATCCGCCTCGTAGGCTTTTGCGTACTCCCCGAGACGGATCCGGTCCGATTCTACAAGGTAGTCGTCTCGCCGCCGGGCGAGGCTACTGAAGAGGTTGTAGAAGGTGTCGCGTTCAATGGAGAATTTCACGTCGAGCTTGAGCTTCCGTTCCGTGAGTATCCCGAGAAACTCTTCATCGAAGTAGGTGGTATAGAGCATCACCGCCTGCACGTCGCGATCTTCGCCTTCGGTTTGTTGTATCGCCTGCGGATAGCGTTCCGGCAGGGAGGTCAGGATAGGGAAGTCCGCTTCCCCGGGCTCTGCCTCGGATTCCGCCTCGACGGCCGCCTCCTCCGCGGCACCTTCCCGCTGCCGGTCCCCGCCGCTCTCGTTGGTGAAGAGGTTTTCCAGAGAACGACGCTGCCGCGGCTGCTTCGGGTCTCGCTCCTCGAAATAGTCCTGCATTCCGACCTCCCTCGACGCCTCAGAACACGGGGCGCAACCCGATCTGGTAGAGAATCCCGCTTACGCGAAACATGGAATACGCGGTCTCGAGCAGTATCAAACCGTTTTCCTCAGCCGCCCGATGCATGTCGGGAGTGGCCCGCTTGTTTCGAACGAGAAGAATCACCGAAATATCCGCCATCGTCGCGGTGCGAATGGTCTGTAGATTCGAGAGCCCCGTGATCAGAACGACATCGTCTTGCATGACGGTGAGTACGTCGCTCATGAGGTCCGAGGCAAATCCGTATGATACCGTCCGATCCTGATCGTCACCCACGACAATTCGGCCTTCGACGGCGGTAAGAATATCTGCGACAGTCATGTACCGGCCTTACGGCCGCTCCCTCCGTTTCGTATCTGCACTCATCCCAAGTACCACCGTCAGAGTAGTGAGCGTAGGGGCAAAAATCAAGACGCCTTCGAGGGCGCGGGTTGCTCGAGAGGCCGCGCGATGATCGCCTCGAGGTGCTCTGCGAGCTCCCGTCGCGAAAGGCGCATCACCTTGTCACCCGGAACCGCCGGATGGAATGTGATCCGAACCGGGGCAGGACGGATACCCCCGGTCTCTTCGAACAAGCGGTAGGTCCCGTCGATGGTGACCGGCAGAATTGCCGCGCCCGCATCCTTCGGCAGCTTCATGGATCCGGGCTTGAACAGCCCCATCCGTCGTCCGCGACTGCGCGTTCCCTCGGGAAACACGATCATCGCCTGCCCGTCCCGGATCCGCTGCGCCGCGTAGCCGATCGCCCGCAACGCCTGGGCGGCACTCCGCCGTTCGATAAATACGCAATGTGTCGCCTGCATCCACCAGCTTATGACGGGGACACGCTTGAGCTCACGTTTTGCCATGAATCCCACCATACGCGGCACGTATCCGACGACGAGCAGAATGTCGGCGGCGCTCTGGTGATTGGAGACCACGCATAACGCCCGCTCAGTGGGGAGGACCCCGAGGCGACGCACCTCAACCGGTACACCGGATACGCACAACAGGTGCCGAGCCCATCCGGAGGTGAGACGCCACAGATAGCGTTCCCGCGCCCGCGCGCCCCCGAAGAATCCGACAAGCCCGAGAACGGGAAAGAAGAACACGGTGGCAAGCATGACGACGCCGAGGTAGAGGAAAAAGGCGATGGTACGCAGCATTGGTGTTCCACAGCATAGCATACCGGCGCGGCCCGGGGAACGGGGCGGGTAGATGCCGGTCGGCCCTACTGATAGACTCTGTGTCCCGACGGAGGTTCGGACCGAGATGAGAGGACGAACGTTTCTGTTGATCGCGCTGGTGCTCACGGCTATAGACGTGCTCATTCCGTATCTGCTCATCGCCGATGTGGCTCGGTTCACCGGGACGTATCTGTTCTGGTGCGCGCTAACTCTGGCGGCGATCATCGGAGCAGCCGTGTACACCCGTCGGTGGACAAAGTGGAGTAAGCCATGAACGCCGGGTGGATATGGTTTGCCATGATTCTGTGGACGGCGGCGGCGGCGTTAATCGCCGCCGCCGCGCGCAAACGCATGGGGTCGGGACCAAGCGAGTTCTTTATCGGCGGACGGCGCCTGCAGGGCTTCGTCAGCGGCATGACCTATGCCGCAACCACCTACAGCGCATTCATGCTGGTCGGTCTCGTCGGGCTCACCTACAGTTCCGGAGTCGGAGCGCTCGGCTTCGAGATGACCTATCTCATATTCACCGTGCTCTTTCTCGTGGTCTTCGGTCCGCGTTTCTGGTTGGTGGGCAACAGGTTCGAGCACATCACACCGCCGGAGCTCCTGGCGCATCGCTATCGCAACAACGGCGTAGCCGTGGTCGCGGCAACCATCTCCTTCCTCATGCTCATCCCCTACTCCTCCGTGCAGCTCATGGGCGCGGGGTTTCTGGTGAACGGGCTCTCCGGCGGCGAGGTACCCTTCATGGCCGGCGTCCTGGTCATGGCAGCCCTGTCCGGATTCAGCGCGTGGTGGGCCGGGATGCGCAGCGTGGCCTGGACGGACGCCTTTCAGGCGATGACCATGCTCATCACCTCCATCATTGCCCTCGTGTACGTGGCCTATCGCTTCTTCGGATCGCCGGGAGAGTTTGCCGCCTCGGTCGCGGCGCACGATCCGGAGCTGTTGCAATTCACGTGGGAGCCGGGGTTTTTCATCGGCCTTACGCTGCCCTGGGCGTTCTTCGCGCTGACGAATCCACAGGTGTCGCAGCGAATGTATATCCCCGACACAATCGTGAGCCTGCGACGGATGATCCTGTACTTCGCCGCGTTCGGATTCGTCTACACGATCATCAGCACCCTTTTCGGTTACCAGGCCGCGGTACTCTTGCCGGGGCTCGAGAATCCCGACTCGGCGATGCCGACGCTACTCACTCGGGTGCCTCCGGTGCTTGCGCTCATCATCTTCATCGGGATCTTCGCCGCCGCCACTTCGACGCTCGGTTCCATCGTATTGACCCTGAGCTCCCTCTTCGTGCGCGACGTGGTCAAGCATATAGCCCCCGAGATCCGCGAACGTACCGAGACGTGGCTCGGCCGGCTCTCGATGCTCGTGCTGCTTTTCGCATGCATCGTGTTCGCGTGGTTTCGTCCGGGACTTATCACGGTGATCTCCAGTATGGCCTCCGGCGGGCTCCTGGTAATGGCGCCGGCCGTCATAGGCGCGTTCTTCTGGAGGCGCGGTACTGCGGCGGGAGCCGTGGTATCCATGGCGGTCGGTGGTGTCCTCACCGCAGTGATGTACATCGGCGATATCTACCCTCTCGGCTGGTGGCCGTCGGTGTGGGGGGGCGCGGTGACCACGGTACTGTTCATCGGGGTCAGTCTGGTTACCCGACCACCTGCCGGCGCCGGGGAGTTTATCGACTGGCTCGGCGAGCAGCTCATCGCCGAAGGCTTCCGGCGCGGCCGTTGACAGCCCTAGGGGCTTCGGGCCATCGTTGGGCGTGCAACGAAACATATTCCGCAATCTCTCTCCCCTCGATCACCGGTATTACTTGGCGAACCGGGAGCTTTTCGAGGGGCTTTCCGACTATCTCAGCGAGGACGCGTCGGTCGCCTATTCGGTAAAGGTCGAGGCGGCTCTCCTCCGCGCTCATGTGGAGACCTTCTTCGACGGCGACTCCACGCTGCGGCCGGCGGTCGACGCCCTCGAGGAGCGGATATCACCGCAGGATGTCTACGAGGAGGAGGAGCATACTCGGCACAACATTCGGGCGATAGTGAACGTCGTCCAGCGGGCGCTGCCCGAGGCCCTCCGTCCCTTTGTGCACCTCGGCGCCACCTCGATGGACATTCTTGACACCGCGGCCGCCCTACGGTATCGCGACGTCATGCAGGAGGTGATACTCCCGCTCTTGCGCTCCCTCCTCCGTGAGCTGACGATCTGCGGCCGGCGGGAGCTCGAGACGCCGCAGGTGGGGCGCACCCACGGGCAGCACGCGGTACCCATTACCTTCGGCTTTGCCCTCGCCTCCTACGCCTCCCGGATCGACGGATCGGTAGCCGAGATCGAGCGACGGATCGGCGAGCTTCGCGGAAAGCTCTCCGGAGCCGTGGGGGCGTATAACGCAACGTCGATGCTCTCGGCCGACCCGCGGGAGCTCGAGCGCCGCGTTCTCGAGAGTCTCGGGCTCGAGCCCGCCGAGATCGCCACTCAGATCGTACCGCCCGAACCGCTTCTTCGGCTCCTCGCCGAGGTGAATACCGCGTTCGGCGTCATCGCCAACGTTGCCGACGATCTGCGGCATCTGCAGCGAAGCGAAATTGCCGAGGTGGCCGAGTCCTTCGGGGAGCGGCAGGTCGGCTCTTCCACCATGCCGCAGAAGCGCAATCCCTGGAACAGCGAGCACGTCAAGAGTTTGTGGAAGGCTTTCTCCCCGCGTCTATTGACCGTCTACATGGACCAGATCTCCGAGCATCAGCGCGATCTATCGAACTCCGCTTCCGCCCGCTTCATCGCCGAATACCTGTCCGGATTTGCCGCCGCCTGTAACCGGCTTCGCTCGGTTGTCGCCGGGCTGGTTGTGGACCGAGACCGCATGCGGGAGAACCTACAGCTTCGCGGCGATGCCGTCCTCGCAGAGCCCGCATACCTGCTCCTTGCCGTCTCAGGAGAGCCCGACGCTCATGAAGCGGTGCGTCGGGCCACGCTTCGCAGCGAGCAGGAAGGGCTCTCCCTTCGCGACGCGCTGGCCGCCGATGCTCCGGTGTGGCAGCGTATTCGCCGGGCCCTCTCGGAAACCACCGGCACGGAAACCACCGGTACAGACGCCGAAACCTTCTTTGCAGA
>JBKHEN010000093.1:0-10244 GCA_046540795.1 Spirochaetaceae bacterium | reverse complement strand
ATGACCACCCCGCTCGCGGCTGGCGCCGCCCCTACGGCGGCTATCTCACCCGCGCTGCAACAGGCTTGTTGATACTTCACGCCGGGACAGCTATTCGCGAATCAGCTCGACCACGTCCTTCGCGCTCTCGGCGTTCTTGAGCGCACGACAAAATGCATCCGAGCGCGTGAGACGCGCTATCTCCGAGAGTGCTTCTATGTGCGGTCCCGACTTATCCGGCGCAGCAAGCATGAGGAAGAACAGGGAGGAGGGATTGCCGTCCTGGGCGTCGAAGTCCACACCCTGAGGCGCAATTCCGATGGCCAGAGTGAGCTCGCCGACGGCATCACATTTGGCATGCGGTACGGCTATTCCCTTTTCCAGCCCGGTGCTTCCTCGGCCCTCGCGCTCGAGGAG
The DNA here is from genome assembly GCA_046540795.1 of Spirochaetaceae bacterium. GTDB lineage: Bacteria > Spirochaetota > Spirochaetia > DSM-27196 > PWMO01 > JAAAOH01. The sequence goes on along the minus strand of JBKHEN010000093.1, from coordinate 9,848 downwards.
CGCACGATAGGCAGTCTCCACATCGTCGAGCTCTCCGGCATCGACAAGTACCTGCACGAGCTCTCTCAGGATCTCGGGCTTGTTGCGCCCCTCTAAGGGCACCTTTACTACTTCTTCCCGTATTTTGTCGATCAACGCCATTGCGCTATTCCTCTGTTTCGTACTCGAATAGGTCCCACACCCGCTGCTGATCCTTCACGATGAGAACCGAGCACCCCACACTGCGCATGGTACGTTCCGACTCGTTGTAGAACTCGTCGCGACGACTGCGCGCGTGCGCGAGCTCACCGAGAACGAGTAGGTCGATATCGTGCTCCCGCACCATTTTCACTACCTCCTGGTGAACGCTTCCACTGGCGGTGAGGGTCTCTATCGCGACACCTTTCTTCTCGGCAAGGTCCTGCACGTGGTGGAGGTAACGGTCCGCGTCCGAGCGCAGATCCTGTTCGTACTCCTCCTCTTCGGCCTCGACGAAGATACGCGTTTTGAGTAACTCGTTCAAGGCACGGGTATTGATCACGTAGGCCCCGTAGAGCTCCGCCCCCGAGAAGCCGGCGAGAAGGATGGCGTATTGCGCCGCCGCGATGGATTCCTCCGTCCCGTCCACGAGTACTAGGACTCGTTGTATCGGCCGTGCCATTGTTCCTGCTCCTTTGCTTCGAGCCGAGTCTTGACCATCTTCATGAGAACGAACATGTCACGCTCGTTCTCTTCGAGCCGTTCCTGTATGAGCTTCACCGTGTCACGAAGCTCCGGGATTGCCACCTTCTCCAGCGCGTTTACTTTGCGGATGGTCTTCTTTACCTCCCCCGCCAGGCGCATCACCGACACCTTGAGCTCCGCCAGCCGCCCGACCAGCTCGAGCACCTCCCGAAACCGGGCGACCGCCTCGTCCACCCGAAACGTCGTGAGATAGGTGGAGTAGTACGGAGCGTGATCGGCAAAGCCGGTCTCCACAACCGGCAGCGCGACGCCCATGATGCGCCTGCCCGAAAGCTCCACGGTCGCCTCCACGTTCACCGCACCGGCAAGACGCTGGGTCTTGAGCTTACCCATGGAGAGCACCGCGCTTTGCAAAGCCTCATGCGCCGTGGCAAGGGCCTCCTCACAGCGGCGTTGCGCGTCATCGGCCTGATCCACGAGCCCGAGAAGCTCGACCACGAGGATATTTCTCTTCTGATCGAGCAGCTCATGACCGAGCTCGGCAAACTGAAGCTCCTGCTTCAAGGACATGAGGTTCGTTCTGGTGGGAGCAACGTTTCGTGCCGTGGTCTTAGCCTCCTTAGCCTCCGTAGTACGTCTCGATCTCTTCCTGTGTCACCCGGTAGAGCTCCTCCGCAGGCAGGTGTCGCAGCGCGCTCCACCCGAGGTCGAGGGTTTCCTCGATCCGACGCTCCTCCGTGCTCTTCTGCGCAATGAACTCCTTCTCGAAAGCCTCGCCGAAGCGCAGATACTGAGAATCGAGGGGGGTCAGCTCCTCCTCCCCGATGACGGAGGCGAGGTTTCGCACGTCCTTCACGTAGCTGTAGGCGGCAAACAACTGACTTGCCAGATGGGGGTGGTCCCCCCGGGTGAGTCCCTCGCCGATGCCGTCCTTCATCAACCGCGAGAGCGAGGGAAGACCGGCAATCGGAGGATAGACTCCGCGACCGGCCATCTCTCGATCGAAGACGATTTGCCCCTCGGTGATGTAACCGGTAAGGTCGGGCACGGGGTGAGAGATGTCGTCGTTCGGCATGGTCAGAATCGGAAGCTGCGTGATCGAGCCGTCACTGCCCTGTATGATACCCGAGCGCTCGTACATCTCGGCCAAATCCGAGTAAAGGTAGCCGGGATAGCCCTTACGCGAGGGTATCTCGCCGCGGAGCGTGGAGATTTCCCGAAGCGCTTCGCAGTAATTCGTCATATCGGTCATGATCACCAACACGTGCATACCCCGGTCGAAGGCCAGATACTCGGCAAGGGTCAATGCGGTGCGGGGTGTGACCAGCCGCTCGATGGACGGATCGTCGGCAAGGGAGAGGAACAACGCCACACTTTCCTGCACCCCGGCCTCTTCGAAGGCGCGAGTGAAGTACTGAGCGACGTCATGCTTGACACCCATCGCCGCAAACACAACGGCAAACTCCGTCTGCCCCCCGCGAATCTTCGCCTGCCGGGCGATCTGCGCCGCCAGCGCGTTGTGCGCAAGCCCGTTTCCCGAAAAGATCGGAAGTTTCTGTCCTCGAATCAGGGTGTTCATCCCGTCGATGGCGGAAATGCCGGTCTGGATAAAATCCCTCGGATATTGGCGGGCCGTCGGATTGACGGGGCGGCCGTTTACGTCGCGTTCCTCGGCACCCACCGGCGGCGGACCTCCGTCTCTCGGTGCACCGACGCCGTTGAAGACGCGACCTAGCATATTGCGTCCTACCGAGACCGACAACGGCTCTCCACGGAAGCGGACACGGGTCCCCGGCATGGTGAGCCCGGCCGTGCCTTCGAAGATCTGTGCCACGACATAGTCGTCGGCGGTTTCCAGCACCAGCCCCAGACGGGAGGTGCCTTGCTCGTCGCGGCACTCGACGAGCTCTCGGTAGCCCACCGGATGCGTTTTCCGCACGAATACCAGCGGGCCCTCCACCTCGGACACCCCGACGTACTCGCGGGCGTGACGCAGCCGAGCCTGGGTCTGGGTCGATTGCTCACCCATGGGGCGACTCCAGTCTGTCGAGGGAACGCTCCAGCCGTGCCTGGAGCTTCTCGATCTGATCCAGCTTATCGTTTTCCACGGTCATCTTCATCCGGTTTATATCGGTGAGCACCTTCATGCGACGCAGCTGTACCAACGTGACGCCACTGCGTATCACCTCGCTCCCTCTGCGCCAGTAGGTCAGAATCAACCGCAGCATGACCAGCTGTTTCTCCACCGTCGAGTAGCGGTCGACATCGTCGAATGCGTTCTGTTGCAGAAATGCGTTCTTGAACAACGTAGCCACCTCGAGCACGAACCGTTGGCTGTCGGGGAGCGCATCAGGGCCCACGAGCTTCACTACCTGCTTTAGCCGAACCTCACGCTGCAGCAAATCCATGATCTCTCGCCGATCCTCGACCCAGCTCGCCCCGGCATGTTCCTCCCACCACGGAGCGATCTCGTCCACGTACTCACTATAGCTGTCGAGCCAGGATATGGCCGGGTAGTGCCGTGCGTTCGCGAGCTGCCGATCCAGCGCCCAGAACCCCCGCACGAAGCGTTTGGTGTGCTGGGTAACGGGCTCCGAGAAATCACCGCCCGGGGGGCTCACCGCCCCGATGATGGAGACCGAGCCCTGATTGCCCGAAAGCGCATCGAAGCTTCCGGCCCGCTCGTAGAATTCCGCAATACGGGTGGGAAGGTAAGCCGGGAAGCCTTCCTCGGCGGGCATTTCCTCCATCCGTCCGGAGAGCTCTCGCAGCGCTTCCGCCCAGCGGGATGTGGAGTCGGCCATGACCGCCACGTGGTAGCCCTGATCGCGGTAGTACTCGGCAAGGGTAATGCCGGTGTAGATGCTTGCCTCCCGAGCGGATACCGGCATGTTCGAGGTGTTCGCAATCAGCAGCGTCCGCTCCATGAGACTCTGCCCGGTACGGGGATCCACGAGCTCGGGAAACTCCGTGAGCACGTCGGTCATCTCGTTGCCCCGTTCACCGCAACCGATATAGACGATGATGTCGGCGTCGCACCATTTCGCTACCGCGTGCTGTGTCATCGTCTTTCCCGTGCCGAAGCCTCCCGGAATTGCGACGGTACCGCCCTTCCCGAGCGGAAACAGCGTGTCGATGACCCGCTGCCCCGTAATGAGGGGCGTGTCGATGGGATTCCGCCGACTCGTCGGACGCGGGCGACGAATAGGCCAACGCTGCATGAGCGAAAGCTCCCGTTGCCCCTTTTCGCTCTTCACCACGGCAACGGTATCCGCGACACCGTAGTCCCCTTCTCCGGCAATCCACTCGAGCCTGCCTCGAGTGTCCGGGGGAACGAGGACCCGGTGCTCGATACGGGGGGTCTCCTGCACGGTTCCGAGAATCTCCCCGCCGAGAAGCTCCGTTCCCTCGGCGAGCTTCGGCACGAAGGCATACCGCGCCTCCCGACTCAGGCCCGGCACCTGGATACCGCGGGCGATAAACTGATCCGTGAGGTCGCGGATACGCTCGAGGGGTCGCTGGATACCGTCGTAGATGGTGCCGATCAAGCCGGGACCGAGCTCCACCGACAGCGGCATGCCGGAGCCGTAGATCTCCTCCGTGGGGTGCACGCCGGTGGTGTCTTCGTAGACCTGGATGATCGCACGATCACCTGTGAGCTTGACGATCTCGCCGACGAGACGGGCCTCCCCGACGAACACCAGCTCCATCATCATCGCATCGGTCACCCCGCGGGCGTGGATCACGGGCCCGTTCACCCGCGCGACCACACCGACTATCCGCTCACTCATCGGTCGTCCCCGCTTTCCTCCGCAACAAACATCAGGTCGAACACAAGCCGCCGTATCTCGGTCCCGTGACGAGCAAGCCGCGCATCGATCCCGTTGTCGTAGAGTGTACGGCCTTCGAGATCCGAGACGACGACCCCCGCAGCTCCGGCGTGGGTCCGCGGTGCCCGTCGCAGCGTCACTTCCCGTCCGGAAACGCGGGCAACCTCCCGCTGCGCTTCGGGAAGCACCCCGTCAAGGAGCTTCTCCTCCCCGGAAGCGGGCGCCACCTGTAGCTCCGCACCCTCGAGACCGAGCGCGCCTTCCGCGGTCCACCCGACGAGTGCCCGACGATAGTCGTCACTCTGCCGACGACCCATCTCGATGACCCGTTCCCGCGCGCGCCGCTCCACGGCGCTAACAACCTCCTGCCGTCGGGAGAGCTCGTTGCCTCGCTTCGCCCGACTGATTTCCGCTTCGCTACGTCGCCGGATCTCTTCCTCACGCTTCTTCGCTTCCGCCGCCGCATCGTCTTTGACACGCCGGACCCGTCCATCGAGGAGCATACGGCGATCCTCCACCTCGGACCGCGCCTCCTGCCGCAGCCGTTCAGCTTCCTCGCGCGCATCCTGCAGGATGCCGTCGATGATTTGCTCGGCGTTCTCGTTTCGGTCCGTTTCGGATTCAGCCATTACAGGTTCATCCCAATCGCCTGGTTCACCATTTCCCGGATCGTCGGGCGATCGGGCTTTCCTCCCCCGGGCCCCGGTATCTCGAGAATCAGCGGGAACCGTTCGGTCAGCGTGTATTGATCGACACGCTCTCTGATCATGTCCGCGATCTCTTCGGTCATGATCACCACTCCCGTCTCCCCGGCAAGCGCTTCATCGAACGCCGCCCGTGCCTGCGCGGGCGCGGCGACCTCGCGTCCCTCTACGCCCGCAAGGGCAAACCCGAGCACGGTGTCCTCGTCGCCGATGACGTAGTACTGCATGTCCTCACACGCGCCCGAGGATGATAAGCGCCGTGATGAATCCGAACACCACGAGCCCTTCGGCAAGGGCAACGAAGATGAGCGCTTGGCCGGCGACCTCGGGCTTCTCGCTTATCGCCCCCATCGCCGCCGCACCCACGTTGGCAATACCGATGCCGGCTCCGAGCGCTCCGAACCCGAAGGCAACCGCCGCGGCGATGAATCCGAACTTGGCAACGCTCGCCTCCGTCTCGGTCATCGGCTGAGCTTCCTCGGCGGGCTCCTGCGCGTACACCTGCACCGCCGAGACGGCGCCGAGCATTACAATCAGCGCAGCAAGGATCAAGATCGAACCCGCTACCCTGCGACGGAACTGCTGTACATGTGTCTCCATTCACTACCTCCTCACGATCGTCCTGCAAGCGATATCGGTCTGTAGACCTCCCCGGAGCCGGAGAAGTACTTGGAAAAGAACTCGTAGTAGTTCAACCGCAATGATTGTATCGCCGCCGAAAGCCCCTCGAGACCGATGACGAGAGCGTTTCCGAGCACCAGAATCAAAACCGAAAACACGCCGAACCCTCCGTCGCCTGCGGCGAGCCGGGCGACCTCGAAGAACGCCGTCATCAGTGTTACGTGGGCGATCCCCAGGCCCGCGACACGCATGAACGACAGGGTGTTCGACAGGTAACCCGTAGCCACCTCCAGGAGCTCCAGCAGCCAGTTCATGACGGCCGCTACGGCCGAAGCCGCGACGCCGCGGGACCGGCCTCCGGTGGTCGCCCCGGAGCCGTCCTCCATCGCTCCGGCACGATGTCCGAACACGGCCTCCGCCGGCTCCTTGAGCAAGAGCAGCAGCGCCGGCAAAACCAGCGCGAAGAGGAGGTCCCTTCCCACCGGCAGTTCTCGAAACCCGGATTGCGCAAAGCGGTACGCTTCATAGATTCCTCCCGCGTACAACCAGGCGGTGATCAAGCCGGCACGATCGAACACGACCTCCAGCCGCTTTCCCCGCCGGAGGAGATTGATCCAGTTCAGCACGAAACCCAGACCGATCACCGTAATGCCGAGGTAGATGGTAATCACGAGGATGTCGTAAATGGAGCGAACGGCCCCCTCACCGGCATGACCGCTCACCACGGCGTGAAAGTCGAACCACAGCGGGGGCAGCAACTGCATACCGAAATACGCTCCGAACAGCACCCCGAAGGCGATGGCGGAGACCGCGCACCACGTGAGCAAGCCGAAGAGCTCGCGCGTCCTGCCGCGGATACGTTTGCTTCGCAGCCCCAGTATTCCCCCGATGAGCAGCACCAATCCGTGCCCGGCGTCGGCAAACATGAGACCGAACATCACCAGGTATGCGGCGGCGACGAGTACCGTCGGATCCACCGTACCGTAGCTCGGAGTGCCGTAATTCTCCACGAGCATCTGAAACGGCCGGAGTAGCCGTGGATTGTGCAGCCTGACCGGAACGTTCACATGCGCGCTCCGCGACATCTCACTGTCGCTGTACCACCTTAGATAGCATTTCCCGCCGGTAGCTCGACGCACGGCGTCCTCGACAGCGCGTGCATGCTCCCGCGGAACCCAGCCGGAGAACACCACCGTTCGCTCGGTATGCTCGAAGAACGACCGTACATCCAGTTCCAGCTCCCGGTGCCGGAGGTTGCGCCACGCCGACTCCAGCTCCTCCCTGTGGTTGCGAACCGCCTCGACCGCCTGTTGCCCGAGCTCCTGCTGCTCTTCTCGGGCGCTCTCGAGCTTCGCTTCCACGCGGGTGGAAGGCATCTGTTGTGAGATATTCTCGGTGTCCGGCAGCTTTAGATCCTGCCAACCATGGCGACGGCGAGTTTCCGCAACGCTCGAAGCGTTGCGTTTCAGAGTGAGGAGCAACACTTCGACCCGGTCCTCGGTTTGCCTGAGCTCGATATCCATCGCCGGATAGGCACCCAGCTCCGCGCGGAACTCCTCGATTCGCTCCCGGGGAACCGTCCCGGCGCGAGCATCGAGATAACCGTGTCCTTCTCCGAGGCCCGCCGCACGGCCGGCTGCGCGGCCCGCCTCACCGTAAAGCGCCACCTGACGGCGCAGTTCCTCGAGGCGCATGATCTGCTGCTGGAGCTCCCGCTGCCGGGTCCGAAGCGACTCCACCTGCCGTCCGATATCATCCGTGAGTTCCTCCGCCCGCTTCACGTCGGCCGCGCCCGCACTCACCTCTGTGGAAACGAGATCGGGCAGATCGAGATTACCGGTGGCAAGAGTCGACTCGATCCGCCGCCGCACCTCCGCGATCCGTCGACGCTCCTCACCCACCTCCTCCGCCCGCAGTGCGTGCGCACGATCGAGCTCCCGTACGTCGACGAAGTGCAGGACACCGAGATGCAAGAGCTCCCGCGAGAGATCCTCGGCATGGGAATCCGGCACCGCCGCGAAGAGATAGCGCATCGGGGAGGTAAACATCATAGGGCCGCCTCCACGACATCCGCCTCGAGCCCGTAGAATAGACTGTTTAGAACGGCGGAAACCCGCCGCAACTCACGCATTGTCACCAGGTAGTAGGCCAGGACCACCCCCATCATGAACGGATAACCACCCAACCAGCGCCGCACCAACCGCTCCGCTTCCTCGCCGAGGGCCGCCTCCACGAACTCGAGCTCCCGCGCGTGTCTGCCCGCGGCTGTCGCACCGCCGCCGGCCGCCTGCGTTCCCAGCGCGTCGACGAGCTCTGTCCCCGGCCGCTCGGCGCGCGCCGCTCGCCTGAGGGTCCGGGAGTCGAACGCCGCGCCCCCGGGGACGAGCCCCGCCGCGACGTCCTCTTCGGAGAGCCCGTAGTAGGAGACCGCCCGAACCACCCAGGAGGCGTTTTCACGATCCGCCTCGAGGGCTATAAGGGCCTCCGCGGCCTCCCGGTCACGCCGCGGGAGCGCTCGGGCGGCGGCAAGCATCCGCTCGAAATAGTCCCGGTCGAGTCTCCGTTCCAGCGAAAAGAGGGAGCCGCTTTGCTGGACGTGGTCGATTGTCTCGGACACCGGTGCGGCGTATGGTGTGTTCTCAAGCGCCGCCGGAATGTCGGCCCAGGAGGCGGCGTTCACTATCCGATCGTAGTCGATATGACGATGCACGGGTACCCGAGAAAGGTATGCGATCTTCGACTCTATGCGTCTGCCCCGTACGGCGGACTCGAACCACAGCCGTACCGCGGTTTTCAGGTTCTCGATCTCGTACCGGTCCGCAACGGCCGCCACAAACGCCCGGCGCTCGCCGTCGAGGTGTCGTTCCGCTTCGAGCAATGACCCGATCTCCCGGCGATAGAGCTCCTGCTCACACAGACGGACGTCACCGGTCGTGCGATAGGTCTCCGCAACGTCCGTAAACCCCTGCTCATCGAGGGCCGTTACGGCCTCCTCGACCGTGGCGGAACCGGCAAGGGTGCGAAAGAAGTCCTCCGCGAGCAACGCGCCGATACGGGCCCTGAGCTTTGCGTTGAGAACTCTGTAGGCTTGCATTTGACCGGACATCTATCGCTCGTACTCCGGCCTAACAAGAAGATCCACAACCCGGTCGACGGCGCGTTGCGCTCGTTCGGCATGTGCCTCGAGGTACTGCTCCGCGCTCAATTCCTCGGCAAGGGCCGCCCGCCTGCGCTCATCCGCCTCCTTTCGGGCCTGATCGAGCCGCTCACGAGTCTGCCGCGCCGCCTCCTCCCGAGCTTCGGCAAGTACCTGCCGCTCCTCGGCGTCGAAGGCCGTGCGGATTTCCTCGGCTTCCTTCTTGGCGTCCGAAACGATTTGCTCGGCCTGCTTCTCCGCTTGTACTATCTCATCGACAATCTCGAACATCGCGAATTCCGGCATTACAATATACCCGAGGCAATCGGGGCATCAAGGCCACCGAGCACCTCGGAGGAAGAGGGGACCCATGGGAATGGTCTTACTGTTTTCACTCCTGTTGGCACTCGCAATCGGGACTTTCGCCGTTCAGATCTGGGCCCGCACGGTTCCACCACCCGAGTTGGGCACGGAGAAGGGCCGCCTCCGTCCCTGTCCCGAGCGCCCGAACTGCGTGGAAAGCCGTCGCGACGGCACCGGTGACGGACTCGAGCCGCTGCCGCTGCCGGCGGGTCTCACCGTCGAGGAGGCGCTGGAGCGTCTCGTGAGAATCATCGAATCCATGCCGCGGGCACGCGTGACCGAGCGGCGCGGCCCGTACCTGGCGGCGGAGTACCGTTCGCGGATCTTTCGATTTCCCGACGACGTAGAGCTTCTCGTAGATGAAGAGGCCGGATGCGTACACTTCCGTTCGGCCTCACGGCTCGGCTACTATGATAGGGGAGTCAACCAAAGCCGGATCGAGGAGATACGTCGACGGTGGAACGCAACCCGAGCGCAGGAGCTCTGAGGACGCCGGCCCTCCGGTTGCTCACACCCCTCCGACGGGCTCCC
>JBKHEN010000092.1:0-10306 GCA_046540795.1 Spirochaetaceae bacterium | reverse complement strand
CGCTGACGAAGCGGGCGACGCGGAGGGGGAGGAGGAGCCGGTGCAGGCGGCGGATGCGGAGAACCTCGTTGCCGGGGCCGCTTCCGAGGCCGCTCCGGAGGCCGCTCCGGAGGCCGAAGAGCTCCCGGGCGGTGAGGAATACGCGGACCTCCTCGAGGAAGAGCTCGACGAGGACGCCGGGGACGGCGCGGAGGCGGAATCCGGCGCGGCGGACTCAGACGGCGCTGCCGAGAGTCCCTCACACCTCGAGCGCTTCCGTGCTGCGCTTGCCGACACCGACGCCGAAGCCGCATTCGAGCATTACGTCGCCCTGAAAGAGGAGCAGGCCGCCGCCGAGCGGATCTCCGCCGAGGAGCTTCTCGAACTCGGCCGATTGCTCCTGGAAAGCGATGATCAGGGCCGTGCCCTGGAGCCCCTCGAGGAGTATCGAGCCGCGGCGGAGGAGCCCGACGACGAGGCGGAGCTCTACTTCAACCTGGGCCGTGCCGCGGAGGCGCGACGCGATGCAGCGGAAGCCGTCGACTACTACGCACAGGTGGTCGAGGGGTTTCCCTTGAGTCGGCACTGGGAACCGGCAGAAGAGCGCATCAACTACCTCAGACGTCACTTCCTCGAAGTACGATAGCGGTTGACAGCGGCGTTTGGGAAACAGTATAAATAACGCTACACTCGCGGGATTCCAGGACCATGCTCGACCGAATTTCCAATAAACTGAGCGATGTCGTCCGCCAAGTATCCGGGAAGTCCTCCATTTCGGAGAAGAACGTCCAGGATGCGGTCGATGAGATAAAAGTTGCCCTCCTCGAAGCCGACGTCAATCTGCGCGTGGTGCGCCGGTTTGTGAACCGCACCGTGCGGGAGGCAACGGGAGAGGCCGTGCTCCGCTCCGTATCCCCGGGGCAACAGTTTGTGAAGATCGTTCATGACCGGATGGTTTCCCTGCTCGGGGATGAGCGGCAGGATCTCGAACTCAAAGGACCGGATACACAGTCGGTGATACTCCTTGCGGGGCTTCAGGGATCGGGCAAGACGACAACGGCGGCAAAGCTCGCCGTGCATTTGAAAAAGCGGGAGAGTCGTTCTCCGCTTCTCGTAGCGGCGGATCTGGTGCGCCCGGCGGCAATAGATCAGCTCGAGGTGCTCGGTCGGCAGGCGGACGTTCCCGTCTATACGGATCGCGACACGAAGGACCCGGTGAAGGTCGTCAAAGGTGCACTGAAGGAAGCAAAACGCCGGGGCGTGGATACGCTGCTCGTCGATACCTCGGGGCGCTTGCAGGTGGATGAGGATCTCATGGCGGAACTCGAGCGGGTACGGAAAGTGGCCGACCCGCGGGAAGTCCTCCTGGTGGCCGATGCCATGACCGGGCAGAACGCCGTCGAGGTCGCAAAGACCTTTGACGAGCGGATGGACCTCTCGGGGGTGATCCTCAGCAAGTTCGATTCCGACACTCGCGGCGGCGCCGCACTCAGCCTGAAGAGCGTGACCGGGAAGCCGGTGAAGTTCATCGGAGTCGGGGAGAAACTCGAGGACCTCGAACCCTTCTATCCCGATCGCATGGCCTCCCGGATTCTCGGCATGGGTGATGTCGTTTCTCTCGTAGAGAAGGCGCAGGAAACCTACGACGAGGAAGAGGCGGCGGAGCTGGAAAAGCGCATGCGCTCGGCGACCTTCACCCTGGAGGATTTTCTCGATCAGTTTCAGCGCATGCGCAAAATGGGTTCGATGCAGTCGATGCTGGAGATGATACCGGGACTCAAGGGACAGATCTCCGAAGACGATTTCGACGAGCGGCAGATAAAGCATGAAGAGGCGATCATCCTCTCGATGACGCCGGAAGAGCGGCGGAATCATCGCATTCTCGGTCCGCCGCGGCGCAAGCGGATCGCTCGAGGGAGCGGCACGTCGGTCTACGAGGTGACCCGGCTTCTGAAGAGGTTCGAGAAGATGCGCCAGACAATGAAGAAGATGTCCAAGAACAAGAAGTATCAGAAGCAGATGCTTTCTCGACTTGGCGGCATGTAGGATACCAAGCAGGAGGTTGTTGTGAGCGCGCGAATTAGGCTGAAGAGATTCGGAACCAGAAAGAAACCCTATTACCGGTTGGTGGTAATGGATTCCCGCGAGCCGCGGGACGGCAGAGCCATTGAGGAGGTGGGGCTGTATCATCCGATAGAAATAGAGGAAAACCAGCTCAGCCTCAATGAAGATAAGATTCGGGAGTGGATCGACAAAGGTGCCCGGCCGACGGATACGGTGCGCAAGCTACTCAACAAGAGAAACTTTCACATCAAGTAGGACGGCTCGCATAGCAGTTGTTACAGACGGAGGGGGCACGTGTGGAAAAGGAACTCGTAGACTATATCGCCCGCTCGCTGGTCGACGAGCCGGACGAGGTCGAGGTGAATATGATCGAAGGCGAGAAGTCGACCATTCTCGAACTCAAGGTCTCTCAGTCGGATATCGGTAAGGTCATCGGCAAACACGGCCGCATCGCGAAGGCGATTCGCACGGTGCTGAGCGCCGCGGCGACCAAGACCGGAAAACGGGTCGTGCTGGAAATTCTCGACTGATATGGCAATGCTTGCCGTCGGCTTCGTCCGCGGGGCTCACGGTACCGGCGGCGAGGTGAAGGTGGGTGCGTACTCCGGTGAGACCGGGCATCTGGCCGACCTCACGGAGGTGGAGCTGCGCTGTCCGGGGGGTGGAGAACAGGGGCGCCGGCTACGCGTGGAGCGTGTCCGTCTTACCCACCGGGAAGCGTTGTTCAAGCTCGAAGGAATCGATGACCGGGAGACCGCCGTCTCGCTGCGGCGCTGCGAGCTATGGGTCCCGCGGGAGAAGGCAAGCTCCCGAGGTGAAGACGAGTACTACATAGCCGATCTGGTAGGATGCGAGCTGTACCTGCAAGAGGGCTTGCAGGACCCGCCGCAAGGCAAGGCCCAGCGACCGGTGGGGCGAGTGCTGTCGGTATGGGAAACGGGAGCCTGCGACATGCTCGAGGTCGAGACCGCCGAGGGCTCGGTGCGGAACATCCCGTTTCGCGAGCCCTACGTCGGGGAGGTTGATACGCGGCGACGTCGGATCGCGCTGCAGACGCCGTGGATTCTGGAGTGAGGTCCGAATGAGAATCGACGTGCTCACCCTCTTCCCGGCGCTTATCGAGGCATTCTTCTCGGAGTCGATCCTTCGCCGTGCGGTGGAAGCGGGCCTAATCGAGTACCGTGCCGTCGACATCCGGGATTTCGCCGGTGACCGGCACCGCACGTGCGATGACGCTCCCTACGGCGGTGGGGCGGGAATGGTGCTGAAACCCGAGCCTCTCGGTGCGGCTCTCGATTCGGTGGGAGCACGGGAGTTGCGAACGGTCTATCCCACGCCGTCGGGAAGGCCGTTCACCCAGGCCGTCGCCCGGGAGCTCTCGCAGGAGGAGCACCTGGTGTTCATCTGCGGGCGCTACGAGGGGGTGGATCAGCGCATCATCGATTACTATGTTGACGATGAGCTCACAATCGGCGATTATGTGGTATCCTCCGGTGAGCTGTCGGCCCTGGTCATTATCGATGCGGCCACGCGGCTCGTCGACGGGGTGATACGGGCGGACTCACTGTCGGAGGAGAGCTTCACCGACGGGTTGCTCGAGTACCCTCAGTACACGCGTCCGGAGCTGTACAAGGGAATGCGGGTGCCGGAGGTTCTGCTTACGGGTCACCACGAGCGGATACGTCGGTGGCGCCACGAGAAACGAATCGAGAAAACCAAGATGTTCCGGGCCGACTTGCTGGAATGCGGGACGCGGGAAAACGACGAAGAAGATAACGAGCGATAGGAACGGGAACAAGGAAACGGGAACAAGGAGCCGGAGATGAATCTCATCGACACCATTGAGAACGAGCAAATCAAACAGGACGCCGAGAACTTCCGAATCGGCGATACGGTCAAGGTACATTTCAACATTGTCGAAGGTCGCACGGAGCGGATCCAGATCTTCGAAGGACTGGTCATTGCCAAGAACAACGGCGGTATCCGCCGCACGTTTACGGTCCGGAAGATGTCGTACGGGGTGGGCGTTGAGCGGGTCTTTCCCCTGCACTCCCCGCGGATCCAGAAGATCGAGGTAAGCCGACGCGGCCGCGTGCGCCGGGCCAAGCTCTACTACATCCGCGACCGGGTGGGTAAGGCGGCCAAGGTGCCGGAGCTCGTGCGGCGGAAGTCTCAAAACGCAAAGAAGTAGCGATCGGCCATGGGTGACCCCGGGAGCTTCGGGCACGTCGCGCGGCTCGTTCTCGAAGCCGGCCTGCGGACCGGTCGCCCCCTGCGCTCCGGAGAGACTGTCCGCGCGACGGTACTGAAGCAACTTACACCGACGAAATGGCTACTCGGCATCCGTGGGCGTGTGGTCTCCGCGCATGCCGAGCGGACGCTCAATGCCGGCTCCGCGTTTTTCGCCCGTGTTCGGGCCGAAGGCTCAACCGTTTACCTCGAACCATACCGGCAAACCGGCGGCGGAGAAGCCGCCCTGCGCTTTTTGAAGACCGAGGGGCTTCCTCGGGACGACCTCTCATTGATGATCCTGCGCGCGTTTACGAGAAGCGGCCTTGCCCTCGACCCGGAGCGAATGCGCTCGGTCTATGCCTTTTTCAGACATCGTGGCGACGCCTCTCCGCGGACCGTGCGGGCTTATCTCCTCATGCAGGAGAAGGGCCTTTTGCCCTCCGAGGAGGGCTTCGACCGTTTCATAGAGGCTCTTGCCGGCGGTGGCGGAGAGCATCCCGGGGGCAGACGGCATGGTGAGCGCCGGGGCGGAGAACGGCATAAGGGTGGTGATGGCCGACCTGCGGCGGATGTGGTGCGTGAGGCGGTCGAGCGACGCGAGGAGGAGCCCGGCCACCTGGTCCATGCCTTCAACCATTTGCGGGATACCGGGGGCCACTGGGTGGTGGTGCCTTTCGGCTTTCAGGTCGACGACACGGCATACCGCGGAAGCATTCGCATGCGGTTCACCGGGGAGCGCCCGACCTTCGAGCGGGCCGCGGTTTCCCTCGAAGCGGAGGAGGAGGGCGCGGGCGCGTGGCAGTTCGAGCTGGTACCGGCGCGGTCGGACGGTTCGGTGGACGGCGGCGCCGGCACGGCTCACGGCGGCTCTCCCGGTGCCGCCCCGGTGGGCGGCGCAACCACCGGGGTCTCGGGTCGGGGACGCCTGCGGGTGTTTTACCCGCGGGGCACGGCGCCTCCGCAGTCGTTGCTTGGGCAGCTGCAGTCGCGACTGGCTCCGCTCGGGCTGGGCTCGGTGGAGGTGCGAAGCGGCGAGGGCTTCGACGGGTTTTCAACCGAGGACGCGCAGGATATACTCAAGAGCATCGATACCGAAGCGTAGCGTGTGAATATGGAGAAGGCGATAGCCCTCCGGTACGATCAGTCTCTGCCGGCGCCGTTCGTGGTAGCGAAAGGATCGGCGTATATGGCGGAGCGGATTCGGGCGGTGGCTTTAGAGGCGGGAGTCAGCGTGGTTACCGACGAGGTGCTCGTGGAGTCGCTTTTGACTCTCGACGTCGGGGAGCTGATTCCGGAAGAGCTGTATGCCGCCGTTGCGGAGATCCTCGCTTTCGTCCTGCGCGCTGAAGGGCGGACCAGCTAATGCGCACCATCAAAGTTTCGGACTTGCGCCCCGGGCAGCAGTTCGACAAAGCCGTGTACATCGACGGCGAGAACGTGCTCGTTCCCGCCCGGGTACCCATTCGCAAAAAGGACATTCAACGACTGCAGAAGTGGGGCATCAGCGTGGTGACCACCGACGGGGAGATGCTCTCCGAAGGGTTTGCCGAGGATGTCGACGAGAATAGCTTTTTCATGCGCGCGTTCAAGACGCCGGAGCACGAAACGGTCATGAGGACCCATACTAAGCTCCGCCAACAACTGCGCCAGGTATTCGAACAGATTCGGAATTATGATCCGGTGGAAACCTCACAGATCGACACCATCGTCGATGTGCTGTTTCGGATCCTCGAGCACTATCCCACACAAACCGTGGAGTACATCCTCTACGGCTTTCAGGGGGGCATGACCGATGTGGACAACGCGCTTAACTCGGCGATCGTTTCCTCCCTTATTGGGCGGAACATTGGGATGCCGCGGCACCGATTGATTCACCTAGCCACCGCCGCCTTGCTGCATGATGCCGGGATGCTCAGGCTTCCTAATGAGATAGTGAACAAAAAGGGTCCTCTCAGTCCCGAGGAGGGGCAGACGATCCGGACCCACCCGGTTCACTCCTACAAGATCGTCACCCGGGAGTTGCGGTATCCCGAGGAGATCGGCCGTGCGGCCCTTCAGCATCAGGAGCGCTGGGACGGACAGGGCTATCCCAAGATGCTCTCGGGAGAGGACATCATCCTCTTCGCCCGGATCATTGCCGTGGTGGACTCCTTCATCGCTATGCTCTCACGCCGTCCCTACCGTAGTTCGATGATCGGTTACACCGCTATGCGCAATGTCCTCAGCGACAACGGGCGACGGTTCGATCCCCAGGTACTGAAGGTGTTTATCCGGACCGTGGGGATCTACCCGGTAGGCAGTGTCGTGCTTCTCAACGATAGTTCGATCGGTCGTGTGTTGGAGGTCAACCACAGCGCGCCGCTCAAGCCGCGGGTGAAGATCATGATCGACGCCGAGGGACGTGAGTACCGCGACGACGAAGGACAGGTCATCGATCTGGCGGAGGAACGCAAGCTATTCATTGCTAAGGCCGTCGACC
Organism: Spirochaetaceae bacterium; assembly: GCA_046540795.1. Lineage (GTDB taxonomy): Bacteria > Spirochaetota > Spirochaetia > DSM-27196 > PWMO01 > JAAAOH01. The sequence goes on along the minus strand of JBKHEN010000092.1, from coordinate 3,552 downwards.
CGAAAGAGCTCTCCGCCGAGGAAACTCACCACGACTAGTAACACCGAGAAGGGGCGCGGCGGTGAAGCCGACGCCGCGGCTTACCTCGAACAGCACGGTTACCGCATTCTGCAAAAGAACTTCAGGACTCCCCAGGGAGAAGTCGATATAGTAGCTGTGCAAGACGACTCGGTCGTGTTCATCGAGGTCAAGACGTGGGACCGGGTGCCTTACGAGGAAGTGGGACTCGCTCTGTCGTCCCGTCGGCGTCGGCGACTGCGGACCGCATCCTTGGAATATCTGAGACGGTATCCGGTCTTCCGGTCCTACGCACGGCGGTTCGAGCTACTGTTCATGAGCAGCGCCGGACGGTGTGTGCGCCACGTCGATGTCGCTGTCGGTAAGTGAGAATGGTACGAATTGCAAAGCAGCCCGACCCGGAGCGAATCGAAGCGTTGAAGGAGCGGATCCAGGACGAACGGTATCTGGAGACCGCCATACAGCGTATTGCCCACAAGCTGACGGAGGAGCTGGTAAGCAGTCGCAGCGGTCCGGAGCACAAGCATCCCCGTCAGCGTTACCCGGACCGGGGAAAACCGCCGGAGACCGGCGCGGGGCCGTCCTTCGACGCACAATAGTGGCTACCACCGTCGGGGAAGTCGGCACTCCGGCGGGCCGAGTTCTTACCCGATAGTTCTTCCCACCCGTTCTCTCCCCGCATTCTCTCTCGTCACTCTCTGAGGAGGTCTACCACTTCGAAGGCTTCGGTCCGTAAGGAGCGCGGGTAGGGGCCCTGGGCAACGTCTATAACCGCCGTGAAGAGCTCCGGGGTATCGAGAAATCCGTAGCGGGAGTGCAGTGCTCGCACGGTACCGAGGGCGGCCCGTAGCGTCGGGGGATCGTCTCGTGCTCTACGAAAGATCCGAGCCAGCACGCCGGGAAGCGTCGGTTCCGGACGCACGTCCACTCGGGGAAGCGCATGCAACGCGGCTATTCGTACGCTGCCGTCCGTCTCGAGGCGCATGAGCTCCACGAGAACGGTATACGCTTCCCGCCCGCCGATACGCCCGAGGAGCTGCGTAGCTCGAACCCGTATGTCCGGGTACGTCCCGCCGCTGCCGCCGTTGCGAGAAAGGCCGGACCGCGACACGCGATAGGGTTCGAGCACCAGGAGAGAGATGATTTCGGTAATCTCGGGGAACCGAGAGACCGGGTCGTTCTTCTCGACGAGCTGCTCGATTCGGCGGAGCGCGGTACTCTGCATGCTGCGGGTGGACGAGGTGGCCTGGGTGAGGATGATATGAACCTCGGCCTGTTCCTGGGGGCTGCGTCCGGACAGTGCGCTCTCGAGCCTGATCCAGTCGTCCTCCTCGTCGTGGTGGTCCTGGGTGAGGGCGGCGGGCGGTGCAATGCCGGCCGCGAGAGTTAGGGTAGCGAGAAGAAGGGCACCGAGAGTAGGCATCGGCAAGAACTAGTATAGCACGAAGCGTTCTCGGTCGCGAACCGGCAAAATCGTTGACCTTTCGCCCTCGAGTCGCTACTATGGGGTAATGATCCGTGCGCTATTCCCCGGCTCTTTCGATCCGCCGACCAACGGACACATGAATATCGTGCGCCGTGCAGCGGGAATCTTCGACGCGGTGAGCGTGGTCATTGCGGTAAACCCGAACAAGCACTACACCTTTAGTGCGGAAGAGCGCTACGGAATGATGGAGGATTTGGTCTCGGACGTACCCAACGTGGATGTGCACCTATGGGATCGTCTTATCGTGGAGTTTGCCGAGCGGGCGGACGCAAAAGTCATGATCCGGGGGGTGCGGGCGCTTGACGATTTCGAGTACGAGTTCGAGTTGTCCATGTTGAACAAGGGGCTCAACCCGCGGGTGGAGACCATTCTAATGCCGACGGATCCGCAGTACTTCGTGTTGCGCTCCTCGGCAATCAAGGAGCTCGCGCGGCTCGGAGGCGACATATCGACGATGGTGCCGGAACCGGTGGCAGTGGCGATTGCCCGGAAGATCCGGGAAGGGGCGCACACCTAGAAATACCGAGAAAGCGGACACCGAGAGGGCGGACACCTTGGTGCCGCCACAATATTGACAGTAGGGCTACTATTGGCTACCGTAGGGCCCAATTTTAGGAGATTCCGTAGCAGGACGTGAGGATAGGACTATGGCAGTACCAAAGAGAAAGCATTCGAAGGCACGAACCCGCAGACGACGGAGCATAAACGGCAAGCTCAAGCTGCCGACGTTGATAACTTCCCCGGAGTCCGGCGAGATGGTGAAGCGTCATCGCGTCGACCTGAAGTCGGGGTACTATCGCGGAAAGAAAGTATTCGACCCGGAGGAGCTGGGTTAACCCCCCCGAGGAGGAGGATCGGTAATGGACGAACTTTTCGAGAAAATGAAGAAGCTCATCGCCGACAAGCTTGAAGTCGATGAGGAGAAGATCACCATGGACTCGTCGTTTAGACAGGACCTTGGCGCAGACAGCCTGGACACATACGAGCTCGTGTATGCTATTGAAGAGGAGATGGGCATCTCCATCCCCGACGAAAAGGCCAACGAGTTCGAAACCGTTCGTGACGCGCTCAATTTTCTGAAGACACAGCAGCAGTAACAACTTCCGGCTTTTGTGCTTCTGAACGCTTCGCTGCGAAGTTCCTCTGCCTGCGCGGAGGAACTTCGTTTTCTAAGAGGGGGTGCAGTGTGCGACTCACGCGAGCACACGACGAGCTGCAGCCACCCGAAGTCGATGTCGAGCGGAAGCAGGAGCTTCAGCTTTTTGAGAAACAGGCGGGCATCCGCTTCAAAAAGCTCGAGCTTCTGAATCTGGCCTTTTGTCATCGCTCTTACGCGAACGAACGGCACAACGACGTCGACAACAATGAGAAGCTCGAGTTCCTCGGTGACTCGGTGCTCGGGCTCGTGGTTGCAGAGTATCTGTTCAACACGCTCACGGACAAAGCCGAGGGTGATCTGGCAAAGATCAAGTCCTTCGTCGTCTCGGAGGATAGCCTGGCGGCGATATCCCGGGAGTTACGGGTAGACAACTTCATACTCATCGGCAAGGGTGAGGAGTTCTCCGGCGGGCGAAGCAAGAAGGCGCTGCTCGCCGACGCTCTGGAGGCCATTATCGGTGCCTACTTCCTCGACAGCGGCTTCCGGGCGGCGAAACGCTTCACCCTGCGATACCTCGTACCGGAAATCAACAAGGTCCTCGAGAATCGTCACCGCAAGGACTACAAGACCCTCTTGCAGGAGTACGCACAGAAGAAGTTCAAGACCTACCCGAAGTACATCCTGGTGAAGAAGACCGGCCCGGACCACTCGAAGACCTTCTGGATCGAGGTCCGGGTGAATACCGAGACTTTCGGTCCCGGGCAGGGCAAGAACAAGAAGCGGGCCGAGCAGGAGGCGGCAAAGATCGCCTATGAGCACCTCTCCGCGCGGGCTCCCGTGGAGGAGGACGAGGACGAAGGCGGTGAAGGGGAGAAGCTGCACGACCGTCGCGGCCGCGGCCGGCGCAAAGGAAAACGCCGATAGAGGCACCTTCCGGCCGGCAGGTGTA
>JBKHEN010000091.1:0-10308 GCA_046540795.1 Spirochaetaceae bacterium | reverse complement strand
TGGGTGCCTCGTCATACACCCGACACGGTCTCCCGCTGAGTGCGTTTGCAGCCTGACGAAAGATCTCCCCGCTTATTTCCTGACGCCTCCGCCGTGGCGCGGGACTCATCGCGTAGGCGACGCCGTCGATTAGCTCGTAGCGCTCACCCTCCGGCCAGGCGAGATAATCGGACCAGCTGTATCGGCGCTCTTTTCTTGGCACCTGCATGCCACAATTATGCCTAACAGAGCCGTGATTGGTAAAGTTGAGGGACCACGACGCTTACACCGGGAACGAGTGTCCGCCCCATGTATTGACGTTCACACCGAAGCCGGGGAAATTCAAACAGGTATGGCCTCAAACGACGAACGCTTCGCACCGGCGGTGCCCTGGGTGTTGTTTCTCCTCATGATGGTGTTCTTTGCCATCTTTCCACGACTGTTGCTCTCGCCGTTGTTGCTACGTATCTCGACGGACCTGGGAATCGACTACGGGCGCGCCTCGGCGTTCTTTTTGACGGCTTCCTTCGGGTTCATCACCGGGCTTTTGACTTCGGGATACGTTGCGAAACGGCTCACGCACCGCTGGACGATCGTGGCAAGCGTTGCGCTTGTCGGAGTGTCCCTGCTGGCGTTGTCGACGGCGCAGACGCTGCGGTTCTTTCACGCGCTGTTGTTCGTAACCGGTTATGCAAACGGATTGTATCCGGGCTCCGGTGTCGCCTCGGTAGCGGCGCTTGTGCCCGACGTGCACCGCGGCAAGGCGCTGGCGCTCCATGAGTCGGGGCCCAACTCGGCCTTTATTCTTGCCCCGCTGGTGGCGGCAGCCCTTGCCCCGGCGATCGGCTGGCGCGGCGTCTTTGCCCTTACCGGTATTGCCGCTCTCTGCGTGGCCGGAGTCTTTGCTGTGCTCGGCAGGGGCCGCCGCGAGAGAGGTGAGCCGCCGCATTTCGAGAACGTCAAGCTCTTCCTGCACAACAGGACGTTTTGGGTCATCTCGATTCTGTTTGCCGTCGTGGTCAGCGCTGCGGTCGGGGTCTATTCGATCCTGCCTACGTTCCTCATTGCCGAGCACGGGCATAGCGAGCAGTTCGTGAATGGTCTCGTCGGCATCTCCCGGATCACCGGGTTTGCCGCCATTTTTGCGGCCGGTGCGTTATCGGACCGTTTCGGTTTCGAGGTAGTGGTGGGGAGCATCATGAGCGTTACCGGGGCGATGACCGTTCTCATCGGAACGACTACCGGTACGGTGTTGTTGCTGGCGGTGTTTCTGCAACCGCTGGTCGTCCAGGCGTTCTTCCCGGTGGCGATACGCGCGCTGACCGATGCGGCCCCGCCGGCCGCGCGAAATCTGGCAGTGGCGCTGGCTATCCCACTGGCCAATTTGATGGGATCGGGAGTGGCGCCGCGGGTCTTCGGAGCGGTCGCCGCGGCCGGTCGCTTCGAGCTGGGATTCATAGTGCTGGGGGCAATAGTCATCGGGAGCATCGGCCTCTTGCCGCTCGTACACGGGAGCTCGCGAGCGCGAGATGCCGTTGCCTGATCGGAAACGCACGACCGAGTTTCCGGAGGAGGAGCAATGCCCGAGAGGTTTCTGAAACAGAGTGAGCCGGTCGTTGTGCCGACGGAGGACGAAAAGCACATCGAAGAGCATTTCGGTATTCCGAGCACGGGTATGAAGGACATCAGCATCGCACGAATGATCGCGCCGCCGGGGTGGTCCGAGCCGCCACAGACCCCGGAGTTCGATGAGTTTACCCTCATGGTGCGGGGTAGAAAGCGGATATACGTGGAAGACCGTGAGATCGAGCTCGGGGCGGGGGAATCATTGCTGGTGACCGCAGGCACACGAGTCCGGTACTCCAACCCCTGGGATGAGCCCGCGGAATACTGGTCCGTATGTCGGCCGGCGTTCTCGCCTGATCGCGTGCACCGAGAAGAGGACCCCGAAGAGGACTCCTAGGAAGACGGTCGATTACATTCCCGTCATCGACGGTCGTGTGCAAAACTACACACCTTCACACGCCTCTGACTACAATTCGTTTCTCCATAACGCGCTGCCGGACCGTTCCGCTGCCCGCCAAGTTGGCATGATTCCTGCAGCACTATCATAAACCCTTTTTTTGGAGCGTTTATGGAGAATCTTCTTTTTACGCAGCGAGAGCGGTATGTCCGCATCCCTATCGGAGCGAAAATCGTAGCGGTACTTGCCGTAGGTCTCTTGGCGGCGCTGAGCGCCTCTTGCGATCTGGGGCTCGAAGAGCCCGATGGAGCCGTGGAGGTAACGCTGGGGTCGGTAAGCACGCTGGTCATGGAGCCCGATCAGTCGATGGACGTCGTTTCCTTTCGTTTGCTCGGAGAGGGGCCTGACGGGAACGAGCTCGATGAAGACTTGACGGAGGGGACGACCCGGTTCGACGGGCTGGAAAGCGGGGAGTGGTCTTTCGAGGTGATCGGGTTCAACGAAAGCGGCACCGACATCGCCGTCGGCTCGGCGCAGACCGAGGTGGTTGCCGGTGAGACGGCGAGCGTCAGCATTACGGTGGAGCCCTACGGTGGGCCAGGTACGCTCAGCGTGTCGATCACCTGGCCGGCGGAGGACGTGACGGATCCCGCGCTGGAGGGCGAGCTCACCTCCTCCGAGGGAACCAACGCCGGGATGTCGGCCGACATCACCGGTGAGGGGACGGCGGCGATCGCTCACGGGGAGGTAAGCGCCGGCTATCACACGCTGTCCGTTCAGTTACTCGACGGAGATACCGTCGTCGCCGGCGCCGCCGAAACCGTGCGAATCGCTCAGGATGCCGAAACCTCTGGAACCGTGGCGTTTAGCGACGTCAATCCCCCCACCGGGGACGTCGAGATTATCGTCGATCCGGAGTTGGACGAGCCGCTTCCGGTAACCATCGAAGGTGGGGCTGAAGAGCTTGCAATGGGTGAGTCGATGACCGTCGCCGCGGATACCTCGAATGCCGACGGGGCCGAGGTGAGCTACACCTGGTACGTAAACGGGGCATACGTCTCGCAGGGGGCGGAGACGACCGTCGGAGCCGACCTCGAGCCGGGAAGCTACCGGCTTGATGTGGTGGCCTTCACCGAGGACGGATCCCGTTCCGGATCGGCTTCCCACACGTTCACGGTGACTGAGTGATGCGGTTTACTCGAAGAACGAACACGACGCCCGCCCCCGCCCGGCGGCGGGCCCGTCGTGCCGGTGTGTGTGCCTGGACCGTTCGTAACGTTGTCGTGGCGGCGGCAACCGTGTCGCTGCTGCTCGGCGCAGCCTCGTGTTCGGGGCCGCTTTCGGGCAGCGTCCCGGGACGGGCAGAAGAGGATGCGGGTAACGCGGAGCTCACGGTCCGTCTCGGCGGTATCTCCACGCAGACGATTGTCCCGGATGTGGATATGGAACCCGTGCGGTACCGGCTACTCGGCTCGGGCCCGGAGGAGGAGACGTTCGAGGTGGAAACCGCCTCCGAAACGGCGGAAGTGAATAACCTTCGCGCCGGGAGTTGGGAGCTCGAGGCGCGGGGTTTGAATGCCGAGGGATTTCTCGTGGCGCAGGGCACGAGCACGGTTGATTTGGACGCCGGCAGGCGTACCAGCGTATCCATATCGGCCAAGCCCGTGGACGGGACGGGCTCCCTGCTGGTGTCGGCGCGGTGGGAGGCCGGCCATACCGTCTCTTCCGGCGTGGTCGCGACACTGGTAGACCGGTACGGTCACGAGACGGAGCTGGAGATCCCCGTCGTAGAGCCGGGGACGGCGGAGGAAACGTTCGACATGGTTCCCTCAGGCTATCATCACCTCGTTGTGCAGCTCATGGACTCAGGGCATGCGGTAGCGGGCGCGGGGGAAACCGTTCGGGTCGTTGCGGATGCAACCACCGAGGCGCGTCTGGATCTCGAGGACCTGAACAAGGTCGGTGAGGCTGTAGCGGTCACCGCTGCCGAGTTCACCGTCGCCTGGGACCCGCCGGAAGAGGCCGACACGGTCGATGCCTACCGGGTGTATGCGAGACCCCGCGGTGAATACGAATGGGAGCCCGTCGCGGAGGTTGCGGCAAGCGCTGAGCCGTCGCTCACGGTCGATGAATCGCTCCTCGATTATGGCGTGTGGGAGATCGCCGTGAGTGCCCTATCCGACGATAGTGAGTCGGAGAAACATACCTCTATGGACGACGACGCGCAGCCGAGCACGGGTTGGTACGTAGACTGGCAAGAGGGATGATCGGGGAGTGCGAGCAAGGCCGCCGCGTCCGCTTACGCCGCGGTGTCCCGACGCCGTGCCGACGGCATGCCTCCCGGTTCTACCCTCTAAGGCGCGCGATGAGCCGTGCAGGATCAGGCTCCACCACGACGATACCACGGTAGTAGTCGTCCATGAAGCCTTCGCGGGTCATACGGTCGAGAAAGCTGTTCAGCCCGTCATAATAGCCGTCCACGTTCAAGAGGCCGACAGGCTTCTCGTGGACGCCGAGACGGTGCCACACCCAGGCCTCGAAAAACTCCTCCATCGTCCCGGGGCCGCCCGGTAGTGCCACGAAGGCGTCTCCTCGGGCGGCCATTCCGGCTTTGCGCTCGTGCATGTCGGCCACCACGTGCAATTCGGTGAGGCCTTGATGGGCGATCTCCAGATCCACCAGACGCTGCGGCATGACGCCGACAACCCGCCCGCCGGCTGCGAGGGCCGCATCGGCAAGCACCCCCATAAGCCCTACGTTGCCGCCGCCGTAGACCAGATCGATTCCCTCCCCGGCGAGCATTCGACCGAACGCCGCCGCCGCCTCCCGATAAGCCGGTCGGACACCGGTGCTCGAGCCACAGAATACCGTTATCGAGGTAAGATTTTTGTCGCTGCGGTGCGTGCTCATACGACGGGGTGACTATACGCCTTGGGAAAACGCCTTTGCAAGCGGCGATCCCCTCGATGCCGTCCGTACTCCGCCGGATTCTGCCGCCGGATTTTGCCCGGCTGGAAGGAGACTCCCGGCTTCGCTATACTAACACCTTCTCGGGCAACGCGGCCCGCGTCGCAAGGGGCGCTCACTGCGGCCACCCCGGTCGACGACACGGCGGTCCGAGGGAGGAGTTGTGTTATGAACCGATCAGAGCGAATCGAGGCGCTTCGAGAAGCGCTTACACACCGCATCGTGTTCCTCGACGGCGCGATGGGCACGATGATACAGACCTACGGCCTCACCGAGGAGCAGTTCCGCGGCAAGCGTTTCGCCGATTTTACCGCTCCCGACGGCGCCGATGTAACGCTTCGAGGCAATAACGATCTACTGTGTCTGACCCGCCCGCAGGTGGTAAGGGAGGTCCACGAGGGCTTTCTCGACGCCGGGGCGGACATCGTGGAGACCAACACTTTCAACAGCACCACCATATCGCAGGCCGATTACTACATGCAGGATCTCGTCTACGAGCTGAACGTGGCCGGGGCCACGGTAGCGCGGGAGGCCGCCGACCGTTTCTCCGAGCGCACCCCCGGCAAGCCGCGGTTCGTCGCGGGGGTTCTCGGACCCATGAACAAGACCCTGTCGATCTCCCCGGACGTCAACGACCCCGGTTTTCGCGCCGTCGACTTCGACGAGGTCGCCGATGCGTACGCCGAGGCCACCCGTGGGCTCTTGGACGGCGGAGCGGACGTCGTCCTGATCGAGACCGTCTTCGATCCTCTCAACGCGAAAGCCGCCGTCGCCGCGGTCAAGAACGTAGAGGAGGAGCGGGGAGAGGAGATCCCGATCATGATCTCCGGCACCATTACCGACCGCAGCGGCCGCACCCTGACCGGTCAGACGGCCACGGCGTTCTGGTATTCCGTGCAGCACGCCGATCCGTTGTCGGTGGGGCTGAACTGCTCGCTCGGCGCGGATCAGCTCAGAGAGTACGTTGCCGAGATCGCCGGCGTTGCCTACATACCGGTCTCAACGCACCCGAACGCAGGCCTTCCGAACGAGTTCGGCGAGTACGATCACAGCCCGACTTTCATGGCCGAAATCCTCGGCAGCATGGCGGAAGAGGGGCTTTTGAACATCGTGGGCGGGTGTTGCGGCTCCACGCCCGAGCACCTCAGGCGCATTGTCGAGGCCTGCAGCGGCGCCGCGCCCCGCGTGGTGCCGGAGCGGCCCCGCGGGGTTACCACATTCAGCGGTCTGGAGCCGGTGACCCTCGCTCCGGACAGCTTGTTCCTGAATGTGGGCGAGCGGACGAACGTCGCGGGATCGCGGAAGTTCAACAGGCTCATCCAATCCGGACAGTACGAAGAGGCCCTCGAGGTTGCCCGGGAGCAGGTGGAAAACGGCGCCCAGATGATCGACGTTAACATGGACGACGCCATGCTCGACTCGGCGCGAGAAATGGAGAGGTTTCTCAAGCTCGTCGTCACCGAGCCGGACATCAGTCGAGTGCCGGTCATGATCGACTCCTCCAAATGGGAGGTGATTGAGCGCGGCCTGAAATGCGTACAAGGAAAGAGTGTGGTCAACTCCATCAGTCTCAAGGAGGGCGAGGAGCCCTTCCTCGAGCGGGCGCGGATGGTTCGTCGTTACGGCGCGGCGGCGATCGTCATGGCCTTCGACGAACAGGGGCAGGCCGACTCCGTCGAGCGCAAGGTCGACATCTGTACTCGGGCCTACCACCTTCTTACTGAGCGGCTCTCCTTCCCGCCGGAGGACATCATATTCGACCCCAACGTCTTTGCCGTCGGTACCGGCATGGAGGAGCACGCGAACTACGCCCTCGATTACATCGAGGCCACCCGGCGCATAAAGGAAGCCCTCCCGGGTGTACGTATCTCCGGCGGGGTAAGCAACGTGTCCTTCTCGTTTCGCGGGAACAACACCGTTCGAGAGGCAATGCACGCGGCGTTTCTCTACCATGCCATCGCGGCCGGCATGGACATGGGTATCGTCAATCCGGCACAGCTTGCCGTCTATGACGAAATCCCCGAAGACCTACTCGAGCATGTGGAAGACGTGCTCCTGAACCGTCGCCCAGACGCCACCGAGCGGCTCCTGCAGCTCGCCGAAACCGTCGAGCCGACGGGCGGCTCCGCCGCACAGGACTTGAGTTGGCGGGAAGCCCCGGTGGAGCAGCGCATCGAGCACGCCCTGGTGAAGGGCTTCACCGCCTACATCGAAGAGGACGTGGAGGAGGCACGGGGGCAGCGGGAGTGGGCACTCGACGTCATCGAGGGGCCGCTGATGGACGGCATGAATGTAGTGGGTGACCTCTTCGGCTCCGGAAAGATGTTCCTCCCACAGGTCGTCAAGAGCGCGCGGGTGATGAAACAAGCGGTGGCGTACCTCGAGCCCTACATCGAGGAAGAGAAGCGCGGCGGCGATTCCCGCGGCAAGGGCAGGGTCCTGCTGGCCACGGTGAAGGGCGACGTGCACGACATCGGCAAAAACATCGTGGGCGTGGTCCTTCAGTGCAATAACTACGAGGTGATCGACCTCGGAGTCATGGTACCGACCCCGGATATCCTGGCCGCCGCCCGGGAACACGACGTGGACGTCATCGGCCTCTCCGGCTTGATTACCCCCAGTCTCGACGAGATGGTGCACGTGGCCACCGAGATGGAGCGGGCGGGGTTCGACATCCCGCTTCTGATCGGCGGGGCAACCACGAGCGAGGTGCACACGTCGGTCAAAATCGCCCCCCGGTATTCCGCGCCGGTGGTGCACGTGAAGGATGCAAGTCTCGCCTCCGCGATCATCGCCCGACTCCTCGGAGCCGAGACGCGGGAGTCCTACGCGGAAGAGGTTGCCGCCGCGCACGCCCGCACGCGGGACAAACGGGCAGCGCGCACCGCCGGCACCGAGTACATTCCCATCGCCGAGGCCCGGGCGGCACGGTTCGCTCCGAACTGGAATGCCTATGAGCCGGTGCGCCCGTCCTTTCTCGGGACCACGGTGCTCTCCGACTATCCCGTTGAGGAGCTCGCGCGCTACATCGACTGGGGATACTTCTTCTACCAGTGGGAGATGAAGGGGCGCTTCCCGGATATCCTCGACGATCCGAAGCTCGGTGCGGAGGCCCGCAGGCTCTATGACGATGCGCGGGAGCTCCTGCGCCGGATCATCGAGGAGCGGCTTCTTGCCGCGCACGGGGTGCTCGGGTTCTGGCCGGCCAATTCCACCGATGACGACAATATCGAGCTCTACACCGATGATACCCGCACCCGCAAACAGGCGGTCATTCAGACGCTGCGACAGCAGAAGCGCAAGAGCGAAACCCCGTACTACCTCTCGCTGTCCGACTATATCGCCCCTGTCGGCACGGGGGTCGACGACTACATGGGCGCCTTTGCCGTAACCGCAGGCGACGGGCTCGATGAGCTCGCGGGATCGTTCCAACGCGCGGGGGATGACTTTCGCGCCATTCTGGTGAAAGTGCTTGCCGATCGCCTGGCCGAGGCCTTTGCGGAGCGGCTGCACGAGCGGGTGCGAAAGGAGTACTGGGGATACGCACCGCAGGAGTCACTGGAGCTGGAGGAGTTGCTGCAGGTTCGCTATCGGGGGATCCGTCCGGCCCCTGGCTACCCGCCGTGTCCCGATCATGCCGACAAGGGGATACTTTGGGATATTCTCTCGCCGGAGCGTTGCGGCATCACGCTCACCGAGAGCTACATGATGGTGCCCCCGGCCAGCGTCTCGGCGTACTGCTTCATGCATCCCGACAGTAAGTACTTCTCCGTGGGACGCATCGCCCGGGACCAAGTGGAGGACTACGCCGCGCGCAAGGGGGTCTCGGTCGCCGAGGTCGAGCGACGTCTGCAGTCGGTCCTGGCTTATGAGCCGGAGGCGGCCGCACAAACCGGGTGAACAACGGGATCGGGGGCCGCCTCCGGGTGAGCGCGAGCGGCACCCGCAAATGGGTGCCGGGCGCTGGGCACGGGCTGGGCGCGGGCCGGGCGCGGGAGCGCGGCGCGGCAAAGTCTATCGGCCCGATAGCTCGCTTTGTACGATGTCGGCCTGCATCTCCAGGTCCTCGACCTCCCGGATCCAGAACTGCTTGGTCCCCCAATCGGGAAACTCACGCCGGAACCAGTGGTCGTGGCGTTGCCGGGCGCGCCAGGCGAGGAAATGAACGATACGCATGAACCGCAACGGCTCGATCAGCCGCAGGCTCTGGCGCGGCAGTTCCAGGAAAGTCTCGTAGCCTTCGAGAAGCATCGTGAGCTCGCGCCCACAGTCGGCGGCATGCCCCGGGAGGAGCAGCCAGATGTCCTGCACCGCGGGCCCGCTCATCATGTCGTCGAAGTCGATGACCATGAGCCCCTCATCCGGACGGTCGAGGAGGTTGCCCCGGTGGCAGTCGCCGTGAATCCGATGGAACGGGACCCCGGCGAAATGCGGCTCGATGAGCCCGAGCGTTTCGCCGGTAAGATCCTGGAAACGCCCGGCAAGGTCCGGATGCACAAGCTCCTCGTCGAGCAGCTCGGTCACGAAGGGTGCGGTCCACTCCTGCGGGGTGCAGACCGGACGGTGCGGCGCCTCCCGGCGACGGCCGACGAGGTGACAGCGTCCCACGATGCTTCCGAGGCGATACCACTGCTCGTCGGTTTCGGCGTCGAAATTGCGACCTCCCCGCTTGGGAAACAGCGCAAACGGATATTCGACGCTGTCGGGGCCGGCATCGTCCGATGCGGCGGTTACCTCGAGGATGCCGAGGGTGTCACCGTCGGCATCGGGGATCGGCGGAACCACCGGTATTTCGGCCTCGACGCAGTCGAGAAGGAACTCGTGCTCCTCGAGTATAGCCTCCGTGCTCCAGCGATTCGGCCGGTAGAACTTAGAGATATACTCCTCGCCCTCTTCGGTTCGCACGCCGTAGACTCTGTTCACGTAGCTCGGATAGGTGAAAAGCGTCCCGTCGAGGCGGAGTCCGTGGGTTTGTTCGACGGCCGCGACCGCCGCGTCGGGAGTGAGCATGTCGAACGAGCCGGTTGCGGGGTCCTCGGGAGCTCTCATGGAGCGCACAGTATGCGGGCAAAGGGGTTTCTTCGTGAAGGGTGAAGCCGTCGGTCCGGCGCCGGCCGTTTTCCCCGCGGCCGCCGTGCTTTACCCGGGCGGACCTCCCGTGTCATGTTGTCTCCACCCATGAGCTCCCACGATGAATCCGCTGCGGCTGCTACTGCGTCGTTTGCCCGTTTCTTTGCTACGTGTCCCGGCCACATCGAGCCTCTTCTGTACCGGGAAATATCGGAGATCCTCGCCGAGGCCGGGACCGAGGCCGGGACTGCCGACGGCGCCGGGACCGAGACCCCGGTGCGCCAGACCCGGGGCGGCGTGTATTTCGCCGGGGAGCTGAGCGCAGCGTA
>JBKHEN010000090.1:0-10312 GCA_046540795.1 Spirochaetaceae bacterium | reverse complement strand
ACAAATACCACTGTATTTATCGGAAATCAAGGCGTGCAGGGTCATCCGAGCCGAAAACCCGCTGCCGTTGCGGCCAGTACCGCGAAGTTGTATAGCCCGTGGGCAAGAGCAACCACGTGGACGTTTCGATGACGGAGAAAAATCCAACCGAGGTACAGGCCAAGCAGGAAGGCTACTACCGCTCCCCCCGCCCCCTGGTACAGATGGCCAAGGGAGAACGCCCCGGCGGCAAGAAGCACGGCACTCGGCTGTCCGAGCCCAAGCTCCTGTAGCCGTGTCAGGAGATAGGAGCGGAAGAACACCTCTTCGCGGTAGGCGATTGCAAGGGAGGAGACCAGCGCAAGGGGTAACAGCGCCTCATTCGTGACCTTGAATCGCAGGCCCGTCGTGAAAGCGTCGCGGATCTCCGATGGCAGCAGGAGGAGTACCCCCCCGGTCAGTGCAAGTAGAAGGAACATTCCGAGAGCCGCCATGACGGCCTTGAGCATCGCGCCGCCGTCGACAGCACGGATCCCGAAGGTCGACAGGGGACGCCCGGACTCCGCCTGTTGTGATCGCACATGGAGAATGTGGAGGATGAGCAGTGCCTGAGGGATGCTTATCACGAGCACGGCAAAGTGATAGCCGGGATCGTCGAAGGCATCCGGGCGGACGTTGCCGTTTTGGAACAGGATACCCGGCAGAAAAAACACCGCAAACAGAAGGAGCATCTCTTTACAGAGGCCGCCGGCGCTATTTATACTCCGGTACATACGTGGAGTATATTTCCACGGGAACGGAAAGGAAAACCGTCGACGGTCGGCCCACCGTTTTAGGTTCCAGGGAGATGTCGCCGATACTTTGAGCGGGGATTTCATGGCTCGGGAGGCCGCCGGAACAGCATGTGGATAGTGTTTCTCATCCTCGCAGTTCTCATCGGGTTGCTTCTCCTTTACATTCAGAGGAATGGCGGCTTCGGCTTTCCTTGGGTGCAGTTCTACGTGCGGGGCAAGGAGCACGGGTTCAAATTCCGGGAGTTGAACCTACTCCGCCGGGTAGCCGTTGAAAATCGGCTCAAGAATCCCACCTCCCTGTTCTGGTCCGAGCGTACTCTCGACCGTTGCATCCGGGGAACCATCATCAACTTGCGAGCCAACGACAAGATCGACGAAGAAGCGTCGATACACTTTCTCAACAAGCTTTTCGATTTCCGCAAACGTGTGGAGTTCAGCTTGCCGAAGTACCGTCTCGGTATCCAGTCTACACGTAGCATTGATGCGCAGCAGCCGATAAAGATCACGTTTCCCGGCGGTGGCGTGTATACGTCAAAAGTTGTGGAGAACATGCGCAAGTATCTCGCCGTGGCATATCCGCGGGGCAAGCCGCTACCGTTCGGCGTGAGCTGGCAGGGGCAGAGAATCAGCGTCTACTTCTGGCGGGTAGATGATGCCGGATATTACTTCGAGTCCCGGGTCATCGGGGACTACATGGACCGAAATTATCCCATTCTCCACATTGCGCACTCCGATCAGCTGGTGCGAACGCAGAAACGCGGTTCCGTGCGTGCGCAGCTGGATACCGGAGGGCGCGTGTTTCCGCTACGCTCAATCCAGCAGGCCGATGAAACGCCGGAGTCCACCGGCGGCTTCCGCTGTAAGATGGTGGACATATCCGAGGACGGGGCTGCTCTCGTGGTCGGTGGGCGTGTCAAGCCGGGACTTCCCGTGAAGATACAGACCGAAATCGACGGCGAGGAGATCATCATGTCCGGCGTTATTAAGGGCGTGAATTATCGCCAGAACAAGAACATCTCCGTACTCCACGTCCAGGCCGCGCCGCCCAGCCCGCAGATGAAAAACCGCATTCTCAGTTATGTCTACGGGATCTTTGCCGAAAGCAAGGAGCGATCGATCCTGCGACGAACTGCCGCAAACGGCTGATTTCGTTTCGATTTCGCGTGATGGTGTTCGGCTTCGGGCCCGCCGTCGCAGCCTATGCAAGCACTACAGCCACAGCCGGTGAGGAAATTTCCCCGTCGTTGAATTCTCAGGGCCGAATATGTAGTATTGAGGTATGAACCAGGGGGTTGTACGTCGATGAGACGCATTATATTTGTTGGACTGTTAGGAATGATGGCGCTTGCCGGCACGGCGCAGGACGGCTCGGACCTCGATACATACCTCGACAGTTTTGAGTCCGGATCGGACGACGTCAAGGTCGAGGTGCTGCGACGAGCGGCCGAGGAAGACGTTGCTCGTGAGGTTGCCGATGCCGATGTTTTCTACGTCGAAGCTGCGCGGTACGTGCGGGACAATGCCGAGGAAATAGCTGGAAGTTCTCCACTGAGGGAGATGGTCGAGCTCGTTGCCGAAGGGACGCGACATGCGGAAGCCACGGAGGCTCTCGAACACCTATGGCACGTGTTCGAGGCCTACGATGAGCCTGCGGCACGAGCAGAGCTTCTTAACACCTTCGGTGCACTCGGTGCCGAGAACGACGCAACGGTGAGCCTGCTTCGCGACTGGCTCGACGAGCAGAACCGTAGAGAGCAAGCCGGGGAACGACCCGATCGGGAGGTGCTCGGTGCCGGAATCGACGCGATGGCCGCTATTTCCGATCCCTCGTTCTTCGAGTCCCTCTTCGAGGCGTCGCTCACCGGCTATCCCTCGGGGATTAGGGAACGGGCACAGCAAGCAATGTACGATCTCGAAGGAGATATCGTGGAGCTTGCCGCTCGCTCCATCGGCAATCGCTCCGCCGAGGGGAAGCTGGCCGCTGTGGAGTTTCTTGTGGCCGAAGACGAGCTCGACGACGAGGAGAAAGCCGCTATCGCCGCCGCGGCCATACGAGATGCGCTGTCGACGGAGGCCCATCGCCGAGAGCAGGCCGACACCTTGCGGGAGGTACGCTTTCTTGCTGCGGAGGTCATAAGCGAGACCGGCTACGCAGAAGCGGAGGACGCGCTCATCAGTCACTTCAACAGGACCTTTCTGGAGTACGATCGCGAACAGGTGACGCGATCGCGAGTGTTGGACGTCATCGACGCTCTGGGCACCGTAGGCACGGAGGCGGCGGCGGAACGGCTCAGTGGGTTCCTGGAGTTGCTCAACCGCTATACGGAAAACGATCGGCCCTATGACATCCGAATCGTCATGGAAACGATCAACACCTTGGAGGAGATCGGACATCCGGTTGCCTACAACCCGCTCTTCTACACGACGATACTCGACGCCTATCCCTCCCGGGTTCAGAACGCCGCATCGGAGGCGCTTGACTCCCTGGATCGCTAAGACCTTGCAGCGAGCTTTGCCGACTCGGATCCTCTTCGCCCGAGGTCGTTTCGCGCGGGCCCGTTCCTCGCGGGCCCATTCCTCGCGGGCCCGTTCCTCGCGGGCCGGCGAGTTCGTTGTGGATCCCGTCATCGACACCGCTGTTTCCGAGAGACATGAACCGCATTAGCCACGCCTGTGCACGGGTAAACGTACCCGCGGCGGCCGCCGGTGGTGCCGCCGTTGCGCTCTATGCCTGCGCGGAGTATCCCGTAGCGGTGGCCGGGAGCGTCACAGTTCTCGCGGCAAGCACGATGACCTTCTTGCCGGCGGCGTCGGGCTCGCGCGCCTCGGCACTGTGGGCGGTGACGCTTGCCGCGCTGACCGCGGGCCTGCTCCTCGGGGCGGGGGTCCGCCTTGCGACGGTGGTGGAGGAAGAGCGTCGTTTCCTCCCGGTAGCTCCGGAAGAGATTCGGCGGGTGCACGGCACCGTTCAGGGGCAGACCGGGCGGAGCTCCTCCGGATGGACGGCACGGCTCGAGGTCGACCGGGTGGATACGAGCGGCGGGAGTTACGCAAGCCGGTTTCACCTCAGCGTGTTCGGCCTCGAAGCGAGACCGCCGGCCGACGGGGGACGGCTGCTCGTGAAGGGGAGGCTCTCCGAGGGCGAGCACGGCTCGTATATGCGTGCCGTGTCGGCGGAGAGAGGTGTAGCGCCGCACGGCATCCGGCATTTGCGACGACTTCTTTCGGGACGCGTGGAATCGGCGTTGTCGCAGCTGGATGCGCAGGCAGGCCTAGCCCGTGCACTGTTATTGGGACGAAGGGACGGCGTGTCGGCCGAAAGCGAGCGTCTTTTCCGCCGGAGCGGCACGTCTCACCTGCTTGCGCTCTCGGGGATGCACCTTGGGGTTCTGATCGCCCCGGTGGGGCTGGTCCTGTCGCCGATAGCGGGGAGACGTGCTGCCGCAGCGGTTTCGCTGGTAGTGGTCGTGTGCTACGTGTTCCTGATCGGGTTTCGTGCATCACTCGTGCGGGCAGCGGTGATGTTGGCGTTCTTTGTCGTCGCCGTGATCCTCGATAGACGGGGTGAGCCTATGCGTATTCTGGCGTCCGCGTTCCTGCTCCTCGTTCTGTTTGCGCCGGGAGCGGTGGACGGGCTTTCGTTCCAGCTTTCCTTTGCGGCGCTGGCCGGTATTCTAATCCTGGGGCGCGGTCTCGACGCATTCCTCCTGCCGTGGCTTCCGGCGGCCGTCCGAACGCCGCTGGCCGCCGCCATCGGTGCACAGTTTGCCACCATGCCGATCATTGCCGCGACGTTCGGGGTGGTTCGGCCGGTAGGCGTTGGGGCGACGCTTGTCATGGCGCCGATTGTCGTTCTCTTCTTATGGGGCAGTGCCGCGGCGGTATCGGCGGCAATGCTCGGTGCCTCCGCATCGGTGTACCACCTGGGTGAGATCCTATGGTATCTCGAGCGTGCGCTGCTCGGAACCGCCGAGGTGTTCGCTACGGCGCCCGGCGTGCGCATCGCCGAGGCACATCAAGGCAGCCTGGGGTTGGTGTGCGTTGTCCTTGCCGGGCTCTTGGTGCTGTCGCAGCTCTCCGGCTGGGCGCCGGCGGTTCGGCGCCGGGGCCGATCGACCGGTGAAGCGGACGGTTATTCGCATGACCCCCGGGACCCACGAATAGCAGCGAATACCGGTGACCCCGACGACGTGTCGGTCGTACTCGGTAGAGGGAGGACGCAGCGGTGAACCTTGACTCGGTTCGGGACGTTGCGGAGCTACTCAACGACCGGGGTTTGGCACCGAAAAAGCGTTTCGGTCAGAACTTCCTCGTCGACGGGAACGTGCGGCGAGCGATTGCGCGGCTTGTGTCGGCGGAGCCGGGAGACGTGGTGTGGGAGGTAGGACCCGGACTGGGAGCGCTCACCGAATTGCTCCTGGATCGGGACGCGCGTCTCTCGGTCTTTGAAGTGGATCACGGGTTGGTAGCCGTGCTTCGGGAGCTGTTCGCGGATCGGCCGAACTTCAGGATCGTTCCCGGGGACGTAACGGAGACCTGGCGGCAACATGCCGAGAAAGACGAGGAGACGCCGCGCTGCATCGTGGGAAACCTGCCCTATTCCCAGGCGGCTCCGATCATTGCCTCCTTCGTGGTGTCCTCGTTACGGCCGCGGCAATACCTCTTTATGGTGCAGGAAGAGGTGGCCGAGAGGATGACCGCGCGGCCGGGGACGCGGGCTTATGCGGCGATTACCGTCCTCGTGCAATCCCGCCATGCGGTGCAACGGCTCATGCGGGTTCAGCCGGGCTCCTTCTATCCGAGACCGGAAGTCTCCTCGACCCTCTTGACGCTCCGCCCGCGTGCGGACGCGCCGTACATCACAAGCTCCTCGGTCCTCGAGGCGGTTACGCGCGCCGTATTCCACGGACGGCGGAAGACCATCGTCAACAGCATGAGCCGGGCCGGGCTCGTGCTCGGCGGGGGACGGTCGGCTCTGTCGCGCGCCGAAATCGAAGGGCTCCTCACCGCCTGCGGCATAGATCCCGCCGCTCGCGGGGAGACGCTGCCGGTAGAGCAAATCGTGCACCTGGCGAATCTCGCCGCAGAACGGTTCGGGGGATAGTGCAGCGTTCCTGTGTCCGTGTGATCGGCCCGACCAAAGGCGTCGGCCGGTCGCCTTCAGAGTTTAGAGCGCGCCGAGTCCGCGAAGCACGTCGTCGACGAGCTTCTTCACCGCATCCGCCGGTGCGACGAGCGGCAGCCGGTAGACCTCCCTGCAATGCCCCGTTCGCGCCATGGCGTACTTGATGGGTATCGGATTCGTATCGGCAAACAGGGCCTTGAAGAAGGGCAGGAGCCGGTAATGGTCTTCCTGTGCGCCCCGCAGGTCGCCGGAGGTAGCCTTGCCCGAGAACACCTGCATCTCCTTGGGAAAGAGGTTGCTCGCGACGGAGACGATCCCCACACCGCCGAGGGCGATAATCGGAAGGGCGAGATTGTCGTCTCCCGAGAGGAGGACGAAGTCCTGCGGCTTGCGCGCAATGAGGTCCATGACCTGCGGCATGCTGCCGCTCGCTTCCTTCACCCCGACGATCTTCGGATGCTCGGCCATGCGGAGCATCGTATCGTTTTCGATGTTCTTTCCCGTCCGACCGGGAATGTTGTAGACGAGCACCGGCAGATCGCTCTTATCGGCTATAGTGGTGAAGTGCCGGTAGAAGCCCTCCTGGCTCGGCTTGTTATAGTAGGGTGCGACCTGGAGGCTGGCCGTCGCTCCGATATCCCGAGCCCGAACCGTCATGTTTACGGCTTCCTGGGTGGAGTTCGAGCCGGTACCTGCAATCACCGGCACCCGGCCTCGTGCCTGATCGACGACGATACGGACCGCTTCGAGGTTTTCTTCGTGTGTGACCGTGGGACTTTCTCCGGTGGTACCCATTGGTACCAGCCCCGAGATGCCCTGTTCGATCTGGAAGTCCGTCAGTGCGCGAAGTGCACCCTCATCCAGCGATTCGTCCTGGTTAAACGGTGTAATCATTGCGGTGTAGACGCCCTGAAACATAATCTTACCCCCTGTTAGGTCAGTAGGTCGGAGAGGAAGTCCTCAACGGTGAGGAACCCCGAGCGCTCACGTACCCATTCCGCGGCCATGACCGCGCCGAGCGCGAATCCGCTCCGGTTACGGGCGATATGGCTTATCTCGATGCTATCCGCCTCGGAGTCCAGCGTGAGGCGATGCGTGCCCGGGACGTTCCCGCCGCGTACGGAGGACACGTGTAGCTCGTTTTCCTCTATCGGTCGATGAAGAACCTCGCTAACGAGCGTATCCTTACGCTCGACGTGCTCGAGCACCTTGGTCGCGAGCTTGAGCGCCGTGCCCGACGGACTGTCCTTCTTGAAACGATGGTGGGCCTCGTGAATGAGCAGATCGTAGTCCGGAATGCGATTCACCAGCCGGGCCGCTTCCGCCGCGATTCGCATGAACAGATTCGCCCCGACGGAGAAGTTCGCCCCGATGAGATAGCCGATACCGGCGCGTTCCACGGTATTCTGCACCGCATAGAACTCCGCCTCCCAGCCTGTCGTGCCGACGACCGCCGAGATCCCGGCCTCGGCGTAGGCTTTGGCGTTAGTGAGCACCGCCTGTCCGTCCGAGAACTCGATTACTACCTCGGCGTCGCCGAGGGGTGCGGCGCTCACCGCATCATGATCCCCGACTCCGGCGGCGGGATCGATCCGTGCGACGATCTCGTGTCCCCGACGCTCGAGTACCCGTTCCACTTCGTGGCCCATTCGGCCGTATCCGCAGATTACCGCCTTCATCACCTCACCCCTGACAAAGTGTTGCTGCCGCAGTGTTTACGATATCTTCCACGCTTGCGCCGCGAGAAAGATCGCTCACCGGCTTTGCAAAACCCTGTAGAAACGGTCCGAAGGCATCCGCGCCTCCGAGCCGCTGCACCAGCTTGTATCCGATGTTCCCGGCATTGAGATCGGGAAAGACCAGGACGTTTGCCTTCCCCGCCACCGGGGAATCCGGTGCCTTCTTGCGTCCCACGCTCTCCACAACGGCTGCGTCGAGCTGAAGCTCCCCGTCCACGGCAAGCCCCGGCTCCTTTTCCCGGACCATTGCGAGAGCCTCGCGCACCTTGTCCACCATCTCGTGTTCCGCCGAGCCTTTGGTGGAGAACGAGAGCATCGCGACGACCGGCTCGGTCTCCAGAAAGTTCCGGCAAGACTGCGCCGCGGCAATGGCTATCTCTGCGAGTTGCTCCGCAGTGGGATCCGGGATTGTGGCACAATCAGAAAAGATGAGATAGCCGTCGACGCCGAGCTTTCTCTCGGGAGTTTTCATTACGAAACAGGAGGAGGCGGATTTGACGCCCGGCTGCGTCTTGATAATGGTAAACGAAGCGCGCAGCACGTCGGCGGTGGAACTCTCCGCTCCGGCTACCATGGCGTCCGCGTCACCTCTGCGCACCATCATCGCGCCCCACTTGAGAGGATCGGTGATCTCTCCGCGCGCCGTGTCGAGGTCCATGCCCTTGTGCTTCCGAAGCTCGTGATACTCCCCGGCGTAGGTGTCGAGCTTTTCGGAAGCGCTCGGATCGATGATGGAAGCCTTGGAAATATCGGCTCCTTCGTTTTCAGCCGCCGCTCGCACCTCTTCCGGCTTTCCCAGCAGGGCCAGCGAGCCTACGAGTCCTTTCTCGAGTAGCGTCGCCGCCGCTTCGAGCGTCCGCGGCTCGAGCCCTTCGGGCAGAACGAGCGTACGCCCTAGGTCCTTGGCTTTGGTTTGCATGTGTTCTACGAAATCCATTTGTGCTCCTTGGTCATTTGGAACATGATATCAGGATTGCCGCCGTGTAGAAAGTGGCGCCGTTGCGCCGGGATGCGAAAACGGCTACCATCCGAGCCATGCACATCGGTGTCTACGGTCTCGGGCGATTCGGCTACTTTTGGGCTTCCTTGCTGGCCGAGCACTTCTCGGTCAGGGCGTATACGCGAACTGTCGACCGCCCGACGCCGCCGGGCGTGGAGCGCGTTCCGCTCGAAGAGCTCGGTCGCTGCCACACAATCTTTCTCTGCGTGGCGATTTCGGCGATGGAACCGGTTTGCCGGGAGCTCGCTCCGCTCCTCCGGGACGGCACCACCGTCGCGGACACCTGCTCGGTGAAAGTCTACCCGGTGGAGGTCATGCGACGAACGCTGCCGCCCGCGGTTTCCATACTCGCGACCCATCCGATGTTCGGCCCGGACTCGGCAGCCGACGGCACAGCAGGCCTCCCGCTCATCTACTGGCCGGAGCGGATGGACCCGGCGGAGGCGGACCCGTGGCTCCGGTGGTTCGCGAGGCTGGGGCTGCGGACGATTCGCATGAGCCCGGACGAGCACGACCATGAGGCCGCCTATACCCAGGGCATCACCCACTTCATCGGCCGCGTGCTCGAGGATCTTTCGGTGCGGCCGAGCCCGATCGGAACGCTCGGTTATCGGAAGATCCTCGAGGTGGTGGAGCAGACCTGTAACGATCCGCTACAGCTCTTCCTCGATCTGCAACGCTTCAATCCGTACACGAGCGAAATGCGCTCGAAGCTCAAGGCCTCTCTCGAGCGGGTGCTCTCCCAGTTCGACGAGTGAGCCGCTCCGGTCGCACTCGGCGCTCGGTGCACCGGGCGTATACCCGCCGTATGCCCGGCGTATGCCTGCCGTGCGCCCGTTTAGCGGGTCTGCAGAAGAACCCCCACCGAGGACAGCAGGTACGGCGCGAGCTCTCTGTCGATCCACGCGTCGGTGATGCGCTCTACCCTGTAGTAGACGGCAAAGACGCCGCCGCTTCCCGGAACCCGATATCCTGCGGCGGCGTTCCAGTCGAGGTTGACCGCCTCGGCCCCGGAGACGTTGGTATCCCCGGTTTCCCGAAATATGAGAGCGCCGGCGGCGCTCACAAAAGGACCTCCGTAGCGTGGATGCACGGCAGGCTCCAAATCCAGGCTTCCAAAGACCCGTCCCCGGTCGAGAAAAGCTGTGTGATCCACGAAAAGGGGCGGCACGTTCAGCTCGGCTCCCGTGCGGACCCCCGCCCGTGCTTCTCGCGGAGATTCGCCCCATTGAAGAGGCGCGCCTCGGTAATCCACCTCGAGGAAGACGGCATCGTGGATGGGCGTGCGGTGCGAACCGTCATTATCGCTCCCGCGGTCGACGACGTGGGTACAGTCATGGCGCCATCCGAGATGAACGCTAATCGGCTCGAAAAGGTAGGAGCCTCTCAGGTGCAGGTCCGTGGTCACATGCCGCGGTGAGAACGCAAAAGGGTTCGTGTACTCCTTGAGATGTCGGGCCTGATAGAGCAGGCGAACGACGCCGCTCAGGGCGAACCGACGAGCGGCATACAGATCGGCGCGGCCGCCGAGCTCGAAGTCGGTGCCGAACTCCGGAGTGCCTGCGCGGTCGGTGTACCAGCGGTAGTCGGCCCACGTCTCCCCGCCGGACAGGAACGACGACGCCTGCGTGAAGGGCTCCTTTAGGGAAACCGGCGGCATGCGGAGCACCTCGGC
>JBKHEN010000089.1:0-10356 GCA_046540795.1 Spirochaetaceae bacterium | reverse complement strand
CGTTTCAGCGATTTCGTTCGAGGTTGTAGGCAAGGAGCTCGGTAAGCAGGGAGGTGTCCGTCGCAGGTAAGGCACCGATCGACTCGATATCCGCCTCCGCAGCCTCGGCCCAGCTTGCCACGCGGCGTTCCATGTCTTGACGAACGCCGTACTCCTCCATGAGCGCACGTACAAGCTCCACCTGCGATTCGGAGACGGTGTGGGCCCCGAACATGGACGCCAACTTGAGACGATCGGCTTCCGCCGCGCGTGCGAAAAGAAGCTTACGATGAAGGGTCTTCTTGTTCTCCGCGATGTCGGAGCCGAGAGGCTTACCGATGCGGTCGTGGTCACCGAATAGCCCCAGCTCGTCGTCTTTGATCTGAAAGATGATACCGAGCTTCTCCCCGAGGTCCTCGAGGCGGCTCGTCTCCTCCCGGCCGCGTCCGGCAAGCGTTGCCCCCACGGCAAGGGGCAGGGAGAAGGTGTAACGGCCGGTCTTGTAGCGGTACAGATCTAGAATCTCCGATTCCTCGATATCCCGGGTTGTCTCGCCGTAGTAGAGATCGCTCATCTGCGCCAACCCCACCCAGGTGATCTCTCGGGAAAAGAGACGGCGAACTCGACGTGCGATGGCCTCGGTGCAACCCAGGTCCCCCAAGAGGTCGAAGGCAAAGAGCATCGTCACATCCCCGACGCACGTCCCCAGCGCCTCTCCGAGGTGGTACCAATCCTCGATGCCTTCCTCCCGCGCGAGGGTCGCGTACTGATAGAAGACCGCGTCTTCCCCGCGGCGCTCTCTATCACGGTCCATGATGTCGTCATGGATCAAGAGGAAACTCTGAATCAGTTCCACCACCGCTCCGCAGCGAACGACATCCTCGTCGGCCCCGGCGCCGAAAACCTGCGCCCCGAGCCCAACCAGAGCCCCGCGGATCATCTTTCCCCGCAAGGTGAAACTACGCAGCCTGTCCGCCACGTCGGCTCCCCATGGACTCACCCGTGCAAAGTCCGTCTCCGCCTCGGCGAGCGCCGCGTCGAGAAACGCCGTAATATCCCGTCTACGTGCTTCGAGGTAGGCTTTCACCGCGGTGCTCCTTCATCGGATAGGGACGCAGCGCATTCGCCAGGACCCGCGCGAGGATTCTAGTCCGCATCGGCTTTACTTTCCGGCGGAAGACGACGAACGGATCATCCGCTATGACGCGAGCCGTCCAGTCGTACATGTCGGAGGCCGTCTTTATCGGAACCAGTACGCGCTTCGGCATCAACGCGTATCCCTCTTGCGCTTGCCGCTGCCATTCCCGGTAGCGGCCGATCTGGGCCCGAATGAAACGGGAGAATTCCTCCGGATCCCGCCACACCACCGCCTCCTGCAAATGCGGTAACGAGGTGTCTTCTAAAGGCAGGTATGTCCGGCCGAGCCTGTTGTCCTCCGGAATGTCTCTAACAAAGTTGATATACTGCATTGCCCGGCCCTGCATCATGGCGGGATGCCGCGCGGTGTCCGCAAGCTCCAGAATCCGCATCATGTACAGTCCGATGACTTCCGCGGAGCCGTAGATATACTCCAGGGTCTCCGAGAGGGAGCGATAGACACGCTTTGTGAGATCCATCTCCATGGATCGCAGGAAGGCTTCCGTCCATTCCGGCTCGAACCCCCGCCGCGTGGCGAGCCGCACGAACGGGTCGATGATACCGTCGCCGGCCGAATGCCCTTCCGCCGCCCTACGGTAGGAATCCCGAAATGCATAGAATCCTTCAGCACGTTGCGGTATGGCATCCACGAAATCATCCGCGTAACGCACGAAGGCATACAGTGTAAATACGTCCGTTCGAACGTCCTTTGGGAAGAACAGGCTGGAGTTGTAATACGTCTTACTGCCCCCTCGAAAGATGTGACCGTGCGTCCGCTCAACACTACTCATGGCGTTCCGTAGGTAACCTGAAAAGTATGGTTAGAATAATACCGAAGATAGAGAACTTCAAGAAAAAGAGCTATAACGTACGCACAGGCCGCGATAATCGCTCCCGTGACCGGGAGAAAGGCGGCTCCGGTGAAGAGGACGGTTACCAAGACCACCGCGTTCACCACCACCCCCCGGGTAACGGCGATCGTCCGCTCGCGCTTCACCTGAACGCCGCGGTAGAAAAAGAGGAAGGTCCCGATTGCCGGGGAGAACGCCATGATCACTGCGGGGACCAGCAGCATCTCCAGCAACTCCGGAGCTAATCCCACCACGCCGCCGAAGACCGCCTCCCGCAACGGGGTGAGCACGAAAAGGAGGTAGACGGACCCGAGCACCACGCCAAGGCGTGTCGAGAACCGTTTGAGAACCGCGACGTCTTCGTTCCGCCCGGCCAATGCCACGACCACTTCCTGGAGCGCCAGCGCCAAGGAAAACAAGATGAAATTGAAGGACATCACCACCGGCCACACCGCAAGAGACTCCACGGGCAACGGAGCACGGGCGATCCCCACCGTGAGCACCGGTCGGGATCCCAGCACGACCACGGACGTCGCCGCAAGGGGTACGTAGAACCGCAGGAGGCGCCCGTAGCTCGGCGCCGTCTCCTCGGTTCCCGATTCCATTGTCCCGTGGATCACCGGGCGGGCATACACGTAGGCGGCCACCGCACCGGCGGTAACGCCTCCGATAAGGGCAATTGCCGCAATCTGGGCCCCGCCGGCATACTCGAAGACGAACCCGGCAACGAGGAGCGCGAAGGTAACGATGAGCCGGGCAACCATGGTGATCGGGACGACCCTGGCTTTTCCGAAACGGATGAGCACCCCCTGCCACAGGCGTCGATAACCGACCGCCGCGGCCCAGGGCACCATCGACGCAAACGCCGCGTGCGAAGGCCCGATCAGGTTTTCCGGCACCCCGACCACGTGCCTGAGAAGAGGGACGTAGATCCACGGAAGCGAGAGAAGCACGTGGAACACCGACAGGCTGAGGGCGAGCATGTGCATGAAGCGTAGCAGCCGACGATAGTGCTCTCGGTCCAGGGCCATCGCCGTTCCGGCAGACAGCATTTGGAGAACGGGACTTTCGACAATGAGCGCCAGAGAAAACGTCACCCCGAACGCCGCCAACTGTACGGTAGCGTCGGATAGGCGAGCAATTACGGCGGTCAAGGCCGGTTGCTCGATCCCCATCAGGATCCACATGGCCGCGAGGGGAATATACACACGGAGCACGGCCCGCGAAGTCAACGTCGGTGTCTCGGTACGCGATTCCATAAAAAAAAGACGCCGCAACCCCTGCGGCGCCGACGCTAGGTGAAATATCGGCTATGTGCTGGGCGATACTGGATTCGAACCAGTGACCTCTTGCATGTCAAGCAAGCGCTCTAACCAACTGAGCTAACCGCCCGTTTCAGCTGCACTATATCCTATTGTTTCAAAGACATCAAGATACGCTCGAGCACTTTCTTGCGGTCGAGAGGCTTGACGATGTAGTTCTTTGCCCCGATCAGAAGCGACTTCTTTACGAGATCCTGCTTTCCGAGGGCGCTAATCATGACGACGACGGCATTCTTGTCGAACTCGATAATCTGTTCCAGAGCGGACACACCGTCCATCTTGGGCATGGTGATGTCCATGGTAACGACATCGACGTTGGGATAGATCTCCTTGTATTTCTCCACCCCCTGTTGCCCGTCCGACGCGGTGCCTACTACGTCAAACCCCTCGCTTGTGAGTATCTGGCTGATTTGCTTCGTCACGAACATGGAGTCGTCGACGATCAGTACCTTGTACGGCTCACCGTCTTCCTTGATCCCCTCGGCTTTTCGCTCGTTTATGCTCGGAAAATCCTGTTTCGTCTTCATAGCTTCGCTCCCTAGGTTCGCTCGCGTATGGCAACGTTGATCTCCAGTTTGCCCTGCGGCAACTCCATCGGAACGATCAGCGCTTCCACGCCGGTATCGCTTACCTCCATGTTTTCACCGGTAAAGATAGCCGGAGGCGTGAGGTCGAACTGAAACCCCAAATTGTGAAGCTTCGTCACCGCCTGACCCGTTATCATATTGGCCAGTTCAGTAATGGTTGCTTTGCCCATGTCGTCCAGCCGTGTCGGCTTGTCCATGTCCATGCCTTCCAGCATGGCAGACGCGATCTTCACCGCGGTTTCCGTGGTCATGTCGAAAAGTACCCGTCCTTCGACGTCGCCGGCAAGACCGACAACCGCGGCCACACCCAACACCGGCATAGATGTGGATTTCAAGAAGAGCTCCCCGCGATTGACCTCCGCGTTGAGCACCTCGCTGAGCACGTTATAGGCGGACTCTACGAAGGGATTGATATATTCTACTCTCATGAACTACTCCTGCCGGCCGTCTTCACGGCAGTATAAGCGTTGACCGACCCACCCACGTTCCGCCAGCCGGACAGCGCGTCGAGCTCCTCGTTTTCCCCCGGGATCACTACACCGCCGGGGAGGATCTTCTCCGCAAAGTCGGCGACGACCCGCTCCTGAGCTTCCTCGGGAAGCAACGACAACACGTCTCTACTGAGAATGAGACCCGCTTCCGGGACCGCGTTCTCGTGAAGAACGTCATGGTATTCGAATAAGATCATGTCACTGATTTCCTCATTGAAACTGAATCCGTTGGTCCCTTCCACGAGGTACTCCCGGTAGTACTCCGGCACCGAGTTCGCGGGAAACACCAGGTTCGGCGCGCTCGATATACTAAGCAGGTCCATGTCACTCGCCCAAATCTTTATGAGCTTATCCGGATATGCTCGACGCAGCAATACGGCCAGAGAGTAAGTCTCGAACCCCTTCCCGCATCCGGGATTCCAGACGTTGAGCGTACGCGGCAGGTGATCCGCCATGGGGAGCGTTTGCCCCACCCGCTCGAGATAGTCCTCTCCCCAGAAATCACCGGTGTAGGGCGAGAAGAACGGGCGCACGAACTCCGCCGCCTCTTCCTCGGTACGAACCTGCACCTCCGCCTGTGCAGCCCCCCGTTGTTCCTTCCATTCTTCGAAGCGGCGACGAAGCCAATTCTCGTTGACCGGGCTTCGGTGGAACACATCGAACGCCCCCAACGACTGCGCAATGAAGGAAACGTCCTCGGCGGCGGGCTTCTTGGAAGCCGCCGACTGTGCCGTCTCAACCGGAGCCGTCTCCGCCGGCGGCGCCTGTCGCCCTCCCGCGGGAGTCCCGGCCGCCGCCGCAGCAGCGGAAGCCTGCAGGCCGATACCCTGCCGTTCACCGGCCTCCCCGGGACCTTCCTGGCGACCGAAGATGCGGTCTACGTCGAGGAGAATAAAGAGTCTCCCCTCATGCTCGACGACGCCCTGAATATAGCTGATATTGATGTCCGCAAAGATCGGATGCGGCGGCTGCACCCGGGATGAAGAGATCCCCACCACGCGATCAATGAAATCGACGATGACTCCGAGGAGACGATCCTCCACCCGCAGAATGAGTCCGCTCTCCCGGTCCTTCTCCTCCTGCACAGGCACACCGAACATCCGACGCAAGTCGATTACCGAAATGATATCACCCCGCAGGTTGTATACGCCCCGCACGTAATGGAGGGTATTCGGCACGAAGGTGAAATTGCCGAACTTGGCGATCTCTTTCACCTTCATGATGTCGACCGCGTAGTCCTTTCCGCCAAGGGAGAAAGTGACCATCTTGAAGTCTATTTGCTCGGCCTGCTCACGTTCCTCCGCCTGCTCGGCGTCGAACTGCGCTTGTGCGATGGTTCCCGCTATGCTGTCAAAGCGTCGCTCCCTCGCCATCAGCCGATCCTCGTCTCTCGATGCCGCCGCTCGCGCTCATGGCGCATCCCGAGCTCGAGCAACTGGCTCACGTCTATGATGAGTGATACGGTGCCGTCGCCGGTTATGTTCGCACCGGCGATGCCCGGAGCGTTCGTATAGTGATCTCGAAGCGGCTTTATGACCACATCTTCCTCACCGATCAAGGAGTCGACCACCAGTCCGATCCTTTTCTCACCCGTGCCGACGACCACCACGAAGTAGTATTCCCGGTTCTCTTCCGAGTTGATCCCGAACAACCGATTCAGACGTATCAAAGAAACCACGTCCTCTCGAACGTTGAATACCTCGTAGTTGTCGAGAAACCGTATCTCCGACGGCCGAATCCGATGGCTCTCGATGACGGAAGTGATGGGTATGGCATAACGCTCATTGCCGACCGTAACGAGGAGGCCCTGGATGATGGCAAGGGTCAACGGAATCTTGATCGTAAACCGCGTGCCTGAGCCTTTCTCCGACCACACCGAGACGGTACCGTTCACCTTCTCTATTTGTTGTTTGACCACATCGAGCCCCACGCCCCGTCCGGAGACGTTTGTTATCTCCTGGGCGGTGGAAAAGCCGGGATCGAAGATGAGGTTGTGCGCCTCCACGTCCGAGAGCGCCTTACCCGCCGGTATGACACCACGCTCCACCGCCTTTTGCTGAATGCGCTCAACGTCGATCCCGCGGCCGTCGTCCTCTACGGTGATGACGATCATGTTGCCTTCGTTTGCCGCCGTGAGCCGGACCGTGCCGACTTCGTTCTTACCGGCCGCACGTCGCTCCTTCGCCGGCTCCAGCCCGTGATCGATGGAATTCCGCACGGAGTGAATCAGTGGGTCGAGGAGATCCTCAATAACCGACTTGTCGAGCTCGGTTTCCTCACCCTCGATTTCGAGGTTCACGCTCTTCCCGAGAGATCGCGACAGGTCGCGGACCAGCCGAGGAAACCTGGAAAAGATCTGCGAAATCGGTACCATTCGGATCCGCATCACCGCTTCCTGCAAATCTCCGGTGATACGGCCGAGGTTCTGCGTCGTGCTCTTCAGTCTACTCACCGAGGACTTGAAGGTGTTCTCGAACCGATCGAAGGCCGAGTACAGGTCGCCGAACTCCGTGGCAATCTCCCGCTTCACCGCAGTCGGCGCCTCACCCTTTTGAATCTTCTCCAGGTACTCCGGCAAGCTGTCGAACAGCCGGCGCAGCAGGTCCCGGTAACGGGCATCGGCATCCTGCAGTTGCAAAAGCCCTTCCGAGAACCTCGTGGAGAGCTGGTTGAAGGCCGCCTTGTTGATGACGGTTTCACTAACCAGGTTGAGGAGATTATCGATGCGTCGACTGTCCACGCGGAGCACCGAGCTTACCGCACCGCCCTGCGAGCCTCGGGCCTTCTCGACGGCTTTTTCCGTGCCCGGACGGGGCTGCGCCTCCGCCGCCTCCGGTTGTTCGCCTGCGGCCGCCCCCTCCGCGGGCGCTGTCTCCGCCTGCGGTGTCGCCACGGCCGCCTCATCGCCTTTATCGGCCTCGTCGGTCTCACCTGCTTCCCGGCCACCTTCCTCGTTGAAGCCGATGACCTCCACGCCCGTTGTTACATCGGGAATCGATGCCGCCTCTTCCAGCGCTGCGGGCTCCTCCTCCGAGGCCACGAAGTACTCCACCACCGGAAAAAAGTTGTCCTCATAGAGCTTCTCGAACTCCGGATGCGTCTTCAGGACCTGACCGACACGCTTGAGGGCGGCAAATGCCTGAATACCGCCGACGGTGTTCATCGGATTGAATTCATCAAAGTAGACGCGTACCCGATACAGCTCGGCGTCCGCCCCGCCGGCCTGTTGGAGCTCGAACAGGTCCGCGGGAGCGCCGCCGGAAGCTTCGGTTCCGCCCGAAGCCGGAGCGCCGCCCGACACGGTACTACCCGAGCCGGCAGATTCGGTGCGTCCGGCATCCGAAAGCACCCCGGCCCCACGGCCCTCCGCCCCTACCGACTCCGGCCTTTCCGCGCCGGCGTCCGCCTGCGGTGCCGGGCTCTCACCCTCGAGCAACCTCCGGAGTGTAGACTTCAGCGCATCGATGTTCTCACCGTACACCTCTCCGGCACGACGCGCCTCGAGCATGCCTTTGATCACATCGATGGAGGAGAGGAGTGTGTCGACCACCGCGGTGTCGACGGCAACCTCAGAATTACGAATCCGGTCGAGCACGTCCTCCACCAAGTGAGTGAACTCCGAGAGCTCATCCATCTGAACCGTCGCCGACGAACCCTTCAGAGTGTGCGCCGCCCGAAAGATCTCATCTACGGCGTCACGGTTGGCGGGATCATTCTCGAGCACCAGGACGTTGCTCTCCAGTGCTTCGACCTGCGTCTCCGCCTCGGCAAAAAAGTCCTGTAGCAGTTCCTCGTTTTGCGGGTCGAGGTAATCACTCATTCGCGGGCAATTCTTGTGCATATCTTGCGTGAAGTCAAGACGTCGAAACCACCGTACACCGCTTCATACACGGTAGGATTGCGCCGAAAAACACAGTAGAATCGAGGTAACCGTGAGACTTACCGTGAAACGTAATGTAGGCCTTCTTCAGATCTGTGCCGTTCTCTTCTTAACCGCTTTCGTGCCCTCCATGGTGCATGCGGCCGACGTGGTGGTTCCCCGCTTCGAGCTCCTCACCCGCGGGTATCCGGCGGACGGGTCTCTATTTCTTTCCACCCGTGCGGACGTCGATATAGCGGTGGAAGGCGGCTACAAGTTCGGCGGCGGGCTAGGGTTCTCGATAGAGGATCCCGCTCTCGAAGACCGCGAAAGCGCCCCACCGGCCACGCCGCAGGAGGTCGAGCGTACGCTCGATCGCTACCTGGCGCTCGAGTACGCCGAGGCAACCATCAAATCCATAGCCGACGGCCCCCTGAATCTGACCTACTTCATCGGCGCCACCGAAACTTTCGGCTCCGGAGAGGACTTTCCGGACCTGTTCGGCACGGCCCCGTTTTCTTCGCACTACCGCGGCCCGCTCTACGCCTACGGCGGGACGATCTACCGGGGCCTCTACGAGGTCTCCGGCACGGGACTGGGGATATCCACAACGCCCATAAACGATTTCGCGGCCTTTTCGGTCCACACCTACCAGGATCTCCGCTTCGAGCCCGGCGTTTACTCATCCGACGCTCGCGCTGCGTTCAACACCCGCCGCTTGAAGGCGGAGGTTTCCGCCGGCGCCACGTACCCTGCAGCGGAGGGGGGGCTCTACCGCGGAGCCGTCATGGCTTTCTTCGACACCGGCACGGCCGGAGAGCTCTTCGCGCAGGCAGCGCTGCCGCGTTGGGATCCCTGGAACGGGGATCCCTTGACTCTGGACGACTTCTATTTTCTCTTCGAACCGAGAGTGCGGCTCGATATCTTTTCGGCCATCCTGACATTGTTCTGGCGGCCGAGCTATTACGATCACTTGCCCACCGGCGAGGACGGCGCTCTGGACGCAAACCTCCGCTTTCAACTCGGCGACTACGAACAGACCCGCGTACGCGGAGGAATCGAAACCGGCCTTCACTACCGACCGGAAAGCGACCAACAGATCGACGTGGACACCTCTCCGTTCATCTCGGTGACCACCGGCGGCGTCGTGTGGGACTTTTTGGTACGCACAACCGTATACCCGTACGAATATGAAGATTCTTTCGAGGGCTACCTTGGCATTCGCACAGCATTCTAAACCACTGCTCACCGCAACCGCCGCGCTGGCCGCCCTGCTGCTCCCCGCGCTTCTCGTCTCCGCCGAGCCGGTAGACGTGGAGCTCTCCGGATGGGCCGGCAACCTCGGCTTCTCATCGGGCCGCGCAAGCGACGATACCGGTCTCGGGCACGACACCTTATCCTGGGAGGGCCGGGCCGCGGTTACCGGAACGGTTCTCGACGGTTTTCTCCTCACCGGCGCCTATGAGCACGATTCCGCCATGGGGGATACCGTCGGCGTGACCCTCGGCTATTCCGGCCAAATCATGACGGTGGCGGCGGGGCCCTTTCTGGGATTCCTGGCGGAATCCGACACGCCGCATCTGCTCAAACCCGGCCTTACCGCGAGCATGCGCACGGACCTGTGGAACGTCGGGTTCCTCTCTCTCACCGGGGACGTTACCCTGGCTGCGGAACTCGATACCGATAACACCGACTTTCGACAGTATCGCGTAAGCCCCCGACTGGGGTTCTACGTCCCGAACATCGTGGGAACCTTCGAGTACGATCGTACCGTGCTGCTCTACGCCGACGGAGACGGCGGCCGCGAAGAGGATCGAGAAACGGAGTATGCCTTTTCAGCGGAGGTGTTTCGCAAGGCCATCCCCTACCGTATTCTCCTCCGCATGGGATATCGTCACCGGGAAAAGACCTTTCCTGACGGCGGCGCGCACGGGCTCGGTGCGGCCCTGTTCACCCCCGGCTTTACGTACGACCCTGGAAACGCCCTCCGCCTCACGCTTCGTTTGGAAAACGGCCTGTACGTCTTCGGCCGGGAAGATCTTCTCGGAGAGGTTGCGGCTGATCGATACTTCTTCCGTGCCCATCTCGGCGCGCGCGTGCGCTTCGAGTAGGCTACGCACCCGAAAGCAA
>JBKHEN010000088.1:0-10632 GCA_046540795.1 Spirochaetaceae bacterium | reverse complement strand
ACCAATGACGACGGCATTCGCTCTCCCGGGCTGTACGCGACCGCGGAGGCGGTGGCGGATCTGGGAAACGTTCTGGTGGCCGCGCCGACAGAGCAGCAGACAGCGCGCGGGAGGAGCCTCGTGGGCAATCGCGCTGATCACTTTCATCCGGTGAGCTTTGCGGTGGGCACGCGGGAGCTTCCGGCGTTTCACCTCGACGCCTCTCCGGCGCTCGTGGTGCGGCACGCGCTTGCGGTGCTGTGCGCTCACCGGCGGCCGGACCTCGTAGTCTCGGGGATCAACTATGGAGAGAATCTGGGAAGTAACATTACAATATCGGGTACCGTGGGGGCCGCGCTGCAGGCGGCGTCAGCCGGCATTCCGGCACTCGCGATCTCCCGAGAGACGGAGATAGAGCACCACTACGTCTATGGAGATCTGGACTGGGAGGAGCCCATTCGCGTAACGCGCCGCTATGCCGAACGCCTGTTGGTGCTGACCGCCCAAGGGCGGCCGCTCCCGTTCGACTTCCTCAAGATCGATGTACCCAACGGCTGTCCTCCCGGAACCGAGGAGCGTATCACCCGTCTTTCGCGGGAGCACTATTTCCACAGCGAGATCTCGAACCCCCGCGTCGACACGCCCATCGCTGCGGCCGTCACTACGGTCGCCGTCGATCCCGCTCGATTGGCCCCGGATGACGACATATACGCCTTTGCCGTCGACGGCGTGGTCTCGGTGACGCCCCTCAACCTCGATTGCACTACATCCCTCGATCGGGCCCGGGAGGTGCTGCAAGCAGCCGGCCCCGGCGGCACGTCGGGATAGCGGGCAGTCACGCGCCGGCTGCTGTACTCATACTCGTAGGACGCGGCAGAGACCGAGCTACTTCGACGGCACTACGCTTTTGCCTCTTCCCGTTCCCGCTCAATGTTCATCTGTGCGATGGCCAACTTGGCAATGGGAATGCCGTAGGGAGAGGTGGACACGTAGTCCAGGCCGCAGTCCTTGGCAAAGGGGATGTTTTCCGGCTCCGCACCGTGCTCCCCGCAGAGCCCCAGATTCAGGTCCGGCCGGGTAAGCCGCCCCCGCTCCGCGGCAATGGCGATCATCTCCTTGACCTGTTCGCCGAGCACCTTGAAGGGGTTCTCCTCGAGGAGGTCGAACTCGTTGTAGTCGGAGAAGAAATTGTTGAAGTCGTCCCGCGACAACCCATTGGTGGTCTGCGTCAGGTCATTCGTACCGAAGCTGAAGAACTCCGCGTACCGTGCCACCCGATCCGCCTGCAGCGCCGCCGCCGGCAATTCGATCATCGTGCCCACCTTGTACTCGATGGGCTCCTGCATCTTCATCTCCGCACGAACGTTCTCTTCGATATCCTGGATGCCCGCAATGGACTTTCCTTCGATGCGCTTTCCGTTCCGGATGGTCTTCAGCTCATTGGCCGTCATGACCAGAGGAATCATAATCTCCGGGACAACCTCCACGCCTTCGTCCGCCTTGAGCTTGTAGGCTGCCTTGAAGATTGCGCGCACCTGCATGTTGTATATCTCCGGATAAGAGACAGCCACGCGGATCCCGCGATGCCCGAGCATGGGATTGAACTCCTCGAGCAGGTCGCAGCGCAGCTTCACCTCTTTCTCGCCGACGTCCGGGTGCCCCTTCTGAAAGAACTGCACGAACTGCTTCATAGAATCCTGCGTATGCGGCAGGAACTCATGTAACGGGGCATCGAGGAGCCGGATGGTCACCGGCAGGCCCTCCATGATCTTGAAGAGCTGGTAGAAGTCGTCCATCTGCATGGGCTCGAGTTGATCGAGTACCTTCTTCCGCTCCTCCGAGGAGTCCACGATAATCATCGAGCGGAACGTGTTGATCCGATCCTCGGCGAAGAACATGTGCTCCGTCCGGCACAAACCGATCCCGTGGGCTTTGAAGGTGAGGGCGAGCTCCGCGTCTTTCGGCTGGTCCGCGTTGGCGTGCACGTCGAATCCGTCGATCCGCCGCTGAACGATGTCGAGGAACTCGAGCAGCCCGCTTCCCTCCGGGGTCGGCTTGCTCAGCCGGGCCTGACCGAAGTAAACGGTAGGCTTCTCGTAATACGGGACGTTGAGAGTGATGTACTCGCCCTCTTTCACCTCCACATCGCCGATCTTCATAGACTTCTTCCGGAAGCGGATCCCCGGATACACGAGCGCCACTTTCCCCAAGCTTCGGGCCACCACCGGTGCATGAGAGGCGTAGCCGCCCTCCGAGGTCAACACGCCCCGTGCCACCTCGATCGCCTTCACATCCTCGGCGAAGGTCGAGGGCATGGCAAGGACGAAATCGGCAGGTTGATTCTCCTGAATGGCCCGCTTGTGCGCCTTCAAGAGCTCGTCGGTGGAGAAGTAGACGCGGCCGATGGCGGCTCCGACGGCTCCCGCGATCCCGCCGGTGGCGGTCTTGAACTCGGTTACGGAACTCACGTCGAGAGCCGGATGCAGTATTTCGCTCAAACGTCCAGGCTTGATGGCCTGGATGACATAATCGTCGTCCACGACCTTCTGCCTGTGCAGATCCAGCAACGTCTTGATCTCCGCCTGCGTGGACTTGTTCGGCACCGGATTCTGGTCAATAACCCAGAGCTTTCCGTTCTCAACGGTGAAGCGTACGTTGCGTATCTCCTTGAAGTGCTTCTCAAGCTCCCCGCCGATGCGGTTGAGCTCCTTGTACAGTCCCTTCGACACCTGCTCCAAGGGAACGCCCTCTTTCTCACGGGCGTCAAAGGCCTGCTCGAAGTACTCCCCGCTGATCCGATTGTCGCCTTCGATGATGTCGTGAGTGTAGAAGCTACCGAAACCGGAGTTCTTCCCGAAGTTCCCGAACACCATCCCCTGCACGACCAAGGAGGAGTCAATACTGGACGTGCTGGCCTGGAACAATGCATGGAAGATCTTCACCACATACAGCAGCTGGGCGTGCATGTTGGTAAATATCTCTTCCGGCAGGAGATCCCGCCCGTTGTCGAGAGCCGCCTTCACCTCGTTCTTCTTGACCCTTTTCCCGCCGGTGGCCTTCTTCAGCTCATCCCGATACGCCTGCAGCTTCTTGGCCCGATTCTTCTCGACATCGGTGAGCAACTCGAGCTCTAGGATCTTCTGCACGAGGTTGCCGTATTCGTGATACGCAAATCCCTCGCCGACGAAGCTTCCGAATCCGTCCACCGTATGATCCCCGAGACCGATGTTGTGTATCGACGACAGGGTGCGCACCATGTTCAGGGTTGGACTCTCGGCCACCTTTACAAGAAGCGGATTGACCTTGTCGTTGAAGCCCTTTTCGAGGATCTGTTCCATGCGGGCGATCGGCTCCTTGTAGAAGTCGTACGCCGCCTGGGGATCCTCGACGATCTCGCCGAGTAACTCGTTTGAGATGATGAAGCCCGGAGCGATCGGCGCACCCAGGGAGGCCAGTTCCATGACCCGTGCGGCCCGGCTACCGATGGTCTCGAGCACCGAAGGATCGGTGATGAATTCCGAGCTATTGAAGGAGTAGATACGTCCCATATCCGCCTCTCATATGGTATTTCAGAAGAGATCCAGTGTGCGCCCCACGCCGCCTTTGAGGAAGGCCTCAAAGCGCGGGCTGGCCCCTTCGTAGAGATATCGCTGGAGCTTGGACACGCCTTTGATGTCTTCGCCCACCACGCTGAACATGATGGGAGTGCCGTGCTTGACTTTGCCCCACTTGAATAGGCTGTTGAGGTCGTTGATACGCTCGTTCTCGTACCAGATCAGGACATCGAGGTCGGGGTATTTCGCCTTGTAGCTCTCGATGATCTTCTTCCACGCCTCGACGTTTCCGTTATGAAAGAGCTCATTGGTCACGAGCACGGAGTACTTCGGCGTGATTCGCCGTTTCTTGCCCGGTGGAGCCTGGCTCGGCGGAGCCTCCGCCGCTCCGGCTGCCGGCTGCCCGTGCCGCGGGGCCTCCTCCTTCGCCGCTTCGCGGGATTTTGCGCCGGCCGCGCCGGTGCCGCGATAGTCCTTCTTGTCCCGCACCGTGCCGCCGTAGAGCAGCGTGATGAGGTCGTCGACCGCGCCGCGGAGCACCTTGTCGTTGAGCTCCCCGTCCACCGATCCGGCATACACGACAATCAGCTCGTCCTGCATAAAGGGAAGCGTATCCTCCCACTGTGTCTTGCTCTTGGGATTGAGGACGAACAACCCCGCCTGGGGATGATGATACGCAAGGACGAACTGCATCCGCCCCCAACCCGAGACCTTGTCGACGAGCTTATCCACCCCCTCGACGGTTTCCTTGAGATTATGGGCCTTGTAGGCGTAGTCGAACTTGTCCACCAGCAACGCGCTGAGAAGGGCCCGCACCTGGTACCGGGCAATCTCGCCCTCGGCAAGCGATTCATTTATCAAATCGGCCAGGTTGTAACCGTCCTGCACTTCCCGCGCGAACGCATTGGCAGTCTTAAAATGGCGCAGAGCGGTGTTGAAACCCGCTCTGCGCGAAAGGAGATTCAGGGTGTTTTCCATAACCTACAGCTCTTCGAGGTCACTCGATGAGGATCCCTTGCCCTTCTTCTTCGGAGGCGTTACGTCGGCCTTGCCCTTTACGTTGGCGTCCGACTGCTCACCTCCCTGCTGATAGTAACTCTCCGAGAGGCTCTGTTTCCGCGCCTCACCGACCCCTTCCTGCGAAAAGCTCTGGTCGAGATCTTCACGCACCGTAGAACGCCGCCGTTTGAACTGAGCAAACGCCGCGTCCTGGAAGCCCTTCGAGATACCGTGGAGGAACTCGTTCAGGACGTTTGCCATTCCGTTGAGCGTGAACTTCTTCCGTTTGATGCTGGTAATATCCACATCGAGGATCAGGCCCGGCTGGATATGATAGGGGTTGATCATATAATCGAAATCCTCGAACTGCTTCTCGAGGAACTGCGCTCGCTGGTCGAGGACGACACGACTCTTGGGATTCTGGAAGCCGAAGGTTTCCTGAATGCGATCCTGCGACTTCCGTAGCATCTTCTTCAGGAGGTCCTTTTCGTAGAGATAGGTTCGGTTGAGTTTCTCTACGTCGGTCTCGTCCGCCCGAATACGCACGATCTCGTTCCAGGTTTTCTGTACGTCTTCATACAGCGGCTCGTTGCGCTCCTCGCGGACCCGGCGGACCCGGCCGCGCACGCGCTTGGCAAGATCGTCGAAATCATCGACCTTGAAACTGGATTTGCCGCTCTGGTAGACGGCTTCCACCACGTCATAGAGATGCGAGATCTCAGTGGTGAAGGCTTCCATCTGCCGGTCGTAGGCTTGCTGCTCCTTGGCGAGCTGCTCGGCATCGTAGTACTTCAGCCGCATCTGATAGCGCTCGTCCGGAAGCCGGTCCGTTACGGTGTCCTCGTACTCGCGGATGACGAGCTCGCGCGCGTTCTTCAGGTTCTCGATGTACTGATAGCCCATCTTGGAGGTATCGAGGATTGAGGTGAGGGAGTTGATCGCCGTGTTGAATCCGCGGTTTCGGATGTTCTCCATGTCGATGATCTTCTTGATGTTCTCGCGGATGTTCAGCGGATCGAATTCCTTCGGGTCGATCTCCGCCCGGAGCCCCTCGATCTTTTCAATGAGGTGCTTCGCCATGAATCGATAGCGATTGGACTGTTCGTCTTCGGTCTCGTCGTCGGTGTAGTTCGGAACCCGTTTGATCTTCTCGAAGATAATCTCCGAATCCGAGAGCTCCTCCTTGCCCTCATCGACGAGCTCGTCCTGGAACCGCTCGATCTCCCGGTCGATCAGGTTCGTGATGGTCCGAGAGATCTGATCCTTGATCAGATACTCCACCGTGGCTTGATACTGGAAGATCGGACTGATGAGCTCGGAGTCGAGAATGTTCACCGAAAGCTTGACATCGGTGACCGTCTTCGGCTTGTTGATGTTGTCTTTGAAGGCGCACTTGACGATGGAGTACGCGTTCTCCCCTCTGATGAACGCTCCGACATCCGTCTTCTGCCGCAGAAGGGAGTTCGTGTCGTTCTCGAGGTCGTTGAGACCCCTCTGCAGGTGTCCCTGCAGATGTCCGTACATGTTCACGATCGATTTCTCGATCTCACCGGTGTTGAACTTGTCCGCGCCGCCGATCTCATCGAGGATTGCGGTGATCTCCTTGGGCGTATAGCGGGCGAGCACCTTGTTTTCCTCGCGATCGACATAGTTCCGGATTTTCTTCACCATCTCGTCTTCAGTGGTGGTCATGTACCGGTTGAACATGTTCTGGTAGTTCTGATTGAAGTAGTTGTACAGCTTCTCTTTGATACCACCCATGACATCGAGCTGCTCGAGCACCTCGTTGGGTAGCTTGACGGATATATCGTTGAGAATATTCTCCGTCTCCTCTTCGATGAGCTGCTTATACTCGTCCTTCTGCGACCGACCCTCTTGTGCGAGGCTGTTTCTCGATCCTACGGCACTCGGCTTTGTTGGATGAAAAACGTTCGGACTCTTTGGAAGACCTGGCATACTAACACTCCTTTGATCTGGTAAAGTCTTCGGATACGCCGTTCTGCATCAAATTATAGCACATCCTCGCCGACTCGCAATTTTCGTGACCAAACTTATGTGACTGCATTGCTATTCCGCCCGCACCTCCTCGATTGTCCGTTGTAACAGGGATTCGAAGTTCTCGGCGTGAGTCGCGTCGCTGAGAGACGCGAGCCGGTCGAGCAGGTCGTCATGCCCTATCTCACCGTCCTCATAACGCACGATCAGATCGTCGTATTCTTCATAGTGGGAGGCCAGCTCCCGCTCTATGAAGTCGGCGGCAATGTCCCAAATCGTGTCGCCCTCTATCACCGTATGCGTCGTCCCGTCCGGCAATGCGAGTGCATTCCCCGGGTATATCCAATCCGGGTCGGGCCCGGCATCCTCCGGTCCGCCCATCGCTCGGTACCCGTTATCTACTGCAATTCTATTTGCCATGAATATGATGTCAATAACGGTGATGACGATGCCGCTATCGGACTCTCTCGGCTCGAGGCCGGGGATGTCCGCCTCGGCGAGCGCCTCGGCGGCACGCTGTGCCGCCTCTTCCTCCTCTGCCCCGGCGCCGTCCTCCGCCGGGGAAGCGTCCCCGTCGGTTTCCTCTTCCTCCGCCGCAGCCTCCGGCTCATCCTCCGCAGTGTCGGTATCCGTGCCGGTACCGGTGTCGGCGTCGGGATCGGTGCCGTTACCGCTTTCGGATCCTCGATCGGCGTCGGCGTCGGGGCCTCGGTCGGCGTCGTCGCCCCCCTCGGCCACGGCGCTCTCCTCCGATTCCGGGCCGGGAAGCCCCGGTCCCCACAGGTAATACCCGAGACCGCCGAGAAGCAACAGCAACGCGAGCCCCGCGATGACCGCTGCGCCCCGGCGCCGCACGGCACGTTTGCGCTTGCGTACCCGGGGGGACTCATGAGCTTCACCGCCGGTTCGCGCGCCGGTGGCCTTCCGCTGGGCCCGTGTCTTCTCACGCTCCAGCCGCTGCGCTTCTTCTCGCTCCCGAGCTTCGGTACGCTGTGCCCGCGGTATCCGGGCCTTCACCAGATCCAGCCCCGCGAGGAGGTCGTAGAGGCGCTCCTGCTCGTCCTCAAAGACCGACTCCTCCGGCGGAGCAAGCTCTTCCCGGTAACGTTCTTCGAGCTCTTCGGCAAAGGCGACCGCGTCCGAGCCCACCGACTGCGCCAGACGGTAGAGTAGTACCGGAGTTGCCGGCGTTGACGCGTTCCCGCCTCCGCGGGCTGCATCCCCGGATCCCCTCCCGGAGCCACGGGCCTGCAGTTCCTCAGGGCTGCTCACGAAGAGCTCTCCGATAAGGGGCAGGTTCTGCGCGCTCCCCGGAGCGTCCGTGGGTTTCGGCAGGGCCTGAAGGAACCGGCGGTAGCCGCCGCTCTCGGGGCGACGCGCGGCCAATACCCGGGCCACCGCCCGCACGTTCTCCAGGTAGAGCCAGAACACCGGCGACGGCGAGCCCTCGAGCGCATCGAAAGCACTACGCACCGCCCGGACCGCGGCCTGTGTGTCGGCGCCGGAGCCGGCAAGCCGGAAGAACTCCGACATTGCTCCCGCCGCGGCGTCCTCTGCCGGACTCAGGGAATCCGAGCGCGAGCCTGCGGTAGCCCCGGGCACGTATTCAGAAACGAGACGGTCCGCCTGAGGCGCGCCCCCGTCCTGCAACCGGTACGGTGCGCCGTCGATGAGGGAGGCCTCGATCGAGCCGTCCGGTCCGGTATAGCTCAGGCGGCCG
This sequence comes from Spirochaetaceae bacterium, assembly GCA_046540795.1. GTDB lineage: Bacteria > Spirochaetota > Spirochaetia > DSM-27196 > PWMO01 > JAAAOH01. Next base: position 2,385 of record JBKHEN010000088.1, on the reverse strand, counting down.
GCCACCGGATCGAGCGTCAGACGAGCCGCTTCCGCGCGCCCGGCACCGTCGGCCGTCTTTCCCCCGCGGGCGCCGCCTTTCCTGCCCCCTCGGGCTCCCTCGGTCCCCGTCACGGGAACGGCAATGGTGACCGGCGTGTCGGTGCGTTCGATCAGCCTGACCGATCCGGTTGACTGTATGCGAAAATCGAGAAGCTGCACGTAGCGGTCCGTCGGCAACCGCGTGATTTCGTAGTCCAGAGCGAGCTTACCGTCACCGGCGAATAGCTCGGTAAGGGGCCGCAGCGCCTCCGGTTGCTCGCTCTCGATACGAAGCTGCCCGGTGCCACGAACCCGCTTCAGGAGCCGTACGAACCCCTCGTCCGGCTCCTGGGTAACCACCGCCGAGACCCGGTCAGGGTCTATGCCCCGTGCGGCCAACGCTGAAAAATACTCCCGGTCCGTTTCCAGCGCGGCGAGGCGACCTCGGCTGTAGAGATACGGGATGCCGTGAGCGACGAAAAAGCCTGCACCCTCGAAGGCACGGGAGGGATATCGCGTGCGACTGCCGAGAAAGAGTTTCTTGATCCGCCGAGCCCGCTCCGGATAATGGGCGTCCGCTTCCTCTCGGCGCTTGAGATTGAAGATCTCGTTCTTATCGAACTTGAGCCTGAGATTACCGTCGTCGTAGAAATACGCGTAGGCGCCCTGCTCCTCGAGCTCTTCGTGGGCTTCCTGGTATCCGACCGTGGGCACTTCGGTGTGACGGAGGTAGCGCTTGAACCGCTCCACCGTGTCGGGATCTCCGATGTACCGAAACTCTTCGAATCCGGGCGGCACGTTCTGCTGTTCGAGCAAGGGGCTTCCGGGGAGAAGGTCCGTTACGACCACCGAGTAGACCAGCGGACGAACCTCCGCGGGAAGATCGCGAGCGGTGCCGACACGAAGAAACGGCTTGTAATCCTCCACGTCACGGCCGAGGTAGATGACATAGCATTCTTCGTCGAGGCGAAAAACCCGCCGAACAGGATGTAGGTCGAAATCCTCCATCATGCGCCCCGTTCAATACTATAGCGGTTTACGAGATGAAGAAAAAGGGGAGAGCGTCGCATCTAGCACGGATTATCGGCCACTACGGCCTTGTTTGCCACCCGCTGGTCCATTCGGGGCAAAATTTCGTATAATGGGATGAGCGCACGTGGAGGTGAGACCCAACGGATGATCATCAATCAGAGCCGGCTCCGAAAGGTCATCCCCGTAGCCAGCGGCAAGGGCGGCGTAGGCAAGTCCATTCTCAGTGCCAACCTCGGCATCATGCTCGCCGCCTACGGCCGACGGACCGTGCTCGTAGACCTCGACCTCGGCGGTTCCAACCTGCACACCTACCTGGGCCTCAAGAATCGACAAGCCGGAATCGGCAACTTCGTCTCGGACAAGTCCCTTGGTTTCGAGAACATCATCGTGGACACCCCATATACCAATCTGAAGTTCATCGCAGGCGACGTGCTCGTCACGGGCACCGCAAATCTCGTCCACGCCCAGCGCCGGTCCCTCATCTCCCGAATAGAGAAACTGGATGCGGATTTTGTTATTCTCGACCTCGGTTCCGGCACCGGGCTGAACGTCATCGATTTCTTTCTCATCGCAAACTCCGGCATAATCGTCAGCACGCCCCAGACGCCGGCCATTCTCAACGCTTACAACTTCCTGAAGAATGCCGTCTTTCGTCAGCTACAGCGCTCGCTCTCGACTCCCAAGAAGGCGGTCAGCTATCTCAAGAACGTGGTAAAGGACAAAACCCCCGGAGCCACGCCGACTATCGCGCAGATCCTCGAGAAGATTCACAGCATCTCTCCTCGGGCGGGGACGGAGGCCAGGCAAACGATCGCCACGCTCATGCCCCACTTGGTTCTCAATATGGGGGAATCACCGGAGGATCTTGAGATCGGCTACAATCTGCGGGATCTGATTTCGAAGAATCTGGAAATCGAGCTGGGTTGCCTCGGCTTTCTCTACCAGGACAAGGCCGTCGGAGCGGCGGTGAAGGGACTGCAGCCGGTGGTGGTGGAACGGGAAGACTCCCTTGTCTCGCGGGAGATCGACCGCATCGCCCAGAAGCTTCTCCAGTCTCCGCAGTTTCCGAACATGCCCCTCGATCGCGAGGAGTACGAGGATTCCTTCGGGCTCGCCGCGATAGAGGCCCAAAACGACTTCACAGACGTCGAAGGAGTGGAGGACATGCGCCGGGCGGGCATCTCCCCGGAGGACTTTTTTGCCGTGATCGCGGCGCAGAAGAAACGGATAGAAGAGCTGCAGGGCACGGTCCGAATGCTTACGATGGGCCGTAACAAGTAACGGCTCCCGCGGGCGGGCCGCACGGCGGGGTCCGTGGCGGGGTCCGTGGCGG
>JBKHEN010000087.1:0-10848 GCA_046540795.1 Spirochaetaceae bacterium | reverse complement strand
CGGCGCCGGTGAGACTGCCGCTGCCGGCGCGTGCGCTACTCGGCGATCTCCTCCACGCCTCGGGGTATCCGCACCCGGTCTCCCGGGCCCACCCCGTGACGCGCAAACGTTCCGCGGTTGACCTCGAGGGCATATCGAACGGGCCTACGCGAGGGAACCGTCTCCCGGGAATACGGCTCGAGCTCCTCCACTTGCGTAATGGTGCCGTCTTCGGCGATATACGCGATGGAGAGCGGGATCGAAGTATCCTTCATCCAAAACGACCGGGGTTCCGAGTCCGGAAAGACGAAGAGCATTCCCCGATCCTCGGGAAGGTCTTCCCGGTGCATGAGTCCTCGGCGCCGGCTCTCGGGGGTGGCGACAATCTCGACGGTCAGCTCCGCATTGCCGATCTTTATCCCGATCTCCGCGCCGTCGCCGAGACGCTCCTCCCCGCCGTCGCAGGCGGCCACGGATGCCGCTCCCAGGACAAGCAGGCCGACAAAGAGAGCCGCGGTGGCAACGGAGCAACTCCGACGGCGAGACGGTTTCCGACGCTCCCCCCGAAGGGCGGGCGGGTCACGGCGGCAATTTCGACTAGAACTGCTCAAGGAACTCCTCCCGCGACCGATCACGTTCTGAGCGTTCCATCTCCCCGGCGGCCACGATGCTTTCGAATACCGGCCGCAGAACGTACTTCACCGTAAGCGGGCGCTCGAGTGACAGGCGGACCTCCTCGGATTCCCACACGACCTGCCGCGGATGAAACACCGTCGGCTCACCGAACTTGGCATCGAAGTCCGTATACAAGGTGTAATAGTCGAGGCGGTCGCGGTTAAGATGAAGTATGAGGATGTACAACTCTCCATCATGGAACTGCAGAAACGCGCGGTCCACGAACAGAAGCCCCTCCACCTCGATTACCTGTTGATCCCGCGCCGGCGTGAGCGTGACGTCCGGATCCCCCCGATAGCGGAAGTTACGATCCTCCTGTAAGCGTTCCTTCACGGTGTCGATATCCATGCCGAGCTCGACATTGCCGAAACCCGCAGGAAGGCCTCCCTCGGTCTCGGCGGCGGAGGGAGCATCCTGTGCCGCCAGCCGTACCGCCGCCACCGGAAGCAGCAGGAGGCAGGCAATGATCAACAATCCCGTACGGCGGGTTTCCAGCGGGAATACCCGGCGACGGATTCTCGGTCTCATGAAACTCATGAAATGTTCACGTACATGACGGCCGCAACGACGAAGGCGATCGCAAGCAACCCGAAAGCCAGCCAATACACCCACTCCGGCGGCGCGCGTCGGCGATTGCCGCGCCGGAAGCCGCGTCCCGCCGGCTCCTCCATCGCTCGCTGCAACGCTTCCGCGTCGTACCATTCTTCCCGTCCTCCGCGTCTTCGGCTCCCACCGCGCATATCGCCCCCGCTGTACCCGCAGCTCGGACAGCCGTAGAGGAACTCTCTCCCCTCTCCGGTGTAGCCGCAGTTGGGACAGCGCACGGCCTGGAAAAATCTGCCGCACTTCGGGCAGACCCGAGCATCCGCACGCACTTCGGCGCCGCAGTTTTCACAGAAAAAGCGACTGCGTTTCATGCGATCCGGTCCCCCGGTCGGGCTTCCCGATGCGGCTCACGTTACCAGTATCGGCACTCTCGCGTGTGACCATACGCCTCATCGCTTGCGGATCATGAGAACCGTCAGGTCGTCGTACTGCTCGTCTTCCCGTAGTCGGGCGTAGTAACGGTAGTGCGCCTCCTGTTCCTCCACGGTAACCGGGTAACGGAAGAATCGGTCGTACTCCCGGAAGTGCTTCTTGAGGAAGTCGTCGATCTCGACGTCCACCTGCACTCGATCCTCCGGGGTTGCATCAGCGGGGCGATACAGCCGAAAGACCTTTTCAACCGAAACGAGGGCCAAAACCAACTGGTCCAGGCCCGCACCCGCTTCGGTGAAGTCGAAAACCAGCTCCTCCTGCCCGTCCGGGTCGTTCACCTTCCGCAGTCGATACCGCCCGCGGTTTTCGAACGCATCGACGATTTCGTGAATCCGCGGTATCCCGAACTCTTCCTCGAGTGCCCCCGTCTGCTTTCGCGTCACGCTCTTGTCCTCGAGCAACGGAGCAAGCCAGTCAGGTGTACGCCCTTCGCTCATGTCCTCCTCGGAGAGCATCATCGGTTTGTAGTCCGGTCCGCGCAACGTTCGTTTGGCCTCTTCGACACCGTCGGTGAAGAGCAGAAGTACGTCTCCGGACTGCAGGTGTTGGTCGACCTCGGGGAAGCCGCTCGGCAGCATGTCGCTGGTGAACACCCCCGCCGCCGGTGCCCGCGGGAGGTCCCGCTCCACGACACGGCGCTCCTCGGCGCTGTAGACATGTACCTTCGTGTCGCCGGCATTACAGAGGCGTATGCTTCCGGTCCTGACGTTTAGAATTCCGGCGGTAAACGCCGCAAATCGTCCTTCGAAGCCGATGCTCGCTATGATGTCGTTTACCTGCGTCACAAAGCCCCCCAGCCGGAGTCCCTTGGTCCGAAGCGTCCAATCGCGGAAGTAATTCGTGAACAAGGTGGCAACCTGCACCATGATGAGGGCAGCGGACACTCCCTTGCCGGCGATGTCGCACTTGATGATCGCGTAGTGTTCGTCGTCGAGCTTCTCGTAGCGGAAATAGTCTCCCGAGACGCCTTTTGCACCCTCGTAGTATCCGGCAAACTCGGCACCCGGAAGATCCTCCCGCGCCATGGTGAGCTTCCGCCGCTCCTCGTCCTCGACGAGCGGAATGAACTTCTTCTGCACCTCCTTGCCGACGGTAAGATCCCGGTTTGCCTCCGCCGCCCTGACAAGTCCCTGAGTCATGGAGTTCACGGTTTCCGCCAGTTCCGCGAGCTCATCGCGTGTTCGCACGTTGATAACGTGGTCCCGCAGCTTCTCCTTCTGTTCCGTGTCGCGAATAACGGCGACGCCCTCCACCAGCCGTCGAATCGGAATGACGACAATGGTAGCAAGAAGCCATGCACCGGCAATCCCGCCGGCGAGCGCACCGAGCGCGACAATCCCCGTGCTTATGATTAGCTGCCTCCGCGCCGTGTCGATCTCTTCGAGAATGAGATCTGTGGAAACCCCGACGCGCACCAGACCCCGATGATAGCGAGCGGTCTCCGGGTCCTCCTGCGCCCTGGCAAACACGACGGGTTGATAGAACACGAACTGCGTCTGCTCGGTGGACAGCTCATCCGGCTCGTAGGGTGGCTCGCTCCGGAACACGCTTCCCACCTCCTGCAATTGCGCCGACTGGCGCTGCTGGAGATTGCGCTGAGTCGTGTCCAGGTCGATCAACTCCGGATCATCCTCCGAAACACCCTCCGAGAGAAGCTGAGATAGCTCCGCCCGGACCTCCGCAAGCTGACGTGGAATGTCGCCGAGAACGGTGCGCGCTTCCTCATTGATCCGTTCCTCGATCTCCGCAGCCGATTCGGTCACCGGGTCTTCCAGACGAGATTCTCCGGCGACGAGGTCGTCCGTGTCGAGGCTTCGGGAGATCCCGCCGTCGGCCGGTTCCTCACCGCTGATCACCGGGTCGCTCGTGGCCCACACCGCGTCGAAGCCGTCGCCGTCGCGCGCGGGTCCCGTAATCGTGATGTAGAGCGCCTCGTCCATGACGTTTGCCTGGTCGGCCAGCGTCTCCAATTCCACGCGGTTATCCGACGGGTTCGACAGCAGATCCTCCGCCTGATTTGTCACGCTGTCGAGGAGCACCCGCACCCGTTGTTCCAAACCGGCCGCCAGGGTGCGTTCCTGTCGCTCCAGTGCCGCACTGCCGAGAATCAACGCCAGGGCCACGATCACCGACACTACGAGGACCACCACGAAAACACTGAACTTCACACGCAAACTGGTTCGTTTTCGAATCATGGTTTCCAACCTTCGCTGCTTTTGCTCCCGCGGCATGGGGTCGCCCGACATGAGCGCCCGTACCTCCAGCTGCAGCTCTCTTCCTTCCCGTACGACCGCCACCAGGCGCGTCGTAGAAAACAGCGCAACCAACCCCAACAGAGCCACCGCCGTCAACACGATCGGGTCCCAGCCGTCCAGACGCCACCACGCCCCGTCATCCAGCGTGAACGTGGGCGCCTGTGCCCGGCGGAAGTCCCCGAAGGTCACCGTACCGGGCGCTTGGAAGGACAGCCCCAGGGGCGCCGTATAGAGTCCACGGTCGGTATGGCTCAGAATAACCTGATACCGGCCCGTCTCGATCGTATCCACCGTCGGCCCTTCAATGGTCCGGTTGTCTACGATCTCGTAGTCACCCTGTTCGCGGGAGAACACGTGGTCGTACGGCGGCTCTCCGTCCTCGTCGAGGATGATCCGGTCGATGAGGCCGTTTGCCGTGAAGCCGCGACCCTCTATTCGAAGATTATAGCGTTTGAGCATGTCCTGCTCGTCGGCGATCCGATAGACCTCGGTGACCGGTACATACTTGTTCAGCCTCAGGAACACCGTTCGCGGCTCGCCCACGTTACCCACCTCGTCGATGGGTGCCACGCTCAGTGCCCAGAGCCCGTTGTCGATGTTGTCCCGTGAAAGACGAGGAGCGCGGGTGCGAATGCGTTCGGGCAGTTGCACCGAGGCGTTGTACTCCTCCGGCTCATCCGCGCCGCCCGGTCCCAGACGCCGCAGTCCGACGCTGTAGCCGGCAAGGTCCTCCACTTCTTCGCTCGGCTCCCATTCGATAGTGAAGGTGTTCGACGTGAGGAAGCCGTCCTCGTCGGTGTCCGGCTCCTCGAAGGTAACCGGTGGCGGCGGGGTCCTATCACGATAGAAACGTACGGTTTCCGGCGCCGACCAATTGCCCGCCCGGTCGACCGCCGCTATCCGCATATACCACGGACCGTCCTCATCCGCCCGGAAACTGGCCGATCCGGTCGGCGGGCGATAGTCCACCTCTCGCGGCACGGGAGCGTCCGGATCTTGAGTCCAGACCACACTGTAGCCCTCTATGCCCGCCGGATCCTCCGGCTCCTCCCATTCGAACTCCGCCCGCTCCTGCCGGGAGCGGCGGCCGAGTACGAAGTTTGTCGGACGAACCGGGGGCGGCTCAGCGTATTGATCAGGCTCGAGGTATGCCAGTCCCGGATCGTCGTCATCGGGACGGTTCTGCCAGAACACGTGCAGCCGCTCCCGGTGCACCACCGGACTACCGAAGGTCGATGAGCCGCTCACGCTGCCGAGCTCCCGTCTTCGCCACGTACCTCCTTCCCGCGCGGCAACCATGACCCGCGAACGGTCGTTCCGGTTACTGAACCACAACATCACGGATTCTCCACCACGCCGGACGATCTGCGGATACGAGGCGGGGTCCGCTTCGCTGCTCACCGCTTGCGGGTTTCCCTCGATAGAACCGTCGGTCCGGAGGCGCGCATAGAACGCACGGGAGGTGCCGGTTCCTCCGCGGCGCTCCCACGTCAGTCCGAGGACGCCGTTCTCCGCTTCGATGAACGGCCGTTGATTGTCGTAATCGATAGACGAACCCGATTCATCCCCGGTAGTGAAGTCCGTCACCAACTGGGAGGATCCCCAGGAACGCCCGCCGTCGGTACTCTCCTTCAGGTAGAGCTGATACGTCGGCGCCTCGTTCGGATTGACCCCCTGAAAGATCACGTAGTCTCTGCCGTCGACGTCGGCGTGGTCCGGCAGAAAGCTGAAGCCGATCTCGTCCCCCTCGACCAGGTCTTGGAAGGAGGTCCAGCTCCGTCCGTCCCGAGAGTGGGAATAGAGAACGCTCTGGAAGCCGCCGACGTTCTGATTGACGAACAGGAGCAGGCCGCCGTCGTCGGCAACGGCCAACCTCGGGGCGACGCTCGTGACCTCGGTTTCCAGGCTCGCCCGTTCGGCGAAGCTCTCTCCCCCGTCTGTCGAGGACAACACGCGCGTTTCGTCTGCGGACTCCACAAGAGCCAGAAATATCTCTCCGTCATCGGTTACCTCCGCGTTGAAGACGACCGGAGGACTCTCGCGTTCGTAGGGAATCGGCCCGGCCACGCGCTCCTCGTACTCCCACTCTCGGCCCGATTCGGAGGAGGCTACGGAGATGTAGATCTCACCCTCTTCGGGCCCATCGCGCTCCACCTCCTGATAAACGACGTACAGACGATCGGGACCGGATAGCGCAACCGGGAAGTACGCACCTTCCGATACCACCCGCCGCGGCTCCTCGAAGAACAGATCCGCCTCCTCCCGGGAGAGCTCCTGCGCCGCGGCGGGCGTTACCGTCATGAGAAAGATCAGAACGGCGAGACCGGCGGGCACGACGCAGCACCCCCCTATGGAAAGGGTCTTCATCCTCATATTCCCAACCTGTCCGCGATCCGTTGCTCGAGATCGATCAGCGGCGGATACCGCCGGTTCTGCTCATCCTGCATCAACCGCTGTACGATGGCATAGGCCTGGGCCGCATTGTCCTCGATGAAGAGGTCCTCCGCACGACGCAGCTGCTGTTCTTCCGCCGAGGACAGCGTAACGGTGGCCTGACCTCCGCTCTGTATGCGCAGCCTGTCGAGGAGCAACTGCGCGTCGCGGTTGTCCGGGTTCAGCTCCAGCGCTTCCTCGAGGTTGGACATCGCCGCCTCCCGCTGCGCTTCACCGCCCTCGTCGGCCAACTCCGTGGCCCGCTGCTGCAGCCGATTCGATTCGGCGATCTGGGCCTCGGTCACCGGATCCGGCCGGATTCCCAACTCGATCTCCACCTCCGCAATCTGGTCTTGCAACCCCGGGTAATCCGAATCGATTTCCGCCAGCGCTTCAAGGGCGGTGAGCGCTTCCCGCGGATCCTCCTCCTTGCGCTCCACGGCGTCCTCGAAGCGCCGTTCGAAGACCTCGTCAAAGTCCTCCGCATCGCGGAGCTGCAGGATCCGCAGCTTCAGAACCCGGGCTTCCCAATTGTATGGCCGCACCGTGGTGACGTTGTCAACGTTCCGCTCGGCTCTATCGAGCAACTGCTCCGCTTCCCCGGTTAGACCGTCCCCCGAGGCGATGTTCTCCGCCCGACGAAAATCCTGCCGTGCCAGATTCAAGTAACTGCTTAGCGCCGGGTAGAGGGGCTCGCCCTCGGCAAGGCTACGCGTGCCCTCCAGGTTCAACGCCGCGTTGACGAAGTTCAACAGCCGCTCTACTTCGGGGTTCGGATCCACGTTGGTCTCCGACCAGAGCTCACGTGCCTCGATGAGCAGCTGCCGTGACTGCTGATACTCCTCCCGGTCGTACATCGACTCCGCCTCGTCGATCATCCCGCGCACTTCCTCGACCACCTGCGTGTTGCGGGCCTCCTGAATCTCGGCACCCAGGGCGGCGACGAGCTCGTCCGTTTCGGCACGAAAGTCATCGTCCTGCTGCAGCTCGAGGGACTCGTAGAAACGGTCCCGGGCTTCGTTCCACGACTCACGAGCCTGCTCGACTTCCAGATTGGCGATGGCGGTTCGCGTTTCCGCAACCAGCTCGTCCCCTTCTTCCCGAAGCTCCTGCGCGCGGGCTATCTGATCCCGGGCGCCGGTGATCCGCGAGGCCACATCTTCCGCCAGTGCGTCTATCTCCTCGAGCAGACGTTGCGTCTCGGCGATGTGGGCCTCGATGCGTTGATCGCTGCGGACATACTCTGCTTCAGCCCGGTATCTATCCAGCGCCCCCGCTACGTCCGCCCGTAGGAGGTCGATGTTGCCCTGCGCCTCGAGCAGTACTTCGAGGCCCTGATCCGGATACCGGTAGGTTACGGTGACCTCTTCCACCGCTGCCTCGGTGTCATCCGCGTCTTCCGGAACCTCGACCTCGTCCACCTCTTGCTCGACGGTTTCCTCCACCCCCTCGATCAGTCGTACCGCCTCCCCGTGCGCACGCTGCTCGGTTGCGAAACGGCTACCGAACTCCGCATCACGAAGCTGTGCAATGCGGTCGAGCGTTTCGATCTCGTACTCGGTGACCTCCTCTAGTCGGGTTTCGAGCGCCTCGTCGGTCTCCCCAAGGAGTGTATCCGCTTCGGTGCCGGCGGCGGCATCGTCGCCCACCTCCAGGGCATTGTAGCTGTCCGACAACTCCGCCCAGGCGTCCGACTCTCCGGTCAGACCGGCCACGACCTCTCCCAGGGCGCTCTTTGCCCCTGCAAGCGTCTCGAGATCGTCGGTCTCCCGCGGCGACACCCGGGCCGCGTCCGTCTCCGCCATGAGGCGGACCACCTCCCCACGCACCGCCGCCGTCTCCCGCCGTACGTATTCGGCCGCGTACATCCCGAGGATGGGCGAAGACAGCAGCTCCGCGGCTTCGGCAAGACCGTCGTCCGCCGTAATCTCCGTCCCGACAGCGGATAGCCTGAGCGCCGCGGCGGCCTGGGTCTCCCCGATATCGAAAGAGGACAGCGCATCCTCCCATTCCCGTGACTCGGCTTCCTCGTGTCCCTCCGCAATGCTCTCATCGGCCTTGATGCCGAAGGCCGCCACGAGCTCCCGACGAGTACGCGTTTGCGCGGTCCGGAGGGCACCGGCGATTCCCTCCGGCCTGTCGACCCCCGGCCGGCCGGCGGTGAACTCATGGATCAATCGGATGTGCCAATCCACCGGGTCATCGGGGAATAGGTCCCGGACTTCTTCCCGTTGTTCCCCGAGATCGTCGGCGGCTTCGGTGATCTCTCCCCGCTGGGCGTCGATTTGCTCGAAACGCTCGGTATAGTCGTCGAGCAGGCTCGACAGCTGAATCGTCGTGCCCGTATCGGCGGCAACCTGGAGGCCGGTCACCGCCTCCCGAAATCCGTTGGCCTCCTCAATGAAGGCCTGACCGGCCTCCTCTACCACCGTAACGGCACGGTCGACACGATTTCGGAAGACGTTGCCATACTCGCGCTCCTCGAATCGCTCCCGCTGAAGGTCGAATCCGGAGAGATACCGTTCTACCGCATCAGCATAGCGGTCCTCTTCTATGAACTCGGCTGCCTCCGCCATGATATTCGCTGCAACATCTCGATCGTAGGCCAGCTGGGCGATTACACGCGCCTCGCTCACCTGCTCGACGACCCGCTGGTTGGGAAACTCGTCGAGCTCCTCCATCCGATCGATGATGGCGAGGGTGCGCTCGATCTCCTCAGGGCTCTCGGTGAGATTCTCGATGAGGCGCTCGAACTCGTCATTGTACTCCTCTCGCTTGGCCCGGATCCGTTTCATGACGCGCTCGGACGCCTCTATGAGCTCGGGATCCTCCCTCACCGCCTCCTCGAGGATGCGCATCGCCTCGTTGAGTCGTCCCTCATCCACCAGCTCGTTGGCCTCCGCGATGGGGTCATCATCCCGGGTGGATAGTTCCTGACTCCCGGACGCACCGAGCCCTTGCCCGCCCAAGAACGTACATATTACGACAAGAATCAAAATCAGGGCTGGTCCCCGCGGGTACGTCAGGAATCCCCTCCTCGCATTACCCTATTGACGGTATCGACAGGCTACGGAAGGCGCCTGACGGTGTCGACACTGGAAATGTATGGATTTGCGGCAAATTGAAACAAACCTCTCCCCGCGGTATTATATATCACGGAAATGAGGCGGATTGCGTGGGCCATAATCATTTTCCTCCTCTCCATCGGCACGGCGTCCGGTATCGGGTGGCCGGATTTCATGTACGAGTTTGCCGATGAGACCGGCTTCGCTCCGCCCCGGAACACCGGCCTCACCACGTTCCCCACGCTCCTTCTCCCTATGGGCGGAGAGATGGAGGGGATGGCCTCCGCTTACACCGCCGTAGCACGGGATTACGGATTCTTCGAAGCGAATCCCGCGGCAAGCTCGCGCCTGAATCAAACGCAGCTGGTGGTCGGACATAACAACCTAATCGCGGATGCAAACATGGAGGGCCTCGTCTACACCACGCGCTTCGAGCATTTCGGTATGGGAGCAGGGATGAAGTTCCTCCATGTGCCCTTTACCGAATATGACCGGTACGGCCTTCAACAGAGTAGCATTCGCTACACCGAAACGGTGGCGGGGCTGAACGTCTCCTACAACTTTCTGCATAGCTTTGATTTCCACGGTATCGCGGTGGGGGCAAGCGTCAAATCCGCCTATCGCCACATTCCGGAGGTTATCGCGCCGGGGCAGTCGGCTGCATCGCTCATGGGTGACGTGGGCGTTCTGACCCGCTTCAACCTGGCAAAGTTTCACGAATCTCGACGTAAGAACTTTTCGGTCGGCCTCGTAGCCCGCAACCTCGGACCTCCGGCCCTTGATGAGCCTCTCCCCTCACAGGCTACCGCCGGGCTCGCTTATGTGCCGGTACGACCTCTCACGCTCGCCTTCGACTATACCTACCCCTTCGTGCTCGGCACCGAAGATCCCCCCGAACCTCCGGGGTACGCCGGGGGACTCATGGTGCAAATTACCGATTTTCTCGCGACCCAGACCGGCTTCCAGTTACGCGGGGGAAATCCCCGCTTCACTCTCGGTAGCACCGTCGGATTTCCGGCGGTGATCCTGCAAATGAACTATACTCTCGATCTCGCGACCCAGGTCGACCGCATAGACCGTTTCAGCATCCAGGCCGCTTTCGAGCTCGGTGACCGGGGGCGGGGCGAGCAACGGGATCGGGTGGAAGACTTCTATCTCAGCTCCCTCGAGGCCTACGCAGACGGAGACCTCGAGCAAACCGTGCAACTTTCCCGCCGCGCGCTTGAGATCGATCCCACCTTTACACCCGCAGCACGCACGCTCGACAGCGCCGAGCGCATGCTGAACTTACAGCGGCAGATGGAGTCCATCCGCCTAGGAGAAGAGGACCGCTACTTCGATGACGACCGGACGTCGGAGCCTGAGGCTCAGGAAGAGGGCGGGGAGTAAGGCGGGGAGTAAGC
>JBKHEN010000086.1:0-10929 GCA_046540795.1 Spirochaetaceae bacterium | reverse complement strand
CCCCGAACGATTGCCTCGTTCGGGGCCCCGCCTGTTGATCATGGAGAACCGAAACCTGAGCCGTCGCTTACGAGCGTGCCTGCGCACACCGCCGCGACGGCCCGTGTCAAGAATATCTAGAGATCGGTTCCTTGTTCTTCGGCTTCAGGATCATGCTGCTTCAGTCGCTCGAGGTAGCGCAGGATCTGCGTGTTGCCGAGCCGCCGTAGCTCCGCCTGGCGACGGGCAGCCTCCCGCTCCTTCAGAATACCCCAGACCTCTTCGTTGTCGATGTCCTGCTCAGTATCGAGTGTTGCCAGGTCGTAGGTAAGCCTGATGTCCTTGAAGTATCCGACGAAGTCACCGCCTTCCATTTCCGCGTCCCTGTAGATCCGGATGCCGACAAGCTTGCGCATAGGCTGGAGGTTCGGATAAAGGGGGAAGGTCCGAAGCTCCCTATCTCTGACTTCGCTGATGTAATTCGGATTCTCCCACTCGAGGCGCCGCCAACCTTCGAAGTCCGCGTACCCGAGGAAGATCTCCTGCTCCTCGTTGTTCTCATCCTGCAGCACGACGCTCACGCCGTGCGGGAAGTTAAGACCGTAGACGTGCATGGACAGCGATTCGAGAGTGCCGACGTTCTTCACCACGCCGTACTCCACGTACTTGTCCCCGCTGCCCTCCTGGTCCTCGGGTGTTACCAGCGTCTCGTCGTCCTCGACCTCCGTGGGATCAGCGTAGGCGGGTATCTCGAACGGGGGTCGAACCATTGCCCAACCGTTGTACGGTGCCTCCGGGAAGAACACGCGTACGCCCATGACGGCCTCTTCGGCAAACTGATCTGCCTCTTCCCGGACGAAGGCCTGTCGCACCGTGGAGTTGCGCAACGTTTCCGTAAAGCGCGAGGAGGAAGCCAGATCCACCTCCCACTGTTCGATGGCCAGAGAGGTCTTCATGTCGGCCCTCTCTTCTTCAGTGAACACGGTGCCCGCCTGATCGCTATAATCGAGAAGCGTATCCCGATGGTTCACCGGGTTTTCCTCGGGATAGTCGGCCAACAACTCCGAGAAGTCGATGAGCGTGGTCTCTTCCCCAAACACCGGTGCGGCGAAGCACACGAGAACAACAAGCAATAGCATCAAGGACCGTTTCATTCCCAGCTCCTTTTCTTCGGTTTGACGCGAGGTCGTTTCCTCATCCCCAATTATACGAACACAAAGCTCCTTGTCAACTTTTTCCTGAATTCTACCTATGCCTCATTTTGGCCATTTTCAGGTACATAGGGAGGTTCGTAGGGTAGCTGACCGTCGATGGTCACCACGACATCGTCGAGAAAGCGGAAGTTGTACCGCAGCGTGTACCTGAGCACAGCTATGGATTCGTCCACATCGAGAAGCATCGTCTCCCCGGGAAAAAGCGCTTCACGGCTGAGGTCGATGTAGGCGACGTCGTCGCGCAGCACGAAAAGCTGCAAACGGGTCCGTTTGGGAAGCACGCGGGAGCGATACAGCGACGTCGGTCCGAGCAGCACTTCTTCCACGAGAAGCCGAGTGTCCCGTTCGGGCTCATGATGGTTCGTGACGATCCGCCGTTCCGCCCCGACTTCCCGCGTCATATTGCCGGCAAAGAACAGCACCCGCTCCGTGCGGTTCCACTGCAATGTGAGAAAAAAAACGAGTGAAATGAGGAAAGCCGCCGCGAGGAGCCCCACGGCTGCTATCAGGAACTTGTCGGTAACGGGACGCGAAGTCTCTTTCTGCATCTACTCCTCGAAGCTCGTGATGAACGTGTGCATGCCAGTGTATATGGCCTCGGCCAGCTTGTTCAAGTAATCCTGGTCCCGTAGGCGCAGCATCTCCTCCCCGTTCGTCACGAACCCGAGCTCCACCAGCACCGAGGGCATCTTGGCGTTGCGCACCACGTACCAGGATTCCTCTTTGATACCTCGACTCGGGGAGACTTCCCCTATCCGTCCCTCCAAGGCCGAGACGATGTGCCGGGCGAGCAGGACGCTCTCGATGGTCAGCTCTTCCTCCCGAATGGTATTGAGGATGTTGAGGACTCCCGGATCCTCGACACCCGCCGTTCGAGCCTCGATGAGATTATCCCGTCGGTACTCCGGCGGCAGATACCACACTTCGAATCCGCGGGCGTTGCGGTTAAGCGATGCGTTTGCGTGCAGCGACAGATAGACGATTGCCTCGTTTTCGTCCACCTCGATCTCGTTTGCTTGCTCGGTACGTTCTTCCAGCGTCAAATACTCATCGCGTTCCCGAGACAAAAGGACCTCCTTATGGGGGTACCGCTCGGAAAGCAGCTCCGCGAGCCGTTTCCCTACCTCGAGAACGATGTCCTTCTCCTGAACTTCGACGGTCTCCCCGTCGACCTTGTGCCTTCCGATCGTGCCGGGGTCCTTCCCCCCGTGACCGGGATCAATGAATATTGCCGTGACCTGCCGCCCTTCACCGTCGCGCTCCGGCGGAGCGAACACCTCCTCCAGGCGGGTGACGGCATCCTCGCTGAAGTAGACCTCGCCGTTCCCCTCCATCCGTACGTCCCCGAGGTACAGGTTCTCGGAGCCGTTCAGCACCGCGGTTGTCCTCCCGGGAGCGAAGTTCACCACCGTCGTGCCCTGAGAGAGCATTCCCACGTCGCGGTAGGAATCCCACGCGAGATGCGCGCCGGTACGCTCGAGCACCTGTCGCAGCGGCACGGCGTCGGCGGCTGCGACGAGCGGAGCGAGCCAACAAAGAAAGACGACTACCGACACTCCGAGCTTGCCTATCCTCATGATCCTCCTGCCGAAGACACCGTCGCCCCAGAGGCCGCCGCCGGCCTTCACTCGGTACCGTCCCGTCGATCTCTTCGGTCCTCGTTAAGAGTATCGAGATGAAAAAGGGCTCCCTGTAGCCCGCCTTTCAGGAGCCGTCTCCAGAATCGCCTGCCGTAGCCGGCCTCTCCGCGTCTCGCCGGACGCAGTCCCGTCAGTGACGAGAGAATGCTCAATGTATCAGAGAGAGTGCGATAGTTCCAATCCGGTGACGTCTCCGCCTCGGGCGCCGGGAGCGGATGGTACGCGCGGACGCCGGCATTGGCGATATCCTCCGGCATAACGGATAGAGCCCGGCGGTTGCGTTCATCGTGCAGCTTCAGTGCCTGCGGACCCGTCGGCTCGTCGAGAAACGCCGCTGTTTCATCCCGGTTCGGTTCAAGGCGCACTATGATCCGCGCGATTCCGCCTTCCGCCGCGCGCACCGCTTCCTCGCGCTCGGGTGCGGCGGCGATCACGTTCGCGGCCTTTTCGGTATTGTTGCGCGGGAACACCACCTCATCCCCCGGCCCCACGCGCTCGAAGAGATCTCGGATCGCCCCCATCTTTTGTACCGAATCGATGCCGCGGACCTCGGCGACGACGCCGGGAATCGAAACGGAAGCGCGTTCGGCGGCGGTCCATCGACGTCTGGGAGTCAAGTCGCCCGGATCGAGACCGAGGGCGATCCGCATGGCCCCCTCGGTCGGCTCCACCCCGCTCGAGTACGGATAGGTCCAACCGGACATGTAACCACCGGAAAGCCGGGCCGCCACCTCCCCTACCATGGGACCGTTGTCGGTGAGAAAAATGTCGCCCTTTGCCGCTCCGTTGCGAATGCCGAGCGCCTGCGCCGCAGCTTCGAGAACACCGGCAATGCGTTGCTGATCGGCTTCACTGCGTTCGGTGGGCATCGTGTGGCCCACCTCGATGAAATAGGGGGGAAAGCGGATATGACGGTCGGCAATGCCGCAGAGGTGTAAGGTTCCGTCCACCACGAGCGCATCGATGCTGAACTCCGGCCCCGAAATGAACTCCTCCACCACCACGCGACCGGAACGCGAGAAACGCAACGCCTCGGGAACCGCCTCTTCCAGCTCCGCCGGGGTGTCCACCCGACGCACTCCCCGGGCGCCCATATTGTCAACCGGCTTCACCACCAGGGGGAACGTCGGCAACGAGTCCGCTCGGAGATCCACCACTCCCTGCACCTCAACAAAGGCCGGAGCCGGTACCCCGGCTTCTCTGAGCACCCGGCGCATTCTGAACTTGTCCCGCGCGTTGCGGGCCGACTCATAATCCAGCCCCGGCAGCCCGAGGCTCTCGGCCACGTAGGCGACCGACGTCGAGAAGTCCGTTCCCGCGGTGAACACGCCGTCGAGCTGCCCGTGGTTGCGATAGTCTCGCGCTAGCTCCAGGAGGCCCTCCTCGTCGCTCAGATCAACGGCGTGAAACGCATCGGCGAGGTGACGACCCGGCGCGTCGGGATTGCCGTCGGCGACGATGAGCCGCCATCCGTTACGCCGCGCCGTCTCGAGCGCCGGTATTTGCATGATTCCGGCACCGAGCACGAGAATCGTCATTGTCTTCACTGCCGCACCTCCGTCCTCTTCACGGCGTAGAATTCGAAGGTATCGCCGAGCCCGGCAAGACGGCTCACGGCGCCGAGCATGCGCCACCGGAGGCCGTCTCGGCGCAGGCGCGCCGCTTTCGGGAACCTCTCGGGATGGTGCCCCGTCACCCGCACCCTGCGTACTGCGAATCCGTATCGCCGCATGACCGCCTTGGCTGTCCGGGGAGACCACAGGGTGAAATGATCCGGAGGACTCGCTTCAAGAAACCCGTGCCTGTTGAGCCGACCCGATACCCCGGCGGCGTTCGGTGTCGAGCCCGCAAACACGCCCCCGCGCCTCAGCAGGCGATTTACCGTAGACAGAGCGCCGTGGAGATCGGGAAGGTGCTCGATGACGTACCACATCGACACCACCGCCGCCTCCCCGTCGCCGAGCTCCGCGGGACGTGCTGCCGGATCCGCAAGCTCGTCCACCGCCATGGCGTAGGCTGGGAGGTCGAGCTCCTCCCGCACGTAGGCAACCGCCGCGGAGCTGGTGTCTACACCTACCACGTCGAAGCCATGCTCGGCCGCGGCGCTGAGAAAGGGCCCGTAGGCGCAGCCTAGGTCCACGAGACGGCCGCCCTCTCTTAGGCGGGCTACACGCCCCATCTCCGCAATGCGCCTGTGTCCCGTTTCCCGTATGTAGGGGGCGTCCTCGAGGTAGCTCCGTCCGTACTGCGCTCGATACTCGCGGAAGAAGTAATCCTCGTCGTAATCACGAGGGGCTTCAAAACTCTGCAAATACAGCATACCGCAGGCGCTACAGCGCACGTAGGTGCGCCGCGGAAAGCGCCCTACTACCGACCCGTTCCGACCTCCGCAGACGGGGCATTCTCTGAGCTCCGGCAAACGTAGCCCGCCGAGCATCCTCGAAAGGGAGACTTTCTCCGCTCCCGCCAGGCGCCGGCGCACCGCCGCCGAGCCGCCTCCGTCCCTCAACCGGCGCCGTAACAGTCGGACCCGGGGCCTGCGCACGCCGGCGCTGGTGAACCCCGTTTTCCGGGCCAGGCGCTCGTGATAGCGGCTTGCATTCACCAGGACGACCCCCACGCCGGTCCAGGCCGCCTCGAGGGCCGTCAGCCCGAAGGAGGTTACCACCGCCGCATACCGGGGCAGAACCTCGGTAAGGTCGACCGGTCCTTCGAGTACGCGCACACCCTCCGGCAACTCATCTCGGACCGTGGGGTCACCCAGCCGGGGTAAGAGCACGTCGACGCCGCCTCTCCACGCGCTCCCCGCCTCCGTCCCCGGCTTGGTCAACGTGCAGAGCGTCCGGACCGTGGGCAGGGTGCTCCCGGCGGGGTCCTCGCCGCCGAAGGTCACGAGGATCCGGGCCCCGCCGCCGGCGTCCTCAGCGTGGGAGCGTCGTGCAACGCCTCGGGCCGGTCGGTCTACATCGAGAAATCGGAGGTCCCGCTCGTTCGCCGGCGCATCGTCGAGGCGGGGCAGGACGTCTACGAGATAGTCGCAGGCTCGGCGCCCCGGCCCCCCGGCGTCGAGCCCCACCACGATTCCGTTCCGCCGCAGCCCTCGGACCTCCTGCGTCCTCAGCCGTCGGCGATCCACAACAAGAAATCGCTCGAGGCCGTCGTCCGGCAGCCGGTCGGTCACCGCCGAGTCCACCCCGTGCTCCGCCGCTACCGCCGTGAGCTCCGCCCGTCGCGCGGGGTCGGTTTCCGGGGGAAGGTAGATGGGGCACACCCCGCCGAGCTCCGCAACCAGCGTCGCCGCGCGGCGGAAATGCCCGATTCCGTGGCCCTTTCGGTACTCGGGAAGGAAGAAGAGCCGGTCGTTCATGCACTGTATATGTGGGAAGACCGCAGCATCCCGGCGTCCCCCGACAGGTTGGTTTTCTCTGACAGATGCGTAACGAGCGTACCGATGTCGATGGGTGCCCCCGCGTAAAGGGTATCGTATATCCGACAAAGCCGCTCGTAGTCTTCCCGTGTGTCAAGCGTTACACGTGCGTTTTCGGCTCTCCAGGAGACGGGAACCGGCTCAATGCACAATCGAAATTCCGCCGGACGACGGTACAGAAACGGCGTGACGTGTTCCCGTTCGTAAGGATCCTGTGCTTCCGCCGCCGCCCGCAGGAGCGCTCCCGCCCGGACTACCTCCACGCCCGTGCCCACCGGGCTCTTGATAAGCGCAGTGTAGTCGCCTGCCGTTTCGTGGTGCAATCCCAACGCCGCCGTAGCCACGTGGGAGGAAACGAGGGGGTTATCGCCGGTGGCGCGCACCACCGTCTCCGGCTCGTACCACTCGACCGCGGCGGCAAACCGGGCCAGCACGTCCTCCGGATCACCGGCGAACACGACAAATCCCGCTCGGGAGGCCGGTGAGGCAAGCTCACGTTCGCTTTGCGGATCGGTAAGAAGGACATACCGCTCGGCGGGAACCCTTCGCAGAGCCAGCATCGCGTGCTCCACCGCGGGCCGGCCGGCCAGGTCCGCCAGAACTTTTCCGGGAAACCGGCGTGAGCCGAGCCGCGCCTGTAGAAAGATCGCCGTCATCGCTCCGCTTCCCATAGCTCCGTCACCCTCCGGGCGTCCTGTTTGAATCGATAACGGTTTTCATGCACCCACCCCCTAATTTCCCGAAACAGTTGCCAGTTTCGCAGGAGGCCGCCGCCGGTACGCAGCGCAAAGCCCGGAAACCGGGAGAACGGCAGAACCGCTTGATCGGCACTGAAGCGTACCGAGAGATTCTTCAGGAAGAAACGTTTGTAGCTCTCATCGGGGGTCGCGTCTTCCGTGGGTGGTTCCGTGCCCGAGGTAACCAGCTGCGGGTCGAGCTGAATGGTATACCCCCACATGTGCGCCCGAAAACCGAAATCGAGCTTCTGCCAGTAGGGTGTCGGGATGCGGTGGTCGTAGCCTCCGGCAAAAATGAATTGCTCCTTGTGATAGATCCCGGTGTAATCAAAAGGGAACAGTGTCGGCATACGGGTGTAGGACGGAGGAAGGGGGAGCACCTTCAAACGACTACGGTGAAACGCCGGCGCCATCGCCGTCGGGAGCTGGTCTCCTTTCTGATTGCGAAGCACCGGGGCCGTGCACAGGTAATTACGCACCGCCAGTGCCTCCCGCATCGCTTCGCCAAGCGGACCGATCCGCATGTCGTTCCACACGACGTACAAGAACCGCCCTCGGGCCTCCTGCATCGACACGTTCACCTGTTCTCCGAGACTCGTTTTCCGTCGCAGGAGCACGAAGCGCACATCGCGGTGGGAGCGGGAAAGAGCCTCTACGTCGTAGTGCGAGCCGCTGTGCTCCATCGACAAAATGTCCGTGAACCCGAGATCCAAGAGCCGCCCGAAGTAACCGCCACGGTTGACGCTGCGACCGCGATTGAGCACCACCAAGGAGACCGCGGTGCTCGGGTCGGCGGCGCGGTCGACGTGCCGACCGCCTACCACCGTGTAGGGAAGGCTCTCTTCAGTAGTTGAACGTGTAGTACTCATCACAGCCCCGGCAGAGCTCCGGATAGTCCTGGCGTACCTGACGGAGGTGGGCCTCACTAGCGTTGTTCCAGACTGTCTCGATACCGTCTTCAAACACGTTTCCCATACTGTGGTCGCGATCGATGTCCTCACGACACATCGGCACCGTGCCGTCGGCGAGGACGTAGAGATCACGCTGCGTATGGCGACACGGGAACCGTGAGACCGGAGAGATGTCGGCAACGCGCCGGTCGGGCAGCCTGCCGCAGTAATGATCGTACTTCTGAACGATCACCTGCGCTCCCCGTTGCTTCCAGGCGCGGTAGAATGCCTCTACTTCGGCCTCCGTCTCCTGCATCCGCACGGCTTGTACATACACACGCTCCCCGTGCGCCTCTAGAAGTGTATCGGCGGTTCGCCGGGCCTCCTGAAACCCTTCGCCTCGCACACGACGGTAACTCTCTTCGTCATCGGTATCGAGATCTACGATAAACCGGGTCGAGGCAAGGTGCATCCTCGCCACCGCCGCGAGAGTTTCCGATTGCCAGCCGACGCCGGAGGTCTCTACCAACAGATCCAACCCCGGTTGGGCCTCCACCGCTTCCACGAGCCCGGCCACATCGCTGTGCAGTCCGACCTCTCCCCACAGTGAAATGTGCACCATGCCGTCCGGCGCAAACTCCGCGAGCTCTTGAACCAGCGCTTCGAAACGCGCCCGCGACATCTCGGACCGTGTCTCGAGCGCGTCGGGCCGTATCAACGGATACGGGCTGTGAATCGGTCGCTGCACATCCCCCTCGACCACCTGAATGGAGGTAAAGGCGGGAAGGGTGCGAAGAAGCTCTCCCCGTCGCTGCAACAGCTCTCCCACTTCCCGAGCATTTCCCGTGGTCTTGCCGGCGATCCGATCACAGAGAATGAAGTTGCGCCGTATGTCGCAGGCAAGGGTGGCTCGGAGCATCCGCAGGTCTACCGGTGAGAGCTCCGTCTCCACGTCGAAGGCGTTTATGTCCTTCTGCACCACCGCAAACAGTCCCCGACGGTCGACCGGCTCAGGTGCGCCCTCGGCAAGCGTGAGAAGCCGGCCGAGAATCCGGGGATCGACGATCTCCGGCGTGACACCCTCCGGATAGCCGTCGGCAAAGCTGTATTCCGCAACGTAGGTATAGTGGTTCGCGAGCATCTGCCGCGTGACCTCGGCGTCGAGGAAGGGGGTGTCCAGGCGACAGTACAGCAGCGCCTCCGTCCCTTGGGCCTCTTGGGCCTCTCCTTGGGCCTCTTCGAGGGCCTTGATCAGCACCGCGGTATCCCAGCGATCGCGAAACACCGCCGAGGCGCCGCGAAGGACCTCCTTCGGCGTCGTTCGATCGGCAAGAACCACCGTCCGGACTACTCCGGGAAGTTGGGTTACCACCGACCACACTCGGTCAACCGCCGAGGGCCCGCCGGCGAGGGGCTTCAAGGCATAGGCGCTGAGCCCGCAGGCGTCGAGACACACGCACAGCTTCATGGAGATTGAGTTTATCATAGTCACGTTGTAAGCTGAAGGCATGGACCGCGTGGCACCGCGCCCGCAGAGCGTCGGAGAGCTCACCCGCAACATCAAATCCGCCCTCGAGCAACGATTTCCCGACGTTCTGGTCGAAGGGGAAATATCCAATTTCAAGGCTTCCGCGGCGGGCCACTTCTACTTCACGTTGAAGGACGACGAGGCGGTCATTCAAGTCGTCATGTTCCGCAATCGCACCCGCTCGCTCACCTTCGAGCCGGCGGACGGTAAGCTGGTGGTCCTCTCCGGCGGTGTGTCGGTCTACGCACGCCGTGGCAACTATCAGATTATCTGTGAGTCCATGCAGCTCGCGGGCGTGGGAAGCATCCTTGCCATGCTCGAGGAGCGCAAGCAGCGGCTTGCCGCGGAGGGACTCTTCGACGAGGAGCGCAAGAAACCGATCCCGGCATTTCCCCGTCGGGTGGCGGTGGTGACCTCCCCGACGGGAGCCGCCATCCGGGATATCCTGCAGGTTCTCGGACGGCGCCACGCCGGGATCAACCTGGTGGTGGTCCCTACCCTGGTGCAGGGGGAGGAGGCGGCACGCCGTATCGTGGCGGCCATCGGCCGGGCGGATCGACACCACCTCGGCGACGTAATCATCCTCACCCGCGGCGGCGGGTCACTGGAGGATCTGTTGCCGTTCTCTGAGGAAGCGGTGGTACGGGCCGTGGCGGACGCCGAGACCCCGGTGATCGCCGCGGTGGGACACGAGATAGACATCTCTCTCGCGGAGCTCGCCGCCGACCGCCGTGCGCCCACGCCGTCGGCGGCAGCGGAGCTGGTTTCCCTGGACAGCCGGGAGTATCGGCGTTACGTCCTCCAGCTCGGCCGCTCGCTCATCCACGGCCTCAAACAGAAGCTCGATCGCGCCCGGTTCGCCATGGGCCAATTCAGCCCGGACCGCCTCCACCACAGCTTCCAGCAACTCGTCCAACCGCTTTATCTGCGGTTCGACGATGCGAAGGAGGCGCTGGTGCGCAATACACAGGAACGCATCACCGCTGAGCGTCATCGCCTGCAGGTGGCGGTGAAGGAGCTCGAGAGCATCTCCCCCCAGGCGGTGCTCGAGCGGGGGTTCGCCATCGTCTCGCGGGAGTCCGACGGAACGGTGGTGAGCGACGCATCACAGACCGAGATCGGAGCCCGGGTCATAGCGCGGTTCGCACGCTCGGCAATTACCGGCTTAGTACAGGAGCAGCACGCTGATGGAGACATTCGAGGAGCGCCTCGCACGGCTGGAACAACTCTCGGAGAAGATCAGGACGGGTGATCTCGGCCTCGACGAGGCCGTGCGCACCTTCGAAGAGGGAATGCGTCTTGCCAAACAGCTTGAAAAGGAGCTTTCCAAGGTCGAGCGCAAAGTGGAGGTGCTTGTGAACGAGCCCGACGAACCCGGAGAGGAGCCGGTCCTCGAGCTATTTCCCGAGCTGAGTGATCTCACAGGCGGCGGCGCCGCGGAAGGGCAGGATCAGAAAGGCTCCGAGCCGTCGGACTGAGCGCCGCGGCCGTTCGCGGCGCCACGGCCACTGCCG
>JBKHEN010000085.1:0-11080 GCA_046540795.1 Spirochaetaceae bacterium | reverse complement strand
CGTTCCGACGTGACCCCGCGTGCCCGGGGGCCTCGGGGCCGGGGGCCTCGGGGCCGGGGGCCTCGGGGCCCGGAAACGGAAACCGCCTTACTGCGATCGTTCTGCCTTGAACAACAGGCGGAAGAGCTTGTCCCGGGTCGGCTCACGAAGTTTTTCGAAGGCCACGTGCAATACCCGGCCTCGCTCGGAAGTTCTCACTACCCTCCCCTGGAGATTGAGCGGTGCATGGCTGTCGGGGTGAAAGGTCAGCTCCAATTCGGTTCCCCGCCCGAACTTCGAACTGGGATTCTGCAGGCTCGCACCGCCCCCGCCGATGTCGATAAACCGGGTGGCAAGGGGCGCTTTCTCCGAACCGGTAGGGCGCACAAACACCGGAAGCTCAACGCTCTTACGGTAGTATTGCCGACGCTGTATGCGGTTGGGATCCTCATCGTGAGCGATGCGCAGCATCACCCCGTCGCGACCCCGTACCGTGGACTCGAAACTGAAGATACCGGCATTCGTCTGGTAGAGCACCGTAACCGCCGAGCCGCCGCGAAACTCACGCTCGCCTTCATCGAGCTGGACAACCACGGCCCCCGGCTCGTGGGCAACCACGCGACCACGCACCGCTGACTCGCCGTGTTGATGCAACAGAACCGCGGCACCGGTCGGTATCTCGCTCGTTGAATTGGGAGGCTTGGTTGTTTGCTTCCCGGCAAAACCCAGCTTCACGCGCAACGCCGCTACCTGTTCCTCGGTCAGCTCGTCTTCCGCGAGCGCCCGCTCGGCACACGAGTTGTACATCCCCTGAGCCGTCAGCAAGACATATTTGCGCTCGGGCGCATGGAGGTGTCGAGCCATCGTCTCTATAGCCCATGTCTCCTCCGGGGTGAGGTCGAAGCGCTCCAACTGGTGCCGATATAGCTGCTCCGCTCGATCGCGCCGTCGACGAGCCTCGCGGCGGGACCAGACGATGAACACAACGGTAAGCCCGCCCACGAAGAGCAAGACCAACACGATTACCAGAACAATCTCCGCCGGTTGTGCGGCGAAACCCCTGTAAAAGTCCGCGAAAAAGTCCATGTCTCAAGTATAGAATATCTTTGCCCGGTTTGCGGCGGACATACGCCAAACAGGCTATTGTATATCGATGCGCGAACCGAGAAGATGAATGTATCGATGAACATGGCGCAGCGAGATAGAGAGCTGGAACAACTCGTTGCAGAGCGCACCAAAGAGCTCGAAGCGGCCAACAGGGCGCTTCGCGCCGAGGTCAAGGTCCGCTCGCTCATCGAACGTCGGTTGCGACAGAACCGGGAGCGTCTACGGTCCCTGGCAGGCCAGTTGGAGGAGGTCGAGGAGCGCGAGCGTCGCAGAATTGCCGGCAATCTGCACGATCTCATCGGCCAGACACTGGTAAGCGCCAACATGAAACTCGCCGTGCTCGCCCATAGCCTTCCCGACCCAGCCCACCGATCCGAGCTCGAGGAGGTCCGACGGCTCAACGAGCAGATGCTCGAGGAGACTCGCGACATCATCACTGCGATCAGCCCGCCGGTACTCGAAGAACAGGACATGCGCACCGCCGCCGCCTGGCTGATCGATCATTTCGACTCCACCCACGGCCTCGAGATCACCTACACCGACGGACTGCCGGACACCGAGGTCCCGGAACCGCTCAAGCGCCTGGTGTTTCGCTCGTTACAGGAGCTCCTGCTGAACGTGGTCAAGCACGCACAAACGCAGGCCGTGTCGGTGCGCCTGGGCGGTGCCGAGAGCCATCTGGAGCTCGAGGTGGCGGACGGCGGTCTCGGTTTCGAGCCCGGAGAGCTCGAGTACAGCCCGGGGTTCGGCCTGTTCGCGCTTCGCGAGCGTGTCGAAGCCTTCGGCGGTAGCCTCGAGATCGACGCGGCAAAGGGCCGAGGCAGTCGGGTTGCCATGGTACTGCCGTGGGATCCCGCTTGAGCCGTCGGCCACGACGGGCGCTATCGCTACGTTCTGTGGGTACTGGATTCGCGTGGGTTGTGGTATTACATTTAGAAAGAAGCTATGCTATTCTCGGTCTCCGATTTGAAGGGAGTGTCTCTTCATGCAGCCGATGGCGATGTCGGAGCACTGCGGGATTTGTATTTTAATGACGAGCAATGGGTGGTTCGGTATTTCGTAGTGGAAACCGGACCACGAGTTTTCGGCAAGGAGGTTCTGATCAGCCCCGCGTCAGTGGAGACAATCGACCCGGAGTCGCACCGCATCCAGGTGGACCTGACGACAGAGGAAATCAAGGGCAGCCCGAGCATAGATCTCAGGAAGCCCGTCTCCCGGCGCGAGGAAGAACGTCTACTTCAACACTACAATCTAACCCCGTATTGGGCGGGGCCCGATATCTGGGCAACCGCAGCATACGCACGTGAGCTTCCGTCGTTGACGGAGGAGGAATCCGAGGGCGCGCCGAGCGGGCACGCCGAACTTGCGGAAACCCGCCTTCGCAGCTGTGCCGAGGTAAGGGGCTACACCGTTCACGGCACCGACGGTACCGCCGGCTGTATTTCGGACTTCATCACCGAACACGGGACATGGCGTATGCGTTATCTGGTGGTGGATTCCCACCGCCTATTACCCGGTAAACGGGTGCTGATTTCACCTGCGTGGGTGACTGAGATTCGATGGGCCGACCGTGTGGTCGGGGTGGAGCTGAGCTCCCGGGTCATCCGTGACGCACCCCCGTTTCGCTCCGTCTCACAGGTGGAAGGGAGCTACGAATCGGCACTCCGGGCGCACTACGGGGAATAGGGACAGCACCCAAACGGCCCAACCGCGGGCGGCCGAACCGAGTGAGGACACATGAACGGCAATAACAACAAGGACAATACAAGAGAAAAGAAACAGGACAAGCTCAACGGCGGCAGGAACGAGCACGAGGGCAACGGGGGCCCGTCCCCCGGAGGCCCCGGTGGAAACAACCGCCGCTGGTTCATGATCATCTTTCCCCTCCTCCTGCTGCTGCCGCTTCTAACTACGGTGTTCACCAATCAGGGCACGCAGCCCTCGGTGAGTTACACCGAGTTTCGCAGGCAGGTGGAGGCGGGAAACGTTCGTGAGGTGGTGATTTCCGGCGACCGTGTCGAGGGTGAGTTCAGTCAGTCGGTGCAGACCGACGCCGGAGAAACTATCCCCGAAGGGGGCTCCTTCGTAACCTACGTACCCTCTTTCGGAGACCCCGATGTAATGGATCTGCTTCGGGAGAACGATGTCGTCATCTATACTCAGCCGGCACGGGAAGATATTTCCTTCCTGGGGGTTCTGTTCAATCTCTTACCGCTCCTCCTACTGGTGTGGATCGGGTTCTCGCTGTATCGCAGCATGAAGTCCCAGGGCCGGGGCATATTCAACGTCGGCCAGAACAAGGCCAAGCTCTATGACAAGACCGAGCATACGAAGACCACCTTCGACGACGTAGCGGGCCTCCAGAGTGCCAAGACCGAGGTCATGGAGATCGTCGATTATCTGAAGCACCCGGAGAATTACGAGACTCTGGGCGCCAGGACGCCGAAAGGCGTGCTGCTGGTCGGCCCTCCGGGTACCGGCAAGACCCTGGTAGCCCGGGCCATCGCCGGTGAGGCGGAGGCGCCGTTTTATAGCATGAGCGGCTCGGACTTCATGGAGATGTTTGTCGGTGTCGGAGCGTCGCGTGTACGCAGCCTCTTCCAGGACGCCAAAAAGAAGGCACCGAGCCTGATATTCATCGACGAGCTCGACTCAATCGGTCGCCACCGTGGCGCCGGCCTCGGGGGCGGACACGACGAGCGCGAGCAGACCCTCAACCAGCTTTTGTCGGAACTCGACGGGTTCGAACCCAACGACAGTACCATTGTGCTCGCCGCGACGAACCGCCCCGACATCCTCGATCCGGCTCTGCTTCGACCGGGCCGGTTCGACCGCCGGGTCATCATAAACCTTCCCACGGTCAAAGACCGTGAGGAGATCTTGCGGATCCACGCCCGCAACCGCCCGATGGACAAGGACGTGAACTTGGAAGAGGTGGCTCAGGGGACACCGGGATTCAGCGGTGCCGATCTGCAGAACCTGCTCAATGAGGCGGCTATCCTCGCCGCGCGGGCGCGGAACAAGACGATCGCCATGGCCGATATCCTCGAGGCGCGTGACAAGGTGCTCATGGGGCTCGAGCGGCGAAACATCAGCATCAGCGACGAGGAGAAGCGCATCGTGGCCTTCCACGAATCGGGACATGCCCTCGTTGCGGCAATGCTACCGAATACGGACCCGCTCTACAAAGTGACGGTAATACCGCGTGACAAGGCCATGGGCGTCACGATGCAGCTACCCAAGGGAGACAAGCACCTCTACAGCAAGGAATACCTGCAGGACCGCCTGGCGGTGATGCTCGCCGGGCGAGCCTCCGAGGAGATCATCTTCAACTCCGTCACCAGCGGTGCGGAGAACGACTTCCGTGAGTCCACGAAGCTCGCGCGGCAGATGGTTTCCGCCTGGGGTATGAGCGAGAAGCTCGGCCCCCTTGCCTCGGCGGGAGAACAGCGTAACGTGTTCCTCGGCGAGGAGCTTTCCCGGGGACGGGAGTTTTCGGAACACACGGCGCAGATCATCGATGACGAGATCCAGCAATTCCTGAACACCGCCTACGATCGGGCGAAGTCCATGCTGCAGAAGAACCGGGAGAGGTTGGAGGAGCTGGCTCAGACCCTCATGGAGCGCGAGCAGCTGAGTGCGGATGAGGTACTCGAGATCCTCGGACTCGGCAAGGACGGACAGAAATCAGCGGCAAGCTCCGAGACCGACTCCGGCTCCGAAAACGGCGAAGAGGAGGCGGGCAGCTCAGCACGCACCGATCGTCATACTTCGGATTCCTCGGGTAACCATCCGGAAGATGATGAAACCCCAAGCTGACTTAAGCGGCCCGGCCGGCGGCACCCGGACCCCGCGTGTGCTGAGGCCGGCCACCAGCCGCCGGCCGGCCATCTGCCGGCGGCGTTACCGACAGCTCCGACCGGCGGCTCGCCTTCGGCCGCCGGTCGTCGGACCTGCGCCATTTGGCGGCCGTCGCTTATCCGCTACTCGGCTTCTTCCGCCTCGGCTTCTTCCGCGTCCGCTTCTTCCGCCTCGGCTTCAGCTTCAATGACCTCTTCGCTTGTTCCCGAGGCCGGAGCCGATTCCATCTCCGCCCCGGCCTCGGCTTCGGTGGTGGGAAGATCCTCCAGAAGCGCGGAAAGCTCATCGAGCGCTTCGCCCGCTTCAGCGAAGTTCCCGTCCGATACGTGATCGCGGTACGCCTGAAAGGTATCCACCGCTTCTTCGGCAAGCTCGCGAACTTGCAGGTCCGCAAGCGCCGGGGCAGCCTCGGGTGCGAACTCCGCGGGCGCCTCGGCGACCGCCTGCTCACCGAGGAGAGCATTCAGGGCAACGTCGAAGGTCTCCGCCCAGACCACCCGATCTTGGTCCGCCAGCGCTACACGCCGGAGCTCGGGGAGCTCCGCGCTCTCGGCCTCCAGGAAAATCGGTTCGGCAAACAGCATGAAGAGACGATCGTCATGAAACAGCGGGATGCTCAACAGGTTACCCCGAATGACGCCGGAACCCTGCTGGCTCCACAGACTGAGCAACTCCGACATTTCGGCATTCTGATCTATCCGTGCGTCGATCTGTCGCGGTCCGAGCACTTCGACCCCTTTCGGGGTGGTGAACACCGTCAGCTCGCCGTAATGAGGCTCGTCGCTTCGACCGGCAACCCAGGCATGAATGACGTTCTTGTCCTTGGGCGTAAACGGCAACATCAATACGAACTCCATCTCATCAGAGTCGGGGTACTCCACCATAATGTAGTAGGGTCTCACCGACTGGAAGCCGCCTCTGTAACGTTCAGTGGCAAACTCCCAGAGATCCTCCCGCTGATAGAAGGCCGCGACATTCGTCATGTTGTAGGTACGCATCATCTCCGCCTGGGCCGTGAAAAAGTCGACCGGATAGCGCATATGCCGCCGCAGTGAATCCGGCATCTCGTCCACCGGCTTGAAGAGATCGGGGAAGGCCCGTCGGTAGGATTCGATCATCACATCGTCGATGTCCATCGCGTAGAAGTCCACCGAGCCGTCGTATGCATCGACCACGGCCTTGACGGAGTTTCGTATGTAGTTCGCCCCGGTGAGGCGACTCCGTGAACCCCCGTAGTGCTCGGAGTAGGGGTACTCGTCCGAGACGGTATAGGCATCGATCACGTACTTGATTCGTCCGTCTTCGGTCAACACGGGGTAGGGGTCCTCGTCGAAGGCAAGAAACGGTGCCAGCTTGGCGACGCGCTCGGTCACGTTTCTGTCGAAAAGGATACGCGACCGGTCGCGGAAGTAATCGGAGAACAACAGCCTGTGTCCGTCGAACTTCCAGGCGTACATGAAGCGCTTGAACAGCGAGTCCATGACCACCCCGCCGGTGCCTTCATACGTGCTGTAGACATTCTCACCGCCGGCTGGATAATCGAACTCCTCCTCGGTGGTGTTGGTGTACACATGCTCATTAGTGCGCTCGCCGTAGTATATGCCCGGGCGAGTAACCTGTACCCCCTCGGGCTCCACCTCCGGAGGGATGTTTTGAATGAAGAGCCGGGGTCGGCCCTGATCGAGAAACTCATGAACGGGCAACATGACCAGACCGTGGCCGTGGGTGTATTTCAGACGACGACTCACCCAACTCTGGGAGCGCTCGGGAAGCCGCGAGGTGTCGAGCTCGCGCACGCTCAGCATCATCTGACGGTATTCCCCGTCGACCATGTAGCGATCTATATCCACATCCTGGAAACGGTAGTACGGTCTTATCTCCTGGCGCTGACGCAGGTTGTCGTGCAAAGCTTCCGGGTCCCACAGCCGCACGTTCTCGAGTAGTTCCTCACTATCGGCTACTACCTCCGGCGTGATCTTACTCCCCACGGGAAACTCGCGTTTACTGGCGAACTCCTCACTGAGGCCGTAGGCCCGACGGGTGTAATCGATATTGTGTCGAATGTAGGGCGCCTCCGCGGTCACCTCGTTCGGCTCGACCACGAGCGATTGAAACGCGCTCGGCACGATGCCGTTGGCAACCACGAGCACGACAATCACACCGACCGGGGCAATCAGCGTCTTTTTCGTGGGAACCGGAGCTCCGCCTGAGGATCCTTCACCGGTGTCCGGTGCCTCGAGCATGAGCACCTTTTGCTCCACCCGCCGACTGAAACCGCACGCGAGAAGCGCCAGGCCGGCCAGCGCGTACAGAGCAGCCGAGACATAGTACGCCGGTACGCGGACGTTCATGTCGTTCCATCCGGCTCCGGTGACCACGCCGGATTCGGAATGGACCAGCTCAAACACGTTGAGAATGGAGTTGACCCCGAGGACAAGGAGAAACACGCCTGCCAGGCCCAGCAATTGACGCCTGAGCGCGCCACTGTACAGCACGGCCGCGGCCGTCGGCGAGGGCGATTCGGTGGCCCGGGCATAACGTAGAGATGCACTCAACACCACGCCGGCTGCGGTAACTACCAGCAGAAAGATGAGCCAGCTCACGATCTGCTGATAGAGGGGCAGAGAAAAGAGATAGAAGTTGACCGGACGACCAAACGCCGGATCGACCGTCCCGGACTCCGCCTGATTGAGGAACAGGAGGACCCGGTCCCATTGCGCGAAGGCACCGGTTCCCATGATAACCGCAAGAACGACCGATCCCGGCAGGGCTAAGAGGCTTCGACCACCGGCCGGGGCCTTGCGGGCAGCGGCTCTGAAGTTCCCGTAGAGAACCACGAAAGATACCACGGCGCCGACAGCAAAAAGGGCGACCTTTACGAAGACCTCCGTCAAATACCGATCCTGATAGTCGAGCCCGGCAAACCACAGGTACTCCGAATACACGGAGAAAAAAACGTTTATGACGATCAGCAGGACAACCACGCCGAGGAAGTACAACCCTCCTCGAATAAGCCGCTTCGTTAGCGTTTTCTGATCCAGATTATTTGCGTTTTTGATGGTACGCAGCAGAGGAATCGCGCCGATTGCCAATACTGCGATGCCGAGGACTGTGAACATGGACTCACCTCCACGGTGAGTATATCAAAACGCCTACGTACCCAGAAATAGCCCAAATCGGTTAGCCACGGACCCGCACGTGCGCCTTTACTCAGCCCGCAATGGATACTAGAATATGGGTGAAGGGAGAAAGGCCATGGAAAATCCGATTCGCACCGGCATCTATGCAGGACTCGGGCTCGCATTGCGCACCCGAGACGCGGTTCTCGACACCGGTCGTCGCATCGTTGAGGAAAGCAGCATGAGTGAGGAAGAAGGTCGAAAGTTCGTCGACGACCTCCTCAAGCAGAGCGACGACGTCCGAGGACGTCTGTCCGACCTCATCGAAGAGCGCGTCTCGGCGGTTCTCGACCGATTCGATCTCGCACGAAAGTCCGATATCGACCGGCTCGAACAGCGCATCGCCGAGCTGGAGACCAAGCACCATAAACAGAGCGGTTGAGCGGCGTCGGGAGGCGCCCTCGACGGCCTAAGGAGGTCCGACATGCATATTACCAGTCCGGCGTTCGAACACAACGGACGCATCCCTGCGAAGTACACGTGCAACGGCCAAAACGTCAGTCCGGCACTCGTTATCGAGGACATCCCTCCCGGTACGGAGCGTCTTGCCATCATCGTGGATGACCCGGATGCACCGGGAAAGACGTTCCTGCACTGGCTTATGTGGGATATCGAGCCCACGAACGAGATACCGGAAAACACCGCCCCCGGAACGCAGGGCCGGACCGACTTCGGAAAGTCCGAATACGGTGGTCCATGTCCGCCGTCCGGCACTCACCGCTACTTCTTCCGGGTATATGCCTTGAGCACGAAGCTCGGCCTCTCAGAAGGCAGCTCGCGTGCCGACGTAGAGAAGGCGATGAAAGTTAACGTGCTTGCCGAGGCCGAGCTCATCGGACTGTACTCGCAATCATAGGTTTGCACTCGTAGAGCCATCGAAACTGGGGCGGCCGTGGAAAGGGGCGCCGCCGGGGCCGACAACGCCGCGGGCCATCGGCGTGCCTATGAATTGCCTTTGAGCCACCGTTCGACTAAGATTACGGCATGGTGGCGAGCCCCTTGCTCCGCACGTCGGCGCTTACCGTGCTCATTACGGGTCTGTTGCTGTTGTCGACGCAGCAGGCCCATGCCGATCTGGACGACTTTCGAGAGGATGTCCGTGACGAGGAAGCACAGGACCGCGGAGATGAGGACGAGGACTCCGATGAGGACGGTTCGGAAGACGGCGGCTCCAATCCCCTTGCCCGGCTCTTGTATGAAATAACCATTTTCGCGTGGCGCCTGCACCACAGCACGGTCTTCTACGCGGATTACCCCTACGCCCGGGATGTATCCCCTGCCGGTGTACGCGCTCGAGGATTCATTCACTACGACTCGGCATCGGTGCACGTTGAGGAGAACCTGGCTATCAGCCGTGAGGGTCCCCGGCGAAAACGCTACTGGTTCGAAACTCTTACCGGCGGCCTGACCACCGAGGGCGGTGAATACGGCGGATTTGTCTCTCTTCAAGGGCGCTTCGTGCCGTCACTCGGGCCCGACATCGACACCCGTTTGATATTCGACGGCAACGAACACCTCAGCATCACCACCGCCGGCCTGGATCTCTCACTGATTCAGCATGACTATTTCGCCTGGTCGGTATTCGGCAAGGCTGCATTCTTTCGAGGCCTCTTGATAAGAAACGGTGCGGCCTTCGGGACGCAGGTACGCTCATTGCTATTCCGCCCCGTCTCCCTGTACGCCCGCGCCGGTGCCATGGCCTTTCCGCAGATTACTTTCGGACAACTCGAGGGGCGCCTGGCCGTCCACCTCGACCGTTTCAATCTGTTCGCGGGGGCCATGTTGCTCGAGGCCGAGCAACCCCGAATACTGTCGTTCGAAGCGGGCACCGGCATCTCGTGGTGAATCCGACGGAAGACTTCAGAAAAACAGAATGAAGTTCACGCACGTATCCTCCCATCGCGTACCGGGGTACACCTCTTCGATGATGAGGCGGATGGTGGAGTGTTCCCACGACGGGTCGCCCGGGAGCGTCACGGATTGCGGGCTTGGAGTGTCTTCTAGTCTTACCGTTTTCTCAGCACCGGTGTGATCGTCCACCACGCGAATCCGTTTGGGCCGGCTGTTTAGCTCGTATAGTTCGGGGCGAGAGTAGGAGACGAACCCGACGGAAATCCACAGTCTGGGAAAGCCCTTCGCAATCCGAATTTCCTCTCCAACCCCCTGACCCTCAGCTGCTTCCACCCAAGGCGTTCGCAATGCCGCTTCACCGAGGTTTGTCGCCACGTACGTCGTATCGTTTTCAGCGAGCGAACTTGTGGCGGTGAATGCGTCCGGGAAGCTATACAAGGCTTCTCTGGCATTCGGGTGTCCCGACACACCCACGAAGAACGGGTACGGGCTCTCTCCGTCATACAATAACAATAGGCGATCGCTAGCCAAGATGAGCCATTGCTTCTGTTCATCCTCACGGCTCACTTGGAGAAAAGGTACGCCACCCCGGATGAGCGGCTTCCAGGTATACGTTCTTGTCACCTCACCCTCCGGAAGTCGCGGGTCCACGTGCCGTAGTTCGTTCTCCTGGAACTCTATACGCTGAAAACTAGCGTGGTACGTCGAGTCAGTCGGGAAATAATCCTCTGTTCTATCTTCGTCGCCCGGAGTAACCTGGCACACAAGCATCACCAGGCAGCCCACCACGATTACACTTCTCTGCGCGTTCACCGATCACCTCCTTCGTTATGCCGTCTATTTGTTCTTGATTTCAACGCGGATACGATCCGGAGCTCCGTAGACGCACCCGTGTTCGTCGTAGGTCGAGTTCGTTCGGTGCGCGTAACCTAACCTCTGCACTTCCTCGCGCAATTCCTCGATGGCAAATACGTCGGGGGTTATCTGGCAGCCTTTGCTGAAAGGCTGGCTCCACGGACCGGTATGGAGTCCCTCCTTTTGCGCGTCAGCGATCCGCGACGGATTGGTGAACTCATTCGGATGTATGAGATTGCCCTGCCCCG
>JBKHEN010000084.1:0-11416 GCA_046540795.1 Spirochaetaceae bacterium | reverse complement strand
CTGATGACCGGTACCCGCCCTTCGCGCTACACTGGGGCCATGCAGGAGACATTTACCTTCGCCACGAAGGCTCGCGAGCAACTGGTCGATATCACCGATCGCGTTCAAGATGTCGTGAAACACAGCGGTGTGGATACCGGCGTCTGTGCCGTGTACGCCCGCGGCGCGACCGCCGCCATCATGATCCAGGAAAACTGGGACGACAGCGTCCAGCGCGACGTCATAAGCCTGTTGCGTAAGCTCATACCCCCCGGGATCTGGGAGCACGACCGCCAGGACGGCAACGCGGATTCCCACCTGAAAGCCGGCATCGTCGGTCCGAGTGAGAGCATACCCATTGCGAGCGGGGGCCTCGGGCTATCTACCTGGCAAAACGTGTTCTTTTGCGAATTCGACGGCCCGAGAACCCGACGCGAGGTAGTGGTAACCGTCACCGGGGACACGCCGTGATTCCGGTCATCGATGGTCACAACGACGTGCTCGCGCGCTCCCTCGAGAACACGGAGTACGACTTTGTTGCCGGTCGCTCCACGGGTCACATGGACTTAGACGGCGCCCTGGAGGCGGGTTTGGCCGGCGGGCTCTTCGCGGTGTTCGTCCCGCCCACCGAAAGCGAGAAACGTCACGCTCGCACCTTCACCGACGACCTCTCGACGGTGGGCCCCGTGCCGCTCGACCGGGCCCGCCGGATCGCAACGCGGATGATATCGCAGCTCTATCGCTACGAACGGGCCGCCGACGGCCGTTTTCGCGTAGCTCGAACGGCGGGAGAGCTCGAAGGGGCAGTTGCAGGCAATCACGTGGCGGCCCTCTGCCATCTCGAAGGTGCGGAGCCCGTCGACCGTGATCTTGCCGCCCTCGACCTCTTCTACCAGGCCGGTGTCCGCTCCCTCGGAATCGTGTGGAGTCGAACCAACCGGTTCGCCACCGGAGTACCCTTCGGCTTCGACCGCACACCGGACATCGGCGAGGGCCTTACGAGGGCGGGCCGAACC
Organism: Spirochaetaceae bacterium; assembly: GCA_046540795.1. Taxonomy (GTDB): domain Bacteria; phylum Spirochaetota; class Spirochaetia; order DSM-27196; family PWMO01; genus JAAAOH01. The sequence goes on along the minus strand of JBKHEN010000084.1, from coordinate 10,421 downwards.
CTCGTAGACCGGTGTAACGAGCTCGGCGTGCTGATCGACGTCTCCCATCTCAACGCCCGCGGGTTTTGGGACGTCGTGCGCAGGACGAAGGCCCCCATCGTGGCCTCCCACTCCAACGCGTGGACGCTCTCGCCGAGCACCCGTAACCTCACCGACGAGCAGCTTGCCGGCCTGCGGGACGTGGACGGCCTTGTGGGGATCAATTTCGGGACACCCTTTCTCAGAGCGGACGGGGAACGAAGCGAGGACACCCCGCTCGAACGGCTGCGGGAGCACGTCGACTACATTGCCGGGCACGTCGGAATCGATCGGGTTGCCTTTGGCTCCGACTTCGACGGCGTGGTCATTCCGCGGGAGCTCGGGGGCGTACGCGGGCTACCGAAGCTGATCGGCCTCCTGGAGGGAGCCGGTTACCGCGATGACGAGATCGAAAAGATCGCCTATCGCAACTGGTTACGCGTGCTGCGGGAGGTGATCGGCTGACGGGACGGTCGATCGGCGGGATCATAGCGGGGACTCATAATCGCCGGGGTTCGCAATCCCGGGGGCTCGTAAATCCCGGGGATTCGAATTCCTATGTTTTTTTCTTGTCTTATTGCGGCTCTCCTCATAGAATGAAGATATGGCAACGGACATTTCTACCAACTACATGGGACTGGAGCTTGCCTCACCTGTCGTGGCGGCAAGCTCAGAGCTGACGAGTAAAGTCGACAATCTGAAGAAGCTGGAGGCCGCCGGCGCGGGTGCCGTGGTGCTGCGATCTCTGTTCGAAGAGGAGATCGTCGCGGAGATGGAACGCACCGAAACGGCCATGCAGCGTCCGGGCCCGACGTTTCCTGAGATGGCCGACATGGATGAGCTCATCGACCCGGAGACCGGCGTCGCCAATTATCTCGAGCTCGTTCGGCAGGCCAAGGAATCCCTACAGATTCCCGTCATAGCCTCCATAAACGGGATCACCGCGCAGAAGTGGACGTACTTCGCTCGCAAGCTCGAGGAGCAGGGGGCCGACGGTCTGGAGCTCAATATCTTCCTCATGCCGTCGGATTTGAACGCGGAAGACCCGGCTGAGTTCGAGAAGACCTATTTCGAGATCATCCGGATGGTGCTCGAGCAGGTGAGTATTCCCGTGGCGGTGAAGCTCAGCTTCTACTTCACGCTCCTCGCGCGCACACTGAGGGACATATCAAATACCGGCATCAGCGGGATGGTGCTCTTCAATCGGTTCTTCAACCCCGACTATGACCTCGACAACCTGCAGATCGTTCCGACCAATGTCGTGAGCACCCCGGCCGAGCTGGCGACGTCCCTCAAGTGGATTGCCATCATGTACGGCCGCGCGCGGTGCGACCTTGCGGCGTCCACCGGCGTTCATGACGGTGACGGAGTCATAAAGCAGATTCTCGCCGGGGCGAAGGTCGTGGAGGTCGCCTCCACGCTGTACCGTAACGGGCTCGATGTCGTCTCAGGGCTCAACGAGCGGTTGTCGCAGTGGATGGGAGAGAAGGGTTACGGCTCCCTCGATGAGTTTCGCGGCCTGTTGAGCCAACAAAGCGTCTCGAATCCCGCAGCTTACGATCGCGTGCAGTTCGTGCGGAACTTCCGCGCTATGAGATAGAACGGACTTCCGCTGCCGACGGCAGCTATATCACGAACCGCCCGTCCCTGAGTACGGCCACCTCCCGCCCGTTGCGGGTGCGCGCGGTGACGTGGATTTCTTCTGAGCCGATCATGAAGTCGGTGTGGACGAAGCTTAAGTTCGCTCCGCGGGAGACAAGCTCCTCATCCGAGAGCCCGTCACCGCCGCGAAGGCATCCCGGGTAGCTTCCTCCGAGGGCGATGTGGCAGGCCGCGTTCTCATCGAGGAGGATGTTGTAGAACACGCGTCCCGCCTGGAAGATGGGTGAGTCGGCGTCAACCAGGGCAATCTCCCCCGCGTAGGGGGCGCCCTCGTCCATCTCGAGGTAGCGGGCCAGGACGTCCCGGTTCTTCTCGGCTCCGAAGCGGACAACACGTCCCTGTTCGAACTCGAACCAGGCTCCCGCAACGACCTTGTCCATCACCGTCACCGGCCGCGTAACCGCCACCCGCCCCTCGGTCCGGCGATAGTCCGGCGTGGTGAAGACCTCTTCGGTGGGGAGGTTCGGCAGGAACTCGAGGCCTTCGGGCGTCTTCGCCGGCCCTCCGACCCACACGGCTTCCGCCGGCAGGCCGACGAACAGCTCCGTCCCCGGTCCTTCGAATCGCAAGCCGTCCACCCCGAGCTCATCGAGCACCGCCGCGCGACGCTTAAGGCGCAGTGACTGATCGCGCCACGCGGCGATCGGATCTTCGGCGTCGAGCCTGAGAATAGAACGCATCACCTCCCACAGCTCCTCCCGCGGAGCCGACACGGCGCGGGCATCCGGTCCGCCGCTTGCCCGGACATCTTCACCGCCGGCCACATCCAGGGTCCGGCGCGATCCTCCCTCGCGCAATACTTTCCGGGCCCAGCCCTCGGTGGGGTTCGCGGCTACCAGCCACGGGAAACGGTCGGCCTGCAGTGCCCGCCTGAAGGGTTTTGTCGCCCGCTCGGTGGCGCGGCTGATACGGGCGTTTCGCTCCGTGTCCACATCGGCCAGGTAGTCAGGGTCCTCCGGGCTCTTCAGCCCCACCAGAGCCCACTGCTCGTCCATGAGAACGTGGTTGGTCAGCTCCAGCTGCGAGGGCACGTAATCGAGGTATTCATCGTGCGAATGCTCGACCCTCGCCTTGTGCAGGCCCGGGTGGTTACTCTGCGCTCTCACGTAGCGTGCACCACGACGGTAGGCCGCAGCGGCGATCTCGTTCATCAGGTCCCAGTGGACGGGTTCTCCCCGTATTTCCAGACTCCGGCCCCGGTCAATGTTGACCATGGCCACGATAAGCTCCGCGTATGCCGCCAGATCGTCGCTATACACTTCATTCTCCTTTCACCTCGGCGCGCCGGCGGGCTCGACGGCCGCGGCCCGCCCCGGCGCGGGCCCTCCCGACGGCGCCGTTTTCGGTGACTGTAGCACGGGAGCGTTGTTACATTACAGCCGTGGCTACCGGAGACCTGCGGCTGACCAGACACCGGGCTCTTGCCGAGATTCCCGCGGAGGCTTGGAACGCCCTCGCCTGCCCTATGGAGACGCCGCTACTCGAATGGGAATGGCTGAATCGCCTCGAGCAGTCGGGCTCTATCTCTCCGGAGACCGGCTGGATTCCCGCGCACATGGCCGTGTGGCAGGGGGACCGCCTCGTGGGCGCGGCTCCCCTGTATGAGCGCACGCACAGCATGGGAGATTTCGTCTTCGACTTCGCCTGGGCGGACGTCGCCCGGCAGATCGGGGCACCGTACTACCCGAAACTCGTGGGAATGAGCCCCGCCACCCCGGTAAGCGCCTATCGCTTTCTCCTCACCCCGGAGCTGCCGCAGGAGGAGCTTACCCGGCGCCTGATCGAGGAGATCCGGGAGTTCACCACGGCACACGAGATTCACGGAATCGCCTTCAACTTCGCCGATCCGGAGTGGGTGCCCGAGATGGAAGCTCACGGCTTCACCACGTGGCTTCACCAGGGATTCACCTGGTACAACCCCGGTTACCGGAGCTTCGACGACTACCTCGCCGAGCTCAACAAGAACCAGCGCAGGAACATCCGCAAAGAGCGGCGTGCAATGGAGGATTACGGGGTGCGCCTGGAAACGCTGCGCGGCACGGAGGCACCGGATCGGTACTTCTCCCTCATGTACGACCTCTACGAGGTACACAACGAGCAATTCGGCCCCTTTGCCGCGAAGTTTCTCAACCGAGCGTTTTTCGAAGGGCTCGCCGACTCCTGCCGAGATCGGGTGCTGTTCGTTGCAGCCCATGAGGGCTCCACGGAAGAGCCCTTCGCCATGGCGATGCTTCTTACCAAGGGCGGGCTACTCGTGGGCCGCTACTGGGGCAGCTTCTATTTCGTCGACAAGCTGCACTTCAATGCCTGCTACTACGAGCCCATTCGCTGGGCGATCGAGAACGGCATTCGGGAGTTCGACCCCGGGATGGGCTCCTCTCATAAGATCAAACGTGGCTTCCGGGCGGTCCCCACCTACAGTCTCCACTATTTCCACGACGAGCGCATGCGCCTCATCATGGAGGGCAATATCGACCGAATAAACACCTTCGAGCGGGAGAACATCGAGGAGCTGAACGCGGAGCTTCCCTTCGCGCGAAAGCCCGGTGCCCGGAACCACAGCGGCGGCACCGACACCCCCTCCCCGCAGCGGCGCGGCGACGCTCGATAGGCCATCGTTCTCGACGCCCCGGCGGAATGAGGCATTCCACCGAGGCCCTTCTCCGGGCCACCGTTGCTATGACGTTGCCCCGGGATCGGGATTCTGCGAATCGGAAAGGTGCTCGAGGACGAACCGAATACCGTTCACCGGTATCTTGAGCCAGGCGGGGCGATTGTTGATCTCGTAGCCGACCTCGTAGACAGCCTTCTCGAGGAGGTATACCTCCAGGATGAGACGCAGCTCCTCCGGGTCCTCCGGGACGAAGTCCACCCCGTCGACGGTGTCGAGATAGCCGCGCAGGAAAACGCCGCTCACATAGGTGTACCAGGGCTCTATCCACCTTCCGAGCCACTCCGCGTCCTCGGGCCGGACCTCGGCGTATTCCAGGTACTTGCCGTAGACCGCGTAGTGGAACGAGCGGATCATACCCGCCACGTCCCTGAAGGCGCCGTATTTCAGCCGTCGCTCCCCGAGTGACCGGGCCGGCTCCCCTTCGAGGTCGATGATCACGAAATCCCGGCCGGTGAACAACACCTGGCCGAGGTGATAGTCGCCGTGGATGCGGATCTTCTTCGCGTGAATCCGCCGATTGGTGATCCGGGCGAAGTGCGAGAGGATTCGATCCTCCTGCTCGAGCAGACGATCGACCTCCTGGGCCATATCCTCGTTCATCCCCCGGCGTACCCGTTTGACGTTTGCCATGACGCGACGGAAAAGACCGCGCATGGACTGGTACATCGAGCGCTGATAGTGCCGGGAAAAGGGCTCCGGCGCGAAATCACGGTCCACCCGCTCGGCGGAGAGCGCCATATGGAGGTCACCGGTGCGCGTGCCGAGGAGATACATCATCTCGAGGAAAAACCCATCGACAAGTGAAATGAACTCGTCGGGAACCTCCGAGAGATGAACGTCGAAGACATCCGGAAGTGAGGGCACGGAAACGCCGGTCTCCTGCTTCAGCGAAACGAGATGTTCGAAATAGCGTTCCACCACGCTCTCGGTGAAGGACCACGCGTCACCCTCATTCGGTACGAAGCTCACCATGAGCCCGAGCGCCGCCTCCTCTATTCCCGCGCCACGGTAGGTCAGGCTGCCCGCGTACGCGGGCACGTAGGCAAAACGGCGCCGCTCGGTGAGATAGCGGACCAACTCCACGTCCGGGTTGATGCCCTCATCGAGCTTGCGGTAGAGCTTGAAGAAGAGTCGATCCGGGAACAGAAACGACGTGTTCGATTGCTCCACCTTCATGACCCGCGAGTGGTAGGGGCGCTCGAGCCCGCGTGTCGCCGGGCGCAGTGCCCGTCCCCGGGTGATCTCGATCTCCCCCGCGCGCCCTTTAATCTTCTTTCGCGTGCACAACAGCTGCAGTATCTCGTCTCGGAAACCCGCGTCATGGACCGCGTCGTAGAGCACCCCGTTGCTCTCTCCCAGCTTCACCGTGGCGATGACGGCCCGCGGTGCGTCGGCAGCGATTTCCTCGGCCTCCTCACGTACCGCAAGGGACAGGGGCACTACGTATGTGTCCGTCGCCTCGTTGGCCATGGTCACCGAGAGCACCACGACCCACGCCAGCCTGGCACCGGCCTCCACGGCAACCGTGTCTTCGATCTGAATCCGTTTGATCTTTCTGCTCTTCTCCCGATACCACCGGCTGCGCCGCAGGTAGTCGCCGAGCACCGCGCTCTCGAGCGCCCGCGAGAGCTTACGGGAAAACTGCGTCCAGTCACTCTGATAGATCGCCACCTCCGGGAGCTTCCCCTCGCCCGAGCCCTCGCCCTCCGTCTCCGGTGGTCTCAGGAGAAACCAGTAGTAATCATTGGAGCCGACGTTTATCGTATAGCCGTCGCTCCGAATTCGGGGAAACTCGTTCTGACTGAACACTTCCTCCGGCACGTGGTCGGCGTACTGCGGAAAATCCAGGGTAACGACCTGCCGATGTCGTGAGAAATTGGCAACGACCAGCACCGTTTCCTCGTCGGAGCGACGCAAAAAGGAGAAAACGTGGGCGTTATCCGAGGTCACAACTTCGAAATCACCGCGGCTGAATGCCCGGAAGCGTCGGCGCGTGGCGATGACCCGTTTCATCCACCACAACAGTGATGAGCGGTTTGCCTGTTGAGTCTCGACGTTGACCGCCTCGTAATGATACTCGGGATCTATGATGACCGGCAGATAGAGCCGCTGCGGGTTTGCCGCGGAGAACCCGGCGTTCTTGTCGGAGCTCCATTGCATCGGTGTGCGCACGCCGTCCCGATCGCCGAGATAGACGTTGTCCCCCATGCCGATCTCGTCGCCGTAGTAGATGACCGGTGTCCCCGGCAGGGAGAAGAGCAGGATGTTCATCAGCTCCATGAGCCGGCGGTTGTTTTCGAGCAGCGGCGCAAGTCGGCGCCGGATGCCGAGATTCAGCCGCTGGTGCGGGTCCCGGGCATAAGCGCGGTACATGTAGTCCCGCTCCTCGTCGGTGACCATCTCCAGGGTTAGCTCGTCGTGGTTGCGCAGAAAAATCCCCCACTGACAGTTCTCGGGAATAGCGGGGGTCTGTTCGAGAATGTCGATCACCGGGAATCGATCTTCCGTCTTCACGCTCATGAACAGCCGAGGCATGAGCGGGAAGTGGAAACACATGTGACACTCCTCGCCGCGGCCGAAGTACTCCACCGCGTCCTCGGGCCATTGGTTAGCCTCTGCGAGAAGCATGCGGTCGGTGAACCGCTCCTCGACGTGAGCCCGCAGCGCTTTGAGGAACCGATGCGTCTCGGGGAGGTTCTCGCAGTTGGTGTTCTCCCGCTCGTATAGGTAGGGCACGGCATCCAGCCGTAAGCCGTCGACCCCGAGGTTGAACCAGAAATCGGTAAGGCGAAACACTTCCTTTTGAACGGCGGGATTGTCGAAGTTCAGGTCCGGCTGATGGGAATAGAACCGATGCCAGTAGTAGGCTTTGGCCACCGGATCCCAGGTCCAGTTGGAGCTCTCGAAATCCTGAAAGATGATCCGCGCCTCGGTGTACTTCTCCGGCGTATCGCTCCACACGTAGTAGTCTCGGTACTTGGTTCCCGGGTTCGCGCGACGAGCGCGCTCGAACCAGGGGTGTTGATTGGAGGTGTGGTTGATGACCAACTCGGTGATAACCCGCAGGTCCCGACGGTGAGCCTCGCGCAGGAAGCGCTTGAAATGCCGCAACGTGCCGTAAGCTTCATGGATACCCGTGTAGTCGGAGATATCATAGCCATCGTCACGCCAGGGAGAGGGATAGAAGGGCAATAGCCATATCGCGTTCACCCCGAGATCCCGCAGGTAATCGAGACGCTCGGTCAGCCCCCGGAAATCACCCATTCCGTTGGCATCCGAGTCGGCGAAGGAGCGCACGTGCAGCTCATAGATGACGGCATCCTGGTACCACAGCGGCTGTTGTTGTTGATCCATCGGTGCGCTCCTAGTGTTCCAATCGGAAAAGGTGCACCGGTGAGGTGCCCGGATCGAGGGCCACGTAGTTCCAGAACGCGTCCCACCGGTAAGCGGTGTCAGTGAGCAGGTCTCTCACGGTAAACGGAACGACGTGGGGACGTCCCACGGCCGCCGGGGAGAATTCCACCCAGCCCGCCTGGGGCGAGTGGTAGTCCATGTTGACCACCACAAAAATCACGTTACTGAGGTCGTCGGTGCTCTTACTGTAGCAGAGGAGATTCGCGTTATCCACGGCGTGAAACCTCAGGTTGCGCATTCGCTGCAGGGCCGGATTGTCGCGCCGGGCGCGGTTGACCGCCCGGATGAACGGGCTGATATCCCCGGGCCCGTGGAGCTCCCAATAGCGGATCTCGTACTTCTCGGAGTTCAGGTACTCCTCGCTTCCCTCCTCGCGCGGCGTGTGCTCGACAAGCTCGAAGGCCGGCCCGTAGATGCCGACGTTGGAGGAAAGTGTTGCCGCGAGGGCGTAGCGGGCCATGAAAGCCGGCCGACCGGCCGTTTGCAGGTCCTCATGCAGGATGTCGGGGGTATTCGGCCAGAAGCTCGGGCGAAAGTACTCGGCAACCTCGGTCGTGGTCAGCTCGGTCAGATAATCGCGAAGTCCCTGCGGATCGTTACGCCACGCGAAATACGTGTAACTCTGGGTGAAGCCCAGCTTTGCCAGGCCGTACATGCGCCGCGGACGGGTAAAGGCCTCACTGAGAAATATGAGCTCCGGTCTCCGCTCGGTGAGATCGTCTACAAGCCAATGCCAGAAGCCGAAGGCCTTCGTGTGCGGGTTGTCCACCCGGAACACCTGCACGCCGAGCTCGATCCAGTGCTCGAACACCCCCTTCAGTTCCTCCCACAGGGCTTCCCAGTCCTCGGTCTCGAAGTTCAAGGGATAGATATCCTCGTACTTCTTCGGCGGATTCTCCGCGAACTGCACGGTGCCGTCGGGGCGCTGTACGAACCACTCCGGATGCTCATGTACCCAGGGGTGGTCCGGCGAGCACTGAAAGGCAATATCCAGGGCGATTTCCATGCCGTACTCACGGGCGGCCGCCACGAGGGCACGAAAGTCCTCCTCCGTCCCCAGCTGCGGATGAATCGAGGTGTGTCCCCCTTCCTCTGAGCCGATCGCCCATGGAGAGCCGGGGTCATGGGGGCCGGCCTCGAGGGCGTTGTTTTTGCCCTTACGCTTGGTGTGGCCGATCGGATGAATCGGAGGAAGATACACGATGTCGAATCCGAGCTCGGCGATGTAGTCGAGCCGATTCATGAGATCCCGGAAGGTCCCGTGCCGGCCGGGATCCGGCGAGGCGGATCGGGGAAACACCTCATACCAGGCGCTGAAGGCCGCACGCTCACGGTCCACGGTGACGCGCAGAGTTCGCGGATAATCGGTCTGCAGGGAGCGGTCGGGAACCGTGTCCATGAGCTCCAGAAGCTCCTCGGAGATCCCCGCCCGGGTCCGATCCCCGTGAAGGCGGTTATCGTCCCGGAGCACCGCTTCGAACTCCTGCAACCTCACCGCGGTGCCGCTGCCCTTCTTTCCCGGTGCCGCCCCAGCCTCTCCGGCCGTCCGCGCCACCGCCGCGGCGACGAGCCCGGCGCCCATTTGTAGGTCTACATCCGTTTCCACGCCGGCGGCATGCTTTTTGGCAAGCCCGTCACGCCAGGTCCGGAAATGGTCCACCCACCCGCAAACGGTATACTCATACCGACCGGGCTTCCCCACCCAAAAAGAAGCCCGGTATCGGTCGTTACCCAGGGGCTGCATCTCGGTTTCCACCCATCGCCCGCCGCGTCTCCGATGACGGAGCACCACGCGTATCGCGTCGTGGCCGTCGGCGAAGGCATCGGCCCACACCACTACCTCGTCTCCTTCGACCCGCTTTACAGGGAAGTATCCACAATCGATTTCCGGATAAACGCGGTCGATGACCACCCGCCGTCGGCCGTGAGGGATCAACATACCGGAAGTGTAAAGTAATTTTCCGCGGTCTTCAAACGCGGCCCGCGATCCGGCGCCGCCTATGGCTCCGAACTGCCGCTCTGTATTCGCTCGAGCTGCTGCTCCGCAAGCGCGCGAATGTCCTCGGGGACCTCCATCTCGAGAAGCTTCGCCAGCACTTCCGACGCTTTCTCTCCCTCGCCGGTGTTGAGGTAGGAAAACGACAGCGCGTAGAGCGTGAGATAATCCTGCGGGTTGAGGCGGTGTGATTCCACGAGGCACGCCCTGCTTTCCTCGCGGTAGCCGGTCTGACTGTAGAGCACGCTGAGATTTCGCAGAACCGAGGCGTTCGCCGGATCGACCTCTCGAGCGCGCTCGAGATAGTAGCGGGCCTCCGGGTACTCTTGCTCGCGAAGATGGGCGCAACCGGCCGCCTCGAGCGCTTCCACGTTCTCCGGCTCGAGCTTCAGGCAGAACTCGAGGGCCGCGAGCGCCTTTCGGTTCTCTCCCGATTCCGTGAACGCCACACCCACGGCGGCAAGGGCGTCCGGATTATCCGGCTCTTCCACGAGCACCGCGTTCAGCAGCTCTACTGCCCGGTCGAACTCTCCGTCACGGATACGCTTTTCCGCTTCCTGCACCAGATCTTCCATTTCGCACTCCCCGGCATTTCCCGGCACTCTTCGGCGCGTCCCGACACGCCGACGGGCCTGTGGGCCGGTGTCCCGACACGCC
>JBKHEN010000083.1:0-11458 GCA_046540795.1 Spirochaetaceae bacterium | reverse complement strand
CACCGCAAGCACCGAGCACCTTGCGAGCGTGCGAGTTGACCCGCGGTGCTCTTCCGCGTACCATAAGCGCACCGAACGGGTGACTGGGGGGAATGGTGACGGTTTATCGTATCGACAACATCGCGCTGCGGGACAGTCCGGTCCGTTACCGCAGGGTCTACCGGGCGGACGCCGTGGTGAACCACGTCGGCGCCGAACGTCACACTCTGGCCATCGAGTTCACCATAGAGGATACGGCGGACCGGGGCACGGACCTCTCGGTACGATTCCTTGATACCCCGGACTACCCGCTGCTTCCGGCAACCCGCGCCGTACGGCGCTATATTCGTCATCTCCAAACGCAAGGGACGGTCGTCTGAGCATCCATGTATCCAACTCGACAGAGGAGACCCGGGAGGTGGCTCGACGCCTCACCCACAGCCTCCGCCCCGGCGCGGTCGTCGCTCTCCACGGGATTCTGGGAAGCGGTAAGACAACCTTTGTTAAGGGAATGGCCGAGGGCCTCGGCATCGAGGAGCCGGTGACCAGCCCCTCCTTCGCCCTGGTCCATGAGTACGACGCCCGCGTCCCCCTCTATCACATAGATCTCTATCGCACGGAAACCACGGCCGAGGTGGAGATGTTGGATCTCGACCCTTACCTGTTCGGAAACGGTATCACCGTCGTTGAGTGGGCCGAGCGCGCCGCACAGCTTCTGCCCGATTGCACCGTACACGTGTCCATCGAGATCCTCGATACCCGGCGACGCCGACTCCGGCTCCCGGACGAAGCCCCCGTCGCGGGCTTCGAGGAGAACGGCCCGTGAACGTGCTCGCCTTCGATACCTCCGGCCCCTTGCTGAGTCTCACCCTTCTCCTTATGGAGACCGACGGCAAGCATGAACCGCTCACGCCGCCCTCACCGCATACGCGGGTCTTACACACGGTACGTGACACCGGCCTACACCATGCCGAATACCTGGCCCTGGCAGCCCGGGAGCTTCTGCAGGCCGGGGAGATTGCCGCAGCGGACGTAGGCCTGGTGGCGTGCACCGAGGGACCCGGCTCCTTCACCGGTCTTCGCATCGGACTGGCTACCGCCAAAGGATTCGCCGCGGCTCGCGGGGTTCCCTTTGTTACCGTACCGACTCTCGATGTCTGGGGGGAATCATACCGTTGGTGGCCGGGCCCCGTCCTCCCGGTGATCGACGCGCGACGTCGCCGCTTCTACGCGGCGGTCTACAGCGCCGGAAACCGCCTCTGCGACGACCTCGACGCCCTGCCGGAGGAGATACGTGGGGCGCTGGGAAGCGTCCTGGAGGGGCGAGAGAGGGGCTCAGAATCGACACTGGTGGTTGGACCCGGTCAGGCATTATTCGCCGAGGCGACGGTGGGCCACGACCAGGCCGATCAGGACCCGGGTCGCCCGGACCTCCTCTTTGCCGACCCGCAGGACGTCGTCACCTCCCACGCCCTCGCGCGGCTTGGCCATCACCGGTTCCGTACGGGCGGCGCCGCCCCGAGTAGCGCAGGTTTGCGCTACGTGCGGCAAAGCGATGCGGAGGAGAAACGCCGGGACGGGATTCTCGGCGTCAAGCGCCGCCCACGTGATCAAAGCACGTGAACGGCTCCGGTGTGGGTGGGTGCGACTTTCGGGAGCTACACTTCCCCACTCCGCCGCTCGTCCTCGTCTGTCTCCGGGAGATAGTCGTCGAGAGAAGGCAACTCCGCCCTCGCCGATTGGGCGGCCTTACGGTTCTCTTCCTGAATTGCCTCGAAGACCTCGCGCCGATATACCTTTACCGCCCGGGGCGCATTGATGCCCAGCTTCACCTGGTCGCCACGGATGTCCACGACCGAGACCTCTATTTCGTCGCCAATGACGATGCTTTCGTTGGTGCGCCGCGCGAGAATCAGCATCAGCCCCTCCGAGCCATCTCCTCGAGGACGGCGTGTTTGGTGTGCCAGCGAGGGTCGAGGGAGATGGCCTGCCTGCCGACCCGCCGCACGCGGTTGATCACCAATGGCCCCTGGAGGTTCGCCGTGATCTCTCCCCCCTCGGCCGGAATGGTCACCACGGCAAAAACCAAAACGTCCTCTTCCTTCGGGGAACCGATCTTCTCGTAGTCGTCGTCGGAGATATCGAGCACGAAATCCGGGCGGAATAAGTACGGGTTGATCAACACGAAAGCCACGGCCACTTCATCCAGGCTCTGCAGCCAATAGAAGGGCCTGCGATGGGCATCCAGCAGGGCGTATTTCCGGTACTGCTCGAAGCCGTAGAGTCCGTCCGGGAAGTCCATGAGCTGTTTCTCACTCACCGACACACTGCCGTAGGCTTTCGTCTCTATCGTCGTCATCTCGTCCTCGATCTTACCTCAGAAAGTCAAGCAGCGTCTGCTGGAGGATGCGCCCTGCAGTACCGATTGCGGCTTGGTGTGTATGCTCCAACATACGCAGGTCCGTGACCGCGCGGGTGAGGTCCAGATCCACCTCCTTTGAGTTCATCTCCTTCATCTTCGGTATCTCGTCTTCAGTTCGCTCGTATACCGTCTCCAACCGTGTATCCTTTGCACCGAGGCTTGCCACATTGGACAACATGTTCTCCAACCCGTCGTCGATGCCCCGCAGCGCAGATCCTCCGATATCAAGTGTATCACCTTCGTAGAGTCTGTCCCGCAAATTCATCACCACGTCGAACACGGACCCACCGAAGACGTCGGCGGAGGCCGCGATATTCTGCGGCGGTGGATTGTCCCCGTCGGCGAGAACACCGAGGTCCTGGAGGACCGTACCTTCCCCGGCGTCCTCGAGCCATAGCTGGTGCGGAGACGTACTCTCGAGCACGAGCGAGCTTTGCACCGGATCCAGCCGCGCCTCCACCGCCGCCTTCGAGTTGTTGATCTTGCTGATGACGGCATGGATATTATCACCCTGGGACAGCTCGATCTCCACCCCATCGACCCGAATGGTGGAATCCTCCTGCACCTGATATCCCGTTGCGTCGGTCGTGGAGAAAACCTGCTGGTTCTCCGCCCAGAACACCTCGTTACCCGGGAAGTTCATCTCGATGAAGGACCCCTCCGCTACTTCCGCCCGGTTGCGTTCAATGTTGCCGATGTAGTCCACATTTGTGATGACCTGGCCTGAGGCGCCTTCCACGTCTCCGTGCACCGCCCGAAACGGCTCCGTCTTGCTCTTGGTCCCGGAAAAAATGGTCTCTCCGGAACCGTTGCGCGCGTTGGCAAGCTGCACGAGCTCGTTGAGCAACTCGTTTACCTCGGTTGCCATCTTCCGGCGGTCCTCGGTGTTGTAGCTTCCGTTTGCGCCCTGCACCGCCAGCTCCCGGACCCGCTGCATGATGTCGGTGGCCTGTCGCATGTAGCCTTCGGTCACCTCGTAGTTGTCGCGGGTGTATTCGATGTTCTCGCTGAACCGCTCCAGACGCGTGGTGTAGGACTGAAAACGCGTGGAATGCGAGGCCGCGAGAGGGTCGTCACGGAGGTTCTGGATACGGGTCTGTTGGGACATCTGATTCTGCACCCGATTGAGGTCGTACTCCCGCCGGCGAGCCCAGAACTGCATATCGTCATTCGTCAGGTTGGTACTGATGCGGTGCATGTCCTACTACACTCCCATACGATTGATGATGGTGTCGAGCATCCGGTCCACTTGAGTAATGAAGCGCGCCGCGGACTGGTAGCCGTGTTGGTACTTGATCATCTGCGCCACCTCTTCGTCGACGTTTACGCCGCTGATCGATTCCCGCATGTCCCGCAGGTCCTTCATCATGTGCTCCTGGGTCTTCAGCGCCCGTTCGGCTTCCTCGCCCTTCAGTCCGATTTCAGCCACGCTATCGGCGAAGTAGTCGTCGAAGGTAGAGATCTGTCCCACATTCACGGGCTGATTTCGTAGCTTGGCGATTTCCAGCGCCGCGGCTCCGTCGCCCATCTCCCCATCCCTCTCCTCTTCACCGAAGGAAGCGGCGATTGCCTCGGGTTGCTGCTTGAGCTCCTCATTCACCTGCATCCAGGCCGAGGGATGCTGAAGCGGTGCTACGGCGTAATCCACGTCCTCGTTTCGAAGAGTGGTGACCGCGTCCGCCTGTTGCCAGCCGTAGCCGTTCTCCGCTCCGGTACCCGCAAGTATCCCGGCGTATCCTGCCAGGAACTGTCCGGAGTCCTGGAAATCGCGAAGCACGAAGTCGGGATTGTCGGTATCCTCGGCGGGCGTCGCCTTGAGCTCCAAGTGACCGCTGCGGTCCAGCCTGGCCGCGACCTCGGCGGCGGAGTTGTTTATTCGCTCGATGATGTCGTCTACGGTGTCCGTCGGAGCATAGTCGATCTGGATGTCCTCGGTCGGCCCGGGGAGGGTCATGGTTCCTTCGATGCCGACCTGCTCCTGTGCGTCCAGCTCGTTCGTCCCGTTGACACGAAACACGTAGCTCACGTCGAATTCACCATCGCCGTTCCGGTCGTAATTGCCGAGAGCGTTGAGCACGCGCGGATACTCCACGAAGAAATCGTTGCCGGTCTCCTTGTTGAGCCCGTAGCCGGCGCCGTGCACTTCGTTGACCAGGTCCATGAAGTTCACCGCCATGTTGTCGAGCTTCTGGATCTCTCCGCGAATGTCGTCGTCGCGCAGCTCCTGGAGCGCCGCCAGCCGGCCGCCACGGAACTGCGCGCTTTCTCCGGAGTGCTCCCACACCACATCCGAAAGGCCCTCGTTTCCGGGGTCGGGAACGGTCTCGAAGGGACGGGCGATGCCGCCCTGGACGATATGGAATCCCGAGGTATGGATGTTGAACTCGTCGGCGTCCCGTTCGTCGGTGGTGATGTTCACCATGGAGGAGAGCCGTTCGACGAGTAGATCACGGCGGTCGAGGAGGTCGTTCGGATTGTCGTCGGCGGCTTTGGACTTGGTGATCTCCTTGTTGAGCTCGGCAATCTCGGTGATCACCTTGTTCACTCGGTCCGTGGTCTCGCGGATGTCGTCGTCGATCATGGTGCGAATCTGGTCTAGACTCCGATATTGCTGCTGAATGCCCTCTACCAGCGCCTCTCCCCGCTCCAGGACCGCTTGCCTGGCGCCCATCTGTGTCGGATGCGAGGAAAGCTCCTGCCAGCCGTCCCAGAACTGATCCATGAGGGTACGTACGGACGAGTCGGTGGGCTCGTTATAGGCCTTCTCGGCCATGAGGATGTACTTGTCCCGGGCTTCCCAATAGCCCTCATGGTTGCCCTGAGCAATGATACGCCGCTCGAGCAACCCGTCACGGATACGTTCGATCGAGGACGCTTCGACGCCCTGCCCGATCTGACCGGCTCCTTCGGCCCGGTTCAGCTGCGGACGGTAGATCGCCTCCACCGCCTCCATCTCCACCCGTTGTCTGCTGTATCCGTCACGAGAGGCGTTGGACATGTTGTGCCCGACTACCGATAGACCGAGGTTGTGGGTGATGAGGCTGCGCTTGCCGATCTCAATGCCCGCGAACGTCGACTGCATACGGAGCTCCTTGAACCTTAGGTATGTCGATCGAAGAGCATTGCCCGGTCGTCGGGGGATGCGTGGACACCCTGGTGAGAGTAGGTCCGCCCCTTGCGCTGGGGGTAGAGCTCATCGATCACTTCGCGGATGGCCGATGTCGCCGAGGTCACATACGTCCCGATTCCGCCGGTGAGCGCTTGCACGCGCATGACGGCCACCTTCAGACGGCGATAGAACTCCGCAAGCTCGTCGCGGTCATCCACCCCGAGCGCCGCAAGCACATCGTAGAAGCCGTCGTCGCCGTCGCAGCCGACCTCCTCTTGCACTCGGGTAAAACACTCGTGGCGCTCCTGCTCCACCGAGAGGATCTCCTCCGAGGCTTCACTCATCGCGGATACCAGCTCCTCGAGCAGCCCCCACTCCCGGTCCATCATGGCGTTCTGCAACCGCCGCTCATCACCCGCGAAGTCCTCGAGAAGCTCGACCTCGCGTTTAAGGAGATATTTGAGCTCTTCGACCTGCCGTGTTGTTACCATTTCTACCTCCGTTGCGGACGACCCGTCCTCTCTACTATCATCGGCCGGAATGCCCCGAGGTTTACCGCTTGCCGTGCATTCCCCATGCATTCCCCATGCATTCGCCGTGGATTCGCTGTGCACCTCGCCTCGGTCTCGCCGAACACGCGCGGAAACACGGGATTGACTTTATATGCTGTTGTCTGTATATATAGATAAACAATTGCAGATCCTTAAACGATACGGTAATCGAAGGAGAGACGATATGAAGCCGAGCTATGACCTGGTCATCGTTGGCGGCGGCGCAGCGGGGCTGACGGCGGCACAATACGGGGCGCGTGCGGCCCTGCGCACCGTGCTAGTGGAACAAACGGCGAACGGCGGCCAGTGCCTGCTAATCGACGGCCTGGAAAACTATCCGGGCTTTCCGGAGCCTATAAACGGGGCGGAGTTCACCCGGCGCTTTGAGCAACAGGCGGCCAAGTTCGGCGCGGAGTTTCTCACCGCCGCCGTGGAACGCATAGACAAGGACGAGAACGTCTTTCGCCTACAGACGGGTGCCGGAGAGTTGACAGCGTACGCAGTGATCCTCGCGACCGGTGCAAAGCATCGTACTCTGGGAGTACCCGGCGAAGAGCGCCTCAGCGGTCGTGGCGTTTCCTATTGCGCTACTTGCGACGGCCCCTTTTTCCGCGGCAAGAAGATGATTGTGGTCGGCGGGGGCGACGCTGCGTTCGATGAGGCGCAGTTTCTCTCCAACCTCAGTGACAATATCGTGCTCGTCCACCGGCGGGAGGGGTTTCGGGCACAGAAAGCCCTCGTAGAGCGCGCACGAAACAACCCCAACATCGAGATTCGCACCAATACGGTGATCACTGAAATCCACGGCCGGGAAACCATGATGGGGATCGAACAGGTCTCCGGAGTGACCATGGAGCGCACCGATACCGGGGAGCGTTATGAAGAGGATACGAACGCCGTTTTCGTCTTCATCGGATCCATTCCCCAAACGGCCCTCGCAGAGGATGCGGAGAAAGACGAGGCCGGCTACATCAAAACCACCGAGCGCATGGAGACCTCCGTCCCGGGCCTCTACGCCGTCGGCGACCTACGCACCACTCCCTTCCGGCAGTTGGTGGTGGCCGCCTCCGACGGCGCAATCGCCGCTCATGCCGCTTCGCAGTACGTCGACGACAAAGTGTCCAGCGAGGCCGCGGCAGTGACCGTCTAACGGCGCCTCCCGAGCTCCTTGCCACCGGCTGGACGGGCTGCGATCGGTATTTTACAATACGCCGCGTGGGGAGACGGCTTCGGCTAACCGAGCGCGGTCTCCCGCTACGCATGCATATGAGCAGCGGACGACGCAGACTCACGAGGTTCCGACCCGGCTTTTTCATCCCGGCATTCATTCTTGCCGGCAGTCTTCCCATTCAGGCCGAGGACCCGGTGGGCCCATTTTTCGACCTCGGGCCGCGGGACGGGCGCGTTTCCCGCCTTCTCGAGCGGATGAGCGACGAAGAGATCGTGGCCCAGGTTTTTCTCGTGGGATGGCCCTCCGATGAGCCGAGCGAGGAGATCCTCGAGTGGATCCGCACGCGGAACCTCGGTGGTGTGAAGGTCTTCGGGTGGAACGCCGGAAACCTGAACCGCCTTGCCGAGACAATCGGTGTCCTCCAGGAAACGGCCCTGCAAACCGACCTCTCCGTTCCGTTGCTTACGGCCACCGATCAGGAGGGCGGCTGGGTTCGTCACGTAAAGGGGGACACCGCCGTTACACCGGGGAACATGGCAATAGGTGCGAGCGGCCTGCCCTACGATGCCTACAAGACCGGATACTACATCGGCCGCGAGCTCCGGGCACTCGGCATCAACATGAACTTCGCGCCCACCGTGGACGTGTACCGCAATCCTGAGGCGCACGTCATCGGTCCACGCGCCTTCGGCTCGGATCCCGTAGCCGCCGGTGTCCTCGGCGGAGCGTACATGCGGGGTCTGGAAGAGGCCCGGGTAATCACTACGGCCAAACACTTCCCCGGCCACGGCAACGCTGAAGGTGACTCCCACGGTACCCTCCCCGTGCTCGACGCCTCAATGCAGGAGCTCTGGGACCACGATCTCGTGCCGTATCGCTTACTCATTGCCGAGGGATTGCCTGCCGTACTCAGCGGTCATTTGAGCTTTCCCTCCGTCACCGGGAATCTCGCCCCGGCCTCCGTATCGGCACATTTCAAGCAGGGCGTTTTGCGCCGGCGGCTGGGATTCGACGGCCTCGTCATAACCGACGACCTGCATATGGGCGGCGCCGTGCAGTATGCGGCCCGGGAGAACAAGAGCTTCGCCGATCTTTGCCTCGAGGCATTGCGGGCCGGCAGCGACATGATACTTCTCGGAGAGACACCCGAGCTCAACGGGGAGATCTGGCAAACCGTCATGAACGAGTACCGCACCAACGACGCGTTTCGCAGGCAGCTGCGACGATCGGTGGAGCGCATCCTCTCTCTGAAGCTGCGGTATCTCGCCCCGGAAGACAGGGTACCGCTGATTCCGGAAGTCGCTGAAGTCGAGCGTCGTATTCCTGATCCGGAGGGAGAAGCGTTTTTTCGGGATCAGGCACACCGCAGCGCGACAATAGTAGGAGATCGGAACCTGCCTCTCGAGCTCGGCCGCGGTGAGGGTGTTCTCTTGGTAGGCAAGGATCCGGATTTCCTCAGGATCGGCTCTCAATTCTATCCCGAGGCGAACACCCTCCGGATTCGGGGGGGAAGCTTTTACGAGGCTCCGGCCGGGGCGGCGCAGCAGTTCGTCCGCACTGCCGAGAGCTACGAAACGGTCATCTACTGTCTCTCCGACCCCGCGACGCTCTCGGTCCTGCGGGCGGCGGAGGGGCTCTCGCCGAGGATATCGGTGGTGAGTATTCTCACACCGGTGTATCTGAGGGAGACACCGTGGATCGACAATGCCGTCGCCGTCTATGGGTGGGGACCGGAGTCACTCGAGGCGGCGTACGCCGTGCTTCGCGGCGACATCGACGCCGAGGGCCGACTGCCGGTAGAGATCGAGTAAGCGCACCATGGCGTGGAGTGTCGCGAAGCCGCAGCAGTTCGACCGAGTCATCGAGTTCCTCCGTCCCCGGGAACACACCTGCGTTACCTTCGTATCGCATCTGCTAAAAGGCGGCGTGCCCTCTTTTCCCTCACGCTTCAGGAAGCGCATCCTCTATCTCGCCGCCCCCCGATCCGCCGAGCTCGGCGGCGCTTCCGGAGGGATAGCGGCACTTGCGCTCCAAACTACCTTCGGCCTTGTATTTCCCGTCCTGGATACGCCTGCGGCCGAGCACGATCCACAGCTCAGTGATCTGGTGCACCGACTGCGTCGCGGCCTTCAGCTTTCTCGAACCCTTATGGGACGTGAAGCCGACGTGCGGCGCGTGGAGCACGCCCTCTCGGCTTCACCGGACACGCGGGTCACCTATCATATCATGAGCCTGACGGGGCCGCCCGCTTCCGGAGGACGGCACCCACCTCAGGACGTGACTTTCCGACGGGCAGGCCCGGCCGATTTGAGCCGGTTACTACCCCTGCAGGCCGCATACGAAGAGGAAGAGGTGATCGTCGACGGGCGCCCGGTCGACCACCGCGTGGTGTATCACAACATGCACCACGCCCTTGAGCATCACGTGACGTATATCGCCGAGCGCAACGGCACGCCGGTGGCCAAAGCAAGCACCAATGCCCACGGGCTGCATTACGAACAGATCGGAGGCGTCTATACGGTGACCACGGAACGGAACAAAGGCATAGGCACTGAGCTTATGCGGTATCTCATAGCCGACCTACGCGCCCAAGGGAAGAGTTCCACGCTCTTCGTAAAAAAATTCAACGCCGCCGCGCGGGCGGTGTACGAGCGGTTGGGGTTCGTACACAAAAACGATTTTGCGATAAGCTACTACTACCAATGAATCGACGCATCGTGATGATCAGCAGCGAGGCTGCACCGTTTGCCAAGGCCGGCGGCCTCGCCGACGCTGTGGCTGAACTTGCAATCTCCCTCAAAACCCGCGGGCACGACGTGCGGGTCGTCCTGCCGCGCTACTACTTCATACGCCGCGGGGAGCTCGAGCGCCTTCCGATAGACATCCCCCTCGGGCACGACGGGGAGATTCCTCTCTATCAGACGCAGATCGGGCGCCGCGGTGCTTCGGTGCCGGTCTACCTGGTCGACGATGAGTCCGCCTTCGGCCGCGACGGAATCTATACCGACGAGACCGGCACCCCGTTCTCGGATAACGCCCGGCGCTTCTCGCTTCTGACGCGGGCGGCTCTGGAAGTCTCGCGGAAACTGGCCTTTCGCCCCGAGGTGTTCCACGCCCACGACTGGCCCGCGGCGCTCACGGCCGCGTATCTGCAGCAGGCCCCTTACGATCGGTGGTTCTCCGAGAGCGCCGTGGTGTTCACCATCCATAACCTGGGTTACCAGGGCACTTTCCCGTTCACCGACGCGGCTCACCTGAGGCTCACGCCGGATACTATGCTCTCCTGCGGCCTAGTCGAGGAGGACCACCTGAATTTCCTCCGTTCCGGCCTGACCTCTTCCCACGCTCTGACGACCGTCTCACCCACCTACGCCCGGGAAATCAGTCAAACCGAAAACGCCTTCGGCCTGCATGAGGTAATCCGTTCGCACTCCCGAGGGGTGACGGGCGTACTCAACGGCATCGACTACAACACCTGGGACCCGTCGAGTGACGAACACATCCCCTTCCATTTCGACAGCGAGACCCTGGAACGCAAGCGTCTGCTCGCGCGGGTATTGCGCTGGTATCTCGGGCTTCCGCAGGACGACGAAGTGCCGATCATCGGGATGGTAACAAGGCTGGTCGAGCAGAAGGGTCTCCTCGAGCTTACCTCCGGCACGAATCCGGCACTGCTTCGACTGCTTTCCACGCATAAGGTGCACGTCGCGATACTGGGATCGGGATCCCGCAGCGTCGAAGCCCGCCTGAAGGAATTCGAAGCGGCCTTCGATACCCTGGCGGTCAACCTGGGTTACGACAATCGATTGGCCCATCTCATCGAGGCGGCAAGCGATTTCTTTCTCATGCCCTCACGCTACGAGCCCTGCGGCCTCAACCAGATGTATTCCATGCGCTACGGTACGATCCCGATCGTTACCCGTACCGGCGGCCTTGCGGACACCGTCACGGACATCCGGGAGAACGGATCCCGGGGTACCGGCTATCTCATTCCCGAGTGCAGCTCCCGTGCCGTCTATGAAACCGTCACCACGGCACTGCGGGATTTCGAGAAGAAGCCGGATATGATCCATACTGCACGGATCAACGGCATGAAGGAACGCTTCGGCTGGGACCGGGCAGCCGCCGAATACGAAGCCGTATACGAAGAGGTCCTCTCGGCACCGGCCCAGGCACCGGCCCAGGCACCGGCCTCGGCGGGTGACCGGCAGACGTCCGGATGAAAG
>JBKHEN010000082.1:0-11552 GCA_046540795.1 Spirochaetaceae bacterium | reverse complement strand
CCGTGACAATCAGGGTGAAGTCGGTTTCCCCGCCGGACCACGCCGCCGGACCACGGCGCCGGACCACGTCCCCACCGGCCGCACTTCCTGCTCGCCGGCCTCGTCATTCCCGCGACGGTCACTCCCGCACCCTCGGGCGCGGCTACTGCAAGGTCTCCAGCTCGTAACGATCCCGGACAAGCCAGGCATGCTTGCGGCCCTCTTCCGCCAGACGCCTGAAGAAATACTCGGTGTCCCGGTCCGCGGCGGCTCCGGCGAGCGCGTCGTACACGTGAGCGAGCGCGGTCTCCCGCTCATAGATCATCCGGAGAAAATCGATGTACTCCATCGACGCATCAAATGCATATTCTACGTCCGCATCCTCGAGCCGGCCTATGGAGGCGGCCTTTGTGGCGTCGAATACCACAGCCGGATCGTTATCCCGCCGGAAATCCTCCAGTTCCTGAAGGTGATCCTTTGCCGCGTCCATCAGGCCGGACAGGAGACGCTTGAGACCGATGTGCGTCGTGATCGCCGCGTAGATGTCGTAGGTGCTGCGATTCTCTTCTTCGAGCTTTGCCGCTTTCTGCAGCGCTCGGTTAACGCCGTCCATACCAGATACTCCGGCCGACATGTCGTCGACTGTTCCTTACAATACCTTTCCGCGGAACAAAGTACAACCATTTGACCTTTTGTTCCCACAGTGGTAGAGTACAGCCTTACACGTACTCGACATTTGTCACAGGAGGCGGATTGACAGCTAAGGACCTCAGAACGAACGAAGCCATTCGCGTACGCGAGGTACGACTTATTGACGACGACAGCGGCGAGCAGGCCATCGTTCCAACAAGTGAAGCCCTCAACCGTGCCAGGGAGCGTGGTGTTGATCTCGTGGAGGTTGCCCCGCAGGCACGTCCACCGGTGTGCAAGCTTCTCGATTACGGGAAGTACAAGTTCGAACAAGAGAAGAAGAACAGAGAAGCAAAGAAACACCAGAAACAGGTCAAACTGAAAGAGATTCGGATGCAGCCGAAGATCGAGCAGCATGACCTGCAGTTCAAGACCAAGCACGTTCGCGAGTTTCTTGATGAGGGCTATAAGGTCAAAGTCACGGTCAGATTTCGGGGTCGGGAAATGGCCCACACGGAGATCGGGCGTGAGGTGCTCAACCGGATTCTTAACCTTCTCGGGGATTCTTATCACCTCGATCGGGCACCGAGCATGGAGGGACGGTTCATGTCCATGATCATCAGTCCCGCCTCGCAGAAGAAGTGACACGGAAGGCCGGATGAACGGTTCCGGAGGCCGCGGTAGATCCGACTAAGACAGGAGATTCGAAATGCCGAAGATGAAAACCCGCAAAAGCGCGGCAAAGCGTTTTCACACGACTCCCACGGGGAAGGTGAAATACAAAAAGCAGGGACTTCGCCACATTCTCACCAAGAAGTCGCGCAAGCGAAAGCGCGGGCTCCGCAAGAGCGCCACGCTGAGTTCCGTGGAAGCGAAGCGTGCGAAGAAGCTTATCCCTTACGGATAACCCCCGGTCGTAGCCGTCCCGCAGAGCACGCGCGTATTTGCCGATGAAATACAGGAGTCACGAAAGATGCCACGAGCAGTAGATGGAACACGACGCAAAGATCGACGAAAGAAGATACTCAAGCAAGCCAAAGGGTACTGGGGCCGCCGCAGCACGCTGAACCGCAGCGCCAAGGATGCGGTGGCAAAATCCCTGCAGTACGCCTACCGGGACCGCAGGGCCCGGAAGCGGGATTTCCGCCGCCTGTGGATAGCCAGGATCTCCGCCGCCTGTCGTGGGGAGGGCATCACCTACTCTCGGTTCATGGAAGGCCTGTCCAAGGCCGACGTACGGGTCAACCGTAAGGCCCTTGCCAACATGGCCATTGAAGATCCCTCCGCCTTCCAGGAGCTGGTCGAGACGGCCAAGAAGAACTCCGGCGTATGATTACTCTTGATCAGATTCGTCTGCTTGAGAAAAAGGTACATGCGGCAGTGGGCCGCATAGCGAATCTGAAACACGAGAACTCACTGCTCAAGGAAAAGCTCGAGAGCTACGAGCAACGCATCGCGGAGCTCGAGGCCCGTATCAACGAGTTCAAGGAAGACCAGTCGGAGATCGAGCAGGGAATCCTCTCGGCCCTCGATCAGCTCGATTCCCTGGAGGACGAAGTCCTCGAGACTTCCGAAGCCGAGCAATCCGCCGAGTCCGAGAAACCGGTGGCGGGGCCGGAGCCGCCCGAGGTATCCGACCGATCGGCCGTGTCCGCGGAGCGCACGGAGGATACGGAAGATACGGAGGTAGAGCCGGGGGCGCCGGAAGACCACGGAGAACTCGACATTTTCTGACGACATGAGAATCGAGCTTCTCGGCACCTCATTTACCGTTCACACCGATGAGGATCCCGCACGATTGCGGGACATCATCGACTTCTATCGAACCAAAGTGCAGGAAATCGAGGGCTCGGTCTCTACCACCGATCCCCTGAAGATCGCAATTCTTGCCGGATTGTTGTCGACGGACGAGCTCTTCAAGCTCCGAGAACGACTCGAAAGCGCAGCGGGACCCGCCGACGAGGCGGAGCGCATCGAGGCCATTGCGGACGACCTCATAAACACCCTCGAGTCTACTCTCGAGGAGTAGTCGTGTTGACACCGCTCTGAGCCGTACCGTAGTATTTCACAAGCTCATGGCGGTCAGCACAAGCCAGCAAATCGCTCGCTACTACCAGCAGTATTCCGAGGTCGAGGTTGCTTTCACCAAGGACGTGATCAAGGCCACCTTGCTAAACCCTAAGCAGGTCTTCCTGAAGTGCTCGGGGTATCAGTGGCCGGTGGTGGTCTACTCCGCGTCCATGACCGGGGCCAAGGTAATCGCCAACATGAATCCGGCACTGTCCGACGCGATTAGAAAGGCGAACAATATGGTGTCGCTGCGGCTCAGCTTTCTGCAGCGCGACAAAGTCGATCCTCTTGCCTTTTTCGTCGCGGCAAAAGTGGCCGGGTTCACCCAGTACGGCAAGGAGAAACCGGAACTCTACTTCGTCACGCTGAGCTACACGCAACGGCCGCCCGACGATTTGATAGAGATACTCGGGCGTCTCATAGACGCCAACGCCAACGCTGCTCGCAGAAAGGAGGAGCGCATCCCGATCACCGCCGACAGCGCCCGGCAACTCGGGATCGATCATAGAGACGCCCGCGTGTACATCGACGGTGTCCCACGGCGGTGCATCGTTCGTGATCTTTCGTTCGGCGGAGCCAAAGTCGTTATGCTCGGCCTGGCGAAGTTCCTGGTAAACAAACAGGCGGTGCTTCGAATCACCGTCACAGAGACCGGCGAGGAGCTGGAGATTCCCGCCACCGTGGTGCGCTTCGAGGCGGTAGAGGGACGCAGCGACATCGCCGCTATAGCTCTCCAATTCAACCAGGAGAACGTCCCGATGAAATTCAAGTTGCTGCTTTCGGGATTTCTCAATTCGAGGAAGACTCGCTCCCTCAAGGCGCAGGAGAGATCCGCGGAAGGATCCGGAGCCACCGAGGCCGGGACCACCGGAGACTCCGAAACACCAAACGAAAACGGACGATAACCGGATAATAGCGTATGAACACAAAACGAGAGCCCCGTGAAGACCAAGACCCGAAGCCCGGCGATGATCCGCTGGCGAACATAGTCTACATCTCCGTTCCGGACACCCTTGATCGCAAGATAGGCAACCTGCAGGTGGACCCGGAGATCATGCTTCCGGTGGAAGTCGCCGGTGGGGATGCCGACCGGTGGGACCCCTCCGAGCTCACTTGGGAGCAAATCATCGCGGCTATGCTGAAGATTCTGGCTCACGCCCCGGACCACGAACACGCGGACTACTATCGCCGCTTCGTGCTGGAGGCCCGTCCGGAGCTGGTCGAGGAGCTCACCGAAACGGGGGTCTTCAAGGCCAAGAATAAGGACTTCGACGTTGCCGAGGAAATTTTCAAGGCGCTCACCGGGCTTCTACCCGGGGATGCACGTGTACTGCTCAACGTGGCGCTGCTCTATGAGCAACGCTCGGAGGCGGGAGCGTCGGCAGGGAACGAAGAGACGGCTCGTCGGTACGATCAGGCGGCTTTGGACACTTATCATGAGCTTCTCGAGGCCGACGACGTGCTGCCGGAAGCCTATCTGAATGCCGCTCACTTCTATCTCAAACGGCGCAACTACGAGCGCGCGCGAACACTCCTCAAGCATTACGTGGACTCCGGTGACGACGAGGAGAAGATTCAAGAGGCGCGGAGGATGATCGAGGAGATCGATTCCCAGGACCTCCTGGACAACCTCTTCAAGGAAGCCTATGACTTCATTCGCATGGGCAAGGAACGAGAGGGTATCGAGCGGATCAAGAAGTTTCTCGACTCTCACCCTGACGTGTGGAACGCCTGGTTTCTCCTTGGATGGGCGTATCGGCGACTGGAGATGTACGAGCAAGCACGTGATGCCTTCCTGAAAGCCGAGGAACACGGTTCCGATCACCCGGACACCTTCAATGAGCTTGCCATCTGCTACATGGAACTCGGCCAATACGAAGATAGTCGCAAGCGGCTCGAAGAGGCTTTGGGGCAGGAACCCACGAATACGAAGATCATGTCCAATCTCGGTATACTCGCCCTGAAGCAGGGAAACGTCGAGGAAGCCGAAGGGTTCTTCCACTCGGTTCTCGATCTCGAGCCGGAAGATCCCATCGCCCGGGAGTACCTCGAGCGGCTGCAATCCTCCTGAGGCCGCACCCGCCGGCGTGCTCGTTAAAGCGCCGCCCCGGCCTTACCTTAAAAAAAGTCCGCGCGATGCTAAAGATTTAAGATGAAGCCGCCGACATACCGGAGTAGGGAGTGCTTTGCCGCACGGCCGCCGTGTCCGGCACGGTTTTCCCTTACTCTGTGTATCGGAGTATGAGAGCTGAGCTTTAGTAAGGAGGTAGCACTACTCCGCAAACGATCGAGACTCACAGACAACAGACATATGAAGGCGGGCACGGATGCTCGCATCCCGTCGTAGACGGGAGCATGAGTTTTCACGGAGGAAAAACACTATGGTCATTAACCACAATCTCAGCGCAATGTTCGCGCAGCGGCAATCGGGTGTCATCAACGAGGGCACCAAGGGAAACATCGAGAAGCTGAGCTCCGGAATGCGGATCAACCGCGCCGGCGACGACGCGGCGGGACTTGCCGTGTCGGAGAAGATGCGCGGCCAGATCCGGGGGCTGAACCAGGCCTCCCGAAACGCGTCCGACGGCGTTTCCTTCATTCAGGCAACCGAAGGATACCTGCAGGAGACGCAGGACATCATGCATCGGATCCGCGAGCTGTCGGTACAGTCCGCCAACGGCACTTACTCCGCCGAAGACCGGATGCAGATCCAGGTGGAGATATCTCAGCTGGTTGATGAGGTGGACCGCGTCGCCTCGCATGCCCAGTTCAACGGCATGAATCTGCTTACCGGTAGATTCGCCCGGGACACCGGCGAAAACACCATCACCGCTTCGATGTATTTCCACATCGGTGCCAACATGGACCAGCGCGAGCGCGTGTACATCGGCACCATGACGGCGGAAGCGCTTGGAGTGAAGGGGACGGACAACGAGATCCTCTCACTCTCGTCCCCTGACAATGCGAATCGGGCGATCGGCGTCGTCGATGAAG
Source organism: Spirochaetaceae bacterium (assembly GCA_046540795.1). Lineage (GTDB taxonomy): Bacteria > Spirochaetota > Spirochaetia > DSM-27196 > PWMO01 > JAAAOH01. The sequence continues at coordinate 5,879 of JBKHEN010000082.1, read as the reverse complement.
CGCTGAAAGCGGTCAACAAGCAACGCGCGGATCTTGGTGCGTACCAGAACCGGCTCGAGATGGCCGTCGAGGGTATCGACATTTCCGCGGAAAACCTGCAGGCGGCCGAATCGCAGATTCGGGACGTCGACATGGCCAACGAGACGGTGGACTTCACCAAGAACCAGATCCTCACGCAGTCGTCGACCGCCATGCTTGCGCAGGCCAATACGCAACCGGAGAACGTGTTGCAATTGCTGCAATAGCGTAGTATCCTTATAAGCGGCCCGAAACCGGGCCGCTCTGCTCTTTGACAACTTCCCTTCCTGAGTGCCGACAGTGGCCGGGCTTGCCGAATTACCAATGTAAGTCGGGAAAGCCCGGCTGCGTGCGGAGTCCGAACGGAGCGAGAGTGCCGTTGGTACCCTCGGGACTCCGTCGGCAGCTAAGAGCCGGGGCACGGAGGCCCCGAAATCTAATCTCAGGGAGGGATCTATGATTATTAACCACAACTTGAGTGCCCAGTTCGCCAACAGGACACTCAACTTCCGGGGCAACGAGGTGCAGGGCAACATCGAGAAGCTCAGCTCCGGAATGCGGATCAACCGCGCCGGCGATGATCCTGCGGGACTGGCGGTCTCGGAGAAGATGCGCGGCCAGATTGCCGGACTGAACCAAGCGGAGCGAAACATTCAAAATGGTGTTTCCTTCATTCAGTCCACGGAAGGCTACCTGCAGGAGACGCAGGACATCCTGCATCGCATCCGCGAGTTATCGGTGCAGTCGGCCAACGGCGTCTATTCGGGGGAAGACCGAATGCAGATCCAGGTCGAGGTATCGCAGCTCGTAGACGAGGTCAACCGGATCGCATCGCACGCACAGTTCAACGGGATGAACCTGCTTACCGGCCGTTTCGCCCAGGATACCGAAGAGGCTACCGGAATCGCGTTCCAGGTGGGCGCCAATATGGACCAACGGGAAACCGCGTTCATCGGAACGATGACGGCTGCCGCACTCGGGCTCGCCGATGCGCAGGGAGAGGAAGGTATCGTCTCCATCTCCACGGCGGATTCGGCGAACCAGACCATCGGCATCGTGGACTCCGCGCTCAGGCAGGTGTCCAAGCAACGGGCGGATCTCGGCGCCTATCAGAACCGCTTCGAAATGGCGCAGGAAGGTGTGGCCATCTCCGCTGAAAACCTGCAGGCCGCCGAATCGCAGATCCGCGATGTGAACATGGCCCAAGAGGTCGTGGACTTCACCAAGAACCAAATACTGGTTCAGTCGAACACCGCAATGTTGGCACAGGCGAACACGCAACCGCAGTCGGTACTCGAGTTACTGGGCTAAGCACGCTACTCCGTTCATTTGGAAAGAGAGTTCTGGACGTCCTCTCTTTCCCTACCATTGGGCGCGGGAGGAGCAGGAAGCTCCTCCCGCCGCTTCTTACACGGAGGTAAGAGCATGTCCATGGACATTTCGCGACTACATTATCCTTCAGAGTTCGACCGTATCCATACGGCGCAGGCGGGTCGCCAGGCGCAGAGGCAGGAGCGGGAAGGCGGATCGGGCGCGCAGACACGCTCTACCGTAGACGGCATCGCCTCGGAGCTGGAGAGCGTGTCCGCAATCTTCGACCGCAAGCTGAAGTTCACCGTAAACCGCGACCTCGGTGACGTCGTGGTCAAGGTCATCGATACGACCACCGATAAAGTTATTAAAGAGCTTCCGCCGGAAGCGCTCCAGCGCCTGCGTGTGCGCATACGGGAAACGCTTGGCCTGCTGTTTGACGAAACAATATAGCCTCTCAGCTGCGAGGGGACGACAATGTCCGATATGAACATCCCCGGCGTGTCGGGAAACCGGGGCATCGACTCACAGAAAACTATCGAAGAGCTCATGAAAGCCGAGCGTCGGCCTCTCGATCGCATGGAGAACGAGACAGAGGACTACCAGGAAGAGAAGCAGGTCTGGCAGGACCTCAGACGCTCGGCACAGAAGCTTTCGGAAAATGCCCGAGACTTGTACGGCGCCCAGAGCCCGTTCTCCAGTCGGACCGCCGACTCCTCCGATGAGTCGGTGCTCACCGCCACGGCGCAGCGCGGCGCGCCGGAGAGCCGGAACGAAATCGAAGTGCTGCAGACGGCGGGGGCGGACAAGTTCCTCTCCTCCCCTGTATCGACGGATACCCGGATACCGGAGGGACGATACGGATTCCGCGTCGGCGATGAGGAGGCCTTTTTCGACTTCGGCGGCGGCAATCTCGAATCCTTCGCCGAGGCAGTCAACCGCAGTGTCGACGATCTCGTACAGGTGCGGGTGGTAAAGGACTCGCAGGATACGCAGGTGATCGCCTTCAACTCACAAATCACCGGTGCCGAGAATCGCCTCGAGTTCCTCGAGCAGGCCGAGGAAACGGCGCTCGAGCTCGGGGTCATCGAGCGCTCCCGCAGCGGAGCCCGGGAAATCGCGATGGACGACGGCTCCCTTGCCCCATGGGAGAGCCCGATCTCGGAGGACACCGTGCGTGTCACCGACGAAACGTTGGAGCTCAGACCCGGCGGCTCCGTTTCACTTCCGGTGACACCCGAGGTGCAGGACGCCGAGAACATGGTCCTCGAGCTGGAGGTCCGTATGGTGGACCGCTCCGAGGAGGCCGAAGAGACCCCATCGCCTCCGAGTGGCCCGGAGATCCCCGACGCCGGCGCGTTGCGCTTCGAAGACATTACCATCCCCTACCCTCGAAGTGAAATGGAGATGCCGGAATTCGAGGAACCGGAAGAGCCGCGGATCGAGACCGATGATCGGGTTCTCTTCGCGCGTTCCGGGGGCGAAGACGTGCCGCTCCCCCGACTCTCCCCGGGAGAGGAGTTCGAAACCGTGCAGATTCCGCTCGGAGAGCACGTGGACAGCATCGACGCCCTCAATTTGCGAAACGAAAACACCCACAGAGACTTCTATATCCGTAACGCCCGCATATACGACCCGGACGCACGAGGCGAATACGAGCCGGTAAACCCGGTGGAGACGGCAACCGACGCGCGGGTCAAGCTCGACGGCATCACCGTCACACGGGATAGCAACGAGATCGACGACTTGATTCCCGGGACGACGTTGGAGCTGCAGGCGCCGAGCCAGGGACCCGTCTCCCTGGAGGTCGGGCCAGATCTGAAACCCATAAAGGAATCGGTCATTGGGTTCCTCAGTCAATACAATGAGTTCGTGGCGGATCTCAACATCCTGACCCGACGTGAGGAGGGAATCCTCGAGGAGATCAGCTATTTGGAGGGCGACGAGCGCGAGCAGGCGAAGGAGCGGCTGGGCATGCTTCAGGGCGACTCGGGCCTCAACCAAATGCGTTCCCGTCTACAGCAAATTATGATGAACTCCTATCCCACCGACGCGGGACAGGAGTTGAACATGCTCGCACAGATGGGCATCAGCACGAACGCTTCCGGGGCCAATACGGGAAGTGTCGACTCCTCCCGCCTTCGGGGCTATCTCGAGATGGACGAGGAGCAGTTCGACGCCGCCCTTGAGAACAACCTCGACGCGGTCAAACAGCTCTTCGGCAGCGATTCCGACGGGGATATGCGCATGGACGAAGGCGTGGCGTATCGGGTGGAGGAATACATGCGTCCTGCCGTCCAATCCGGGGGCTTCTTTCAGAACCGACAGGGCTCGCTCGACTCGCGGATTGCGCGGACGGAAGACGACATGAGCGACTATTCGGATCATCTCGATCGCTATGAGCAGCGTCTACGGCGCGAGTTTGGGGAAGTGGAAGAGGCAATGGACGAAATGGACCGGAACGAGCGGGCCCTCGAGCGGCTGAACAGGAGTTCACCTGAAAACTGAGCGAACGATCCGAGGAGGAACCGTGGAGGTCCTGATAAATGAGAAACCCGTCGACGTGACCCTGGAAGACGAGCGGACCCTCGGAGAGGTACTCGATGAGCTGCGCGGGTGGCTGGGCAATGCGGAGCTGTACATCACCGACGTGGTTGTCGACGAGCAGAACGTGCGCCTGGATACTCCGGAGAGCTGGGCAGCCATGAGTATCGACGATGTCGGCCGCATAGAGATCAATGCCCTGCCCCCGTGGCAGGTAAAGGCAAACGGTCTGCGGGTGATCGCGTCGTATTTCGAGATCCTGCGCGACGTGCTCCAGGCGGACGACCGGGAGCGGCTTACCGAGCTCTCTGCGGAGGCGCAGTATATTGCCGAGGGGTTACCGACGTACGCCGGAGACCTGGTCAATCGGAACGACCGTAGCGATGTTTTCTTCCGCATCATTGACGCACCGGAGGTGAGACAGGCGGTTCTGCCCGACGCGGAGCGCCGACGGGAGCTCCAAGGCTACCTTGATCAGGCCGTCACCGTCCTCCGCGCCCGGCAGCGCGAGCTTTCCCAACCGCATACCGAGGCCTGGGCCACTTCGGAGGCACTGCAGGGCCTGCTCTCTCAGGTGACGGAGGTGTCGGTGCTCCTGCAGCGTGGCGAGGACCGCGAGGCAATGGATCTCCTTGTCCGGTTCACTGAGTTGACCTCCAAACTCCTTCGCGTGATGCCGCAGGTTGCCCGGACGACCGGGAGCGACGAGCTCTCCATCGAGCAGCTCGAGCGTTACGGAGCCGAGCTCAACGCAACCCTCGAAGAGCTGGTGGAAGCCTTCGGCGTGCAGGACTCGGTGCTCATTGGTGACCTCGTGGAATACGAGCTGGTTCCCAAGATCGAGGAGTTAATCCGGATCGTGCCGCCGGTATCGAGCGAGACCGCATGATCTACCTGCAAACGTCCGATTTCTTTCAGAACCCGGATCCGGAAACCAACCTCATGACGTTGCTCATCTTCGCGGGCATACTGGTGGCGGGAGCCATCGGGGCCGTGCTTACCTCCCGTAGCGGGGGAGCACGCCAAGGCACCGCAGGGCCCGCCGGGGGGAGTACGGGACCCTTTACCCGTATTGCCGTCAAGCGTGCTGCGCGGAGCGCCGGACTCTCCCGCGACCAGATCCGTACGCTCATGAGGCTCATCAAGCGCTACAACGTTCAGGATCCGATGCGTCTTTTCCGGAACAACGCCCTTCTTACCGGTCTCGTGCGCCGCGCGGTGCAGGATCTCGATACCTCTTCCATGAACGAAAACGAGCGCGAAAGCCTCAAGTACGTTGTATTTCAGATCAAACGGCGTATCAGCCTGCACATGAGCGGGCGGATCACACTCGGATCCACGCGCCGCCTGCGCGTCGGGCGTGACGTCCAAGTCTCTCCGGATTCAGAGACGTGGTACGACGCGAAAATTGCGACTAACCTGCCGGAAGCTCTGGTGCTCACCGCGCCGGTAGACCGGCATGAGCGACCACTCCTGTGGAGTAAAGGCACTTCGCTCTCCTGCCGGGTCCTCGCCGAGGAAAGCGGCAAGCTCTACACCTTCGATACTCACGTCAGCGGCATACGAAAATCGCGAAACGGCACCAGCATCCTCGTCGCTCACACCAGCGACGTGCACGAGACCCAGAAACGCCGCTTTCCTCGACGCGAAATGGACATGCCGGCGTTTTTCTGGCCCGTGTTCACCATGAGCGTCGGCACCGGACGGAAGGCGAAGAAGCGAGCATTCGTAAGCGACGAGCGGCGGGGCGTCGGACGCTTGGAGGACATCTCCGCAGGCGGTTGCAGCATACGCACTCAACGACCGTTGAAGGCAGGCACGCTCATAAAGGTGGAGTTCGAAACCTGGGATCGCACGAAGCTCAGTGCTTTCGGGAAAGTCCGCTCTACCCAGCGCACTCCTCTGCGCTACGGCGTCATGCACATCATGTTTACCAGGGTATCCCGAAAGAACCTCAACATGATCCAGTCGTACGTCTACGGTATTGCCGAGCAACACGTTCCCGG
>JBKHEN010000081.1:0-11693 GCA_046540795.1 Spirochaetaceae bacterium | reverse complement strand
CGTCGAACGACCGCCCGGCGCGTTCTGCCGTCGATCCGCGCCTCGAGCGGCGTGCCCCGCAGGTCCACCAACCGCAAGAACTCGTTCTCCGCGAACGCCGGCCGTCCGTCCAGCGGCCCCGGATCGAAGAAGTCCCCCCGCCCCCGTACCACGGTGAGATAGCCGAGCTTCAACGCAGTGATGTTGTGAAAGAAATGGCTGCCCTGGCTTGGATCGATCTCATATCCCGGAAGCTGTAGCTCACACATGACCTGAGCAGCGCTTATCTGGTGCCAGGCGACAGGAATCCCCAGCCACGGGTCCCGGGACCCGAGCCTGCCCGGGGCGACCAGCAGATACCGTTCACCGAGATCCGTTACCGTACGGTTCATCGACTCGATCCCTGCCGCGACTTCCTCGGTACGAGCAGGATCGAAGGCTTCGGGCCTCACGTAGAGCGCAAATCCCAGCCGATCGTACACGCCGTTGCCGAGTGCGTTGCTCGAGACGATCAGCGCTTGCTCTCGCGGAACGGCATCCACAGCCACATCCTCCGCCTCGAACCCCTCGACGATCGGCCGCACTTGCAGAAAGCTGAAGACGGCCGGTGCTCCCTCCGGCGTGTTCAGATCGACGGCAAACTCGATCTCCACCGGAACCCCCATCTCCTCTTCGGCGAGCCTGAGCAGATCTCGAATGATCCCGGCCAGCGGAAACCGTCGGTGCTTGAGGACACCGGCAAGAGTGACCAAAGGAGGGGCGGTGTCCTCCCATCCGTCCCTGACCCTGGCGTTTTGCCGGTCGTAGGAGGAACAGAGAAGCGCCCGAGACGGATCGATCACTATCTCGCTCACCGGGCACAGCTCGAGCGCCGCGTCCTCTTCAACCGACGGATGAAAGGGCGTACGGGACAGATTCAGGGCAAAGAACTCCTTTTGCGTGCCTCGCATCGCCGTCTCCACGTCGGAGAGCTGCATGGCCCGGCGGGGATGCACCGGGCTGAATCTCACGGCGTTCCTGCCGGTGACGACGGTTCGGCCCAGACCCACCGCCGCATAGGCAACGCCGTCGCGCGGTTCCTCGTGGTCAAAGGCGTAGAAATTGACCGAGCGTGCAACCCCGGAAAGGGAGGGAAAACAGCGGTTCTGATAAACGGTCCCCGTCACTTCCTGAATGATCACCGCCATGCGCTCCTCAGTAACCAGGCTGTTGACCGCGGCCATATAGTCCCGGGAGGCCTGATAGTAGGTGGACGCATAGACGCTCTTCACCGCCGCAAGGAGATCCCCGAGCCGCGCCTCCAACGTCTCGGCGCTGTTCGGAAGCAGATAGGTATTGTAAATGCCCGCGAAGGGCTGATACCCCGAGTCCTCGAGCATACTCGAGGAGCGCACCGCTATCGGCCGGGTAAGTACCTCGAGTACCCGACGCAGATCCTCAGCCACGTCCGACGGAAACGCCCCTTGCACGAAACGACGCAGGATCTCCTCATCGGAAATCCCGGGCTGTGAGAGCACGTCGACGAGCCCATTCTCCCAGATGAAGTGTTGGAAGATATCGGTTCCGAGCACCACGGTTTGGGGCACAGAGATTACCACCCCGTCATAAGCGTGGCGCATGCGATGCTCTTTCAGGCTGTGATCTATAAACGCGAGCCCCCTCCCCTTGCCGCCCAAGGAGCCGAAGCCGATACGGGAAAACGTCGTGTAGCCGTCATAGCGCTCCCGGTCGAAGCGCGCGATCGTTCCGCGGCTCTCGAAGCGCCGATATGCACCGAGCATGCGATAGATTTCAGCCCGGGATTCTTCCAGATGCTCCGGATCCAGCTCATACCGGGCGGCCACATCGGCCAGTGAAAACAGCGCCCGTGCTCTCAGCCACCGCGAAACGTCATTGCGCGCGGCATGATACATCAGGCTCTCACCGGGGATGGAGAATATCTTGGCATGCAGTTCCCGCAGGTCACGGGCCCGCTCCACCACCTCTCCCGTCGAGGGGTCTCGAAACAGGATATCGCCGAAGCCGTACTCCTCGCGGATGTACTGACTCAAGTTGTAGAGGAGCTTCCGTGACTGCTTGTGCAGATACGACGCGCCACAGGCGGCAGCCTCCACTCGATGCAGCTCATTGGATGACTGTAGCAGCACGGGAATGAACGGATTCTGCTCACGGATATGCCGACACAGGGTCAGCCCGGCTCGGGAATCCTCTTTTTCGCCACGACGATACGCCACATCGGATATTACCCCGAGCAGGTTATCCCCGTATCGATCGCACAGCCGGGCTGCCTCCTCATAGGTGCCGGCCAGCAGTATCTTCGGGCGACAACGCATACGCATTGTCTGTTCCCATTCGTTGAGCCCCTCCTCCATGAGGTTGCGAGCGTGCTGAAAGAGAACCCGATAAATGACCGGCAGATAACTCGAATAGAAGCGTATCGAGTCCTCCACCAGGACGATTACCTGGACGCCGGCGGTTTGGACGTCGGCGTCGACGTTCATCCTGTCTTCGATCAGCTTGACGATGGCCAGCAGTATGCTGTCGTCGCCCAACCACGCGAACGGCTGGATACCCCCGCCGGCGATCTCGGGCGCAAGGACCTCTTCGGCGGCAGCCACGGGTACCGCCCCTCGGGAGGCGGGCGTGAGCAGCACCACCGGGAGATCCGGGAAGTTTTCGCTGACGGTGCGTGCGAGAGCGATCGCGTCCGGACCGCCGAGATTGAGCATCGAGATCACCAGGTCGAACTCGTGCCTCTCCAGCCGCGACAACGCCTCCGCTTCGCTGTAGACCATGGTGAACTTCGGCGGATACCGAAGGTTCAGCGACACGTACTCCTGAAAGATCTGCTCGTCGACGCGTCCGTCCTCTTCGAGCATGAACCTGTCGTACTTGCTGCACACGAGAAGGACGTCCTCGATGCGGCGCTGCATGAGGAGTTTCACCGGAGTCTCGGTAAATCCGTAGTTCTTCTCTTCGGAGGAAAACGCCGACACGTGCATCATATGTAACAAGGCGCGCACCACCGGAGACTGTCAAGCCCGAGTGGTGCGAAGCGCGAGGACCGCGGGGATCAAGCCCTGGGCACTCCGATCGTCGTCGGGGCGCGGCCCAGGGCCCGGATCACGTCTCAGCCGCCCGGCGGCGCGGCGATCATACTGTCCGGCAAGAACGTCGCCAGCTGCGGGAAGGCAATGATGAGGATCGTCGCCAATATCAAAAGGATGATGAACGGCGGCGTGTGACGTATCACTTCCAGGTAAGGCCGTCTGAATATCAGCTGTGCTGTGAATATGTCACAGCCGAACGGTGGGGTCGCCGAACCAATCGCCGCCTGTAATGTCACCAGCACACCGAGAAACACCGGGTCGATACCCGTTGCCACCACGTACGGTGCAAAGATCGGGCTGAAGACATATATGGCAACGATGGGGTCGACGAACATACAGGCGATGAAATAGGCAATAACCACCGCAATGATGACCTCGAGGCGGCTGGGATCGGTACCGAGAATCGCCGGCATGACCTCCTGGGGTATTTTCAGGAAGCTGATGAGCCATGAGAATGCCTGCCCCGCTCCGACGAGGATGAACACGACACCGGTTACGACCCCCGTGTCGAGAAGCACCTTGACGATGATCTTGAGCGACATCGTCCGGTACACGAAAGTCTCGAGAATGAACGCGTAAAGCACCGCCGCCGCGGCGGCTTCGGTGGGACTGAAGATTCCCGTATAGATACCGCCGACAATGATGACCGGAAACCCGAGGACCGGGAAACCTTCCCGAAAGGCCGTTATCCGCTCCGACCAGCTTGCTTTCGGCGCCGTACCCACATTCCGCCGGACCGAATAGATGAACACGTAAACCGAGAACATCAAGAAGATGATTATGCCTGGTACAATACCGGCCAGGAACAGTTTACCCACCGAGGTGTTCGTAACGACGCCGTAAACGATGAAGCCGATACTCGGCGGTATGAGCAATGCAACATCACTGGCGTTTATGATGAGTCCCAAGGTGAACGGGCTCTTATAGCCCGCCTCGAGCAACATGGGCCGCATCGTGCCACCGATCGCCGCCACCGTCGCCTGGGTAGATCCCGAGACCGCTCCGAACAACGTGCAACTCGCCGTGGTGGTAATGGGCAATCCCCCGGGAATATGCCCGACCATGACCCGCACCATGTTTATGAGTCGCCGGGCTGCCTGACCCGATGTCAGAATTGCCGCTCCGAGAATGAACATGGGCACCGCCTGGAGCGAGGGCGGCGTGAGGCCTCCGAGCACCTGCTGCACGATGACGTTCATGTTGAACATCGGCATATTGACTTGCAGCTGCAGAATCAGCGACCCGAGGATGAGTACCATAAACGGGAAGCCGAACAACAGCATCACTACCATGCTTACCCACATTAGCGTCATGCCTAGTATCCCTCGTCCTCGTATTCACTCTGTTGCTCGGGTGACTGCCACACGTCCTTCTCCCGTATATTCTTCCAAATCGTGCGTAGGTACTGCACTCCCGCCGAGAAGAACCCGACGGGGACGATGGCGAGGGTCACCCAGTACGGCATCCGGAGTGCCTGGGTCGTCTGGTTCATGACGCGGGCATTCGTCATGTAATTCCATGAATAGTACGCCATCAGGAACATCACCACGGCGCTTACGGCCGCAATGATGAATATGAAGATCTTCTCGACCTTGGGCGGCATCGAATCCAAAAACGCCCCCATACGGATGTGGCGGGCCTTTCTGGCTGCGTAGCTTACACCCACGAACGTCGTGAAGATAATCAGAAACTCCGACAGCTCCTCCGCGAAATAGATGGCCTGTGCAAAGCTGCGGGCAATCACGTTGGAAATGAGAAGGACTGCCAACAGAGCCGTCGACAGGCCCAACGCGCCTACCTCGAACCAATCCAGCACCAACGAGAACTTTCTCAACGTTGGTGTCTTGCCGGTCTGGTCGTTACTCATGCGTCTGCGTTCTCCAATCGTCTAAATGACCGGGAGGGCCACCGCCCGGAGGCGGTGTCCTCCCACTGCGTTCGATCCTTGACAGACTCTTACTCGACGCCGACGGCGGCCTTGGCGGCGTCGATATCAGCCTTGAGCGTCTCCAAGAGCTCCTCAGCGCCCTCTCCGCCGATCTCGATAAATCGATCATCTACGCTGCGGGCTATTTCGGTCGCTTCGGCAACCTGCTCGTCGTCGAACTCGTACCATTCGATCGAAGACCTATCCTCCATGATCTTCTCACGGTCCGACTCGTTGCGCTCGTCGATCCATTCGGCAGCATCGACGACGGAGTCGGCCCAGAAGTCCCGCATGAGCTGCTGGTACTCCTCGGGAAGAAGGTCGAAGTGCTGCATGTTCACCGTCGGGATACCGAGGAACGGCTCCGCCCACATCTGTACGAAGTAGTCGGTAACTTCGTAGAACTTCATGCTGTAATTCGCGAAAAGCGGATTGACCTGAGCGTCGATGAGACCGGTCTGGAGGCCGCTGTAGACCTCACCGTAGTCCATCGGCGTCGGCGAGAATCCGTAGGAGCGGTAGTTCTCCACGAGAAGCTTTGAGCCCATGACCCGCGTTTTTACACCGTCCATGTCGTCGAGACTCTCGATCGGATCCTTGGCGGTAATCCACTGCCAGCCCTCGTAGACGATGCCCAGCGGTACCAGGCCGTTATCACGGAAGTGCTCTTCCAGCAGCTCCATGCTGTCGCCGTTTTGCACGACCCATTCGAGGACCTCCCCGATCTTCTCCCGCGGCCACAGATAATGCAGCGCAAGCACCTGTGCCTGGGGGACGAACGAGCTGATCCACGCGAAGTCGGAGAAGACGAACTCCACGACCCCGAGCTGCGCGAGCTCATTGATGTCACGAGTATCGCCGAGAGACCCGTAGGGATACACGTCGATCTGATACCGGCCGTCGGTTTCCTCCTCCATGTACTCGGCGAAGTTCTCCGCCCAAACCGTCATGAAGTCGCCTTCGACCTCCTCGGAAGCCAGCCGTGTCTCGATGACCTCGACTTCTTCTCCCGCCTCCTGCTCGCCGCCGGCGAACACACCTGCGGCAGAGAACAGGAATGCCGCAAGAACCAACAGAACCACAAACCTCTTAGTCATCTTCATACACCTCCTCTTAGTGTGTGCATATTCTTGCAAAATGATGCCAATAGTCTTCTCTTTCTCCCGTTATGACAACCCCCTTTTCTTATCAATCTGCTCATCGAAGAAGCGCAGAGCCGTGCGAACGAGCAACTCTACGCCCACCGGCATCGTGTCTTCATCGATATTGAACCGGGGATTGTGGTGCGGATAATCCGTGCCCTTTTCCGGGTTACCCGTGCCGAGGAAAATGAACGCCGAGGGCACGCGCTTGGCATATGCGGCAAAGTCCTCACCGGCCATCGAGCGGTGCTCCACGATCCGCGATTGATCATCGAGAATCTCGGCCGCTGTCTCCCGCACGAGCCGCACCATCTCGGGCGCGTTTACCACCACCTCGTTCTCAACCTCCACATGGAAGTCGTACCTACACTTGTGGACGGCACACACCCCGGCAAGGATCTCTTCCAGCCGGGTCGGTGGGTCTTCGTCCCCATCGACCTTGGGATCGAACAAGTAGCGCAGCGTGCCTTCTACGACCGCCTCGTCGGGAATGACGTTGTTCTTCGTGCCGGCGGAGATCTTGGAGAACACAAGTGCGGTGGGCTTGAGTAGGCTGATGTCCCGGGTCTGCAGCCGTTGGGCAGTCTGTATGAGGTCCGCGGCGGCAATGACCGGGTCGACGGCGCTTTCGGGATACCCGGTATGCCCACCTTTTCCCCGAATGACGATCCGGAATACGTCCATGCTCGACATCACGCCGCCGGCGGTTGCACCGATCGTACCGGTGGGCAACGGCGTCCAGACATGAACGCCCAGTGCCGCGTTTACTCGCGGATTCTCAAGAGCGCCCTCGGCAACCATCTTCTCGGCGCCGGCGACCTCTTCGTTCGGCTGGAACAGAAACCGAATTCGCCCCGGTATCTCGGCGGCCTTCCCGGTGAGAACCTTGGCCGCCGTCAGCAGCATCGCCGTGTGTGCATCATGGCCGCATGCGTGCATGACTCCGTCGGTCTGGGAAGCGTACGGCAGACCCGTGGCCTCCTGGATCGGCAACGCGTCCATATCCGCCCGCAATAACAAAACGGGACCGGCATCGCTTCGACCACCTTCGAGGTCGGCAACGACGCCGGTCCCGGCCATCCTGCGAGGCTCGAGCCCGAGAGCGCGAAGGTGACGCTCGATCACCTCGGCGGTTCGGTATTCCTGAAAACCGAGCTCGGGATGAGCATGAAGGTCACGCCGAATCCCAAGTAGCTCGTCATTCAGTCGTTGTATCTCGCTTCGGACATACATGGGCTCGGTGCTACGGCACCCTCACCAGATCCATCTCAACGAGAGTTTCGGCGATCTGGACCGCGTTCAGCGCCGCTCCTTTGCGAATATTGTTCGACACGACCCACAGATTCAGGCCGTTCTCGATAGTGAGGTCCTCTCGAATTCGCCCCACCATGGTTTCGTCCCGATCGTTACTGTCGAGAGGCGTCGGATAGACGTTATTCGCCACGTCGTCGACGACCTCAACGCTCGGGGCTTCCGCAAGAATCTGTTTCGCTTCCGCCGCCGTGATCTTGCGCTCCGTCTCGACATTCACGGACTCAGAGTGTCCGTACCATACCGGCACGCGAACGCAGGTAGCACTCACGCCGATTGTGGCGTCACCCATGATCTTCCGGGTCTCGTAGACCATCTTGTACTCTTCTTTGGTGTAATCCTTCTCCTGGAAGACGTCGATGTGCGGCACACAGTTGAACGCAAGCTGTACGGGGTGGACCCGCGGCTCAACAGGTTTGCCGGTCTCGAGGTACTCCCGAGCCTCCGCGGTAAGCCCCTCGTAGCCCTTTCGCCCGCCGCCTGAGGCAGCCTGGTAGGTAGACACGACCACCCGCTTGATACCGCCGCGGTCGTGGATCGGCTTCAACACCACGACCATCTGAATGGTTGAGCAGTTCGGATTGGGAACAATACCCTTGTGCCACTTGAGGTCATGCGGATTGACTTCCGGAACCACCAGGGGACACTCCGGATCGAGCCTCCATTGAGAGGAGTTGTCGACGACGACCGCGCCCATCTCCACCGCCTGAGGTGCGAGAATCTTGCTCGCGCCGGCGCCGGCGGAGAAAATCGCTATGTCGATGCCGCCGAAGTTTTCCTTGACCGCCGCCTGAACCTCCACATCGCTACCGTTGTAGGTAACCGTCTTTCCGGCGTTTTCGGGGATATCCAGGGGGCGGAACTCATCCACCGGGAAGTTTCGCCGCTCCAGGGTACGGATCATTTCCGTCCCTACCATCCCCAGTGCGCCGACTACTGCTACGTTGTATTTCGCCTTTTGTGTCATCCTCGTTCCTCCAGCTTCCTACAGTTCCTTTTCGATGTCCCGGATGACGCCGGCTATGATTTCGACCCCCTTCATCGCCAGTTCCTCAGGGATGACCAGGGGCGGCAACAACCGAGCGACATTGCCATGGTGTCCGCCGATCTCGATCATCACGCCGCGCTGATGCGCGTACTTGCGAACCCTTTTTGCCAGGTCGGCGGCCGGCTCCTTTGTCTTCTGGTCCCGCACGATCTCGATGCCGAACATCAGACCGATGCCCCGAGCCTCTCCGACGATCTTGGTCTCGCTCTCCAACTTCTTGAGCTCGGTGAGCATCTTGGCCCCGAGCTCTGCGGCATAACCGGGGACGTCGTTCTCCTTCATGAACCGCAGAGCCGCCGCTCCCGCAGCGAAGGCCACCATGTTCCCCCGGAAGGTGCCGATCGTGGCACCCGCCGGCCAGGTGTTGAGCTCTTCGCGGTAGGCAATTGCCGAAATCGGGAACCCGAGTCCACCCAGCGCCTTACTCATCGTGATAATGTCGGGAACAAAATCCTCGCCGGCGTGCTCGAAGGCGAACATCTTCCCGGTTCGCCCCAGGCCCGCCTGGATCTCGTCACAGATCAGCAGTACGTCGTGCTTTCGGGTAATTTCGCGCACCCGCCGCAGAAAACGCGGGCTCGGAATGATCGTGCCGCCCTCTCCCTGAACCGTCTCGAGGATAACCGCCGCAGGCTTGGCAAACCCGGAGTGAGAATCACTGAGGACCATCTCGAGGTAATCCGCGGCACGGAGGTCTGTTTCCTCCGCGGGGCCACCGAAGGGGCTGCGATACTTGTAGTCATAGGGGATGAAGCGTGCCCCGGGCACCAGGGGTCCCATGCCTTCTCGGTGAGACGCATCGGTGGTGAGCGCCAAGGCTGCACCGGTCATGCCGTGATAGGCCCCGTGAAAGGCAATGACTTCATGGCGACCGGTATTGTACTTGGCAAGCTTCAGCGCCTGTTCCACGGCGTCGGATCCGGTCGGACCACCGAAGAACACCCGCGGGAGCTCGGCGGGAAGAATCTCACTCAACACACCGACCATTGCCTGCCGCGCTTCGGTCGGAAGATCGAGGGTATGAGTCGAGTTATCAATCTGGGCGTGGGCCGCCGCAAGCACGTCCGGATGGCTATGACCGACGGCCATGACCCCCGCGCCGCCGAACATGTCGATATAGACATTCCCGTCCATGTCCTCGATGGTGGCACCCTTGCCGCGCTTCACCGCCATCGGCATCCCTTTGGGATACGAAACCGCGGAACCCTCGTGTTTATTCTGATAATCGATGAGCTCCTTGGACTTCGGCCCCGGTGGCGTCACGTTGATCACCGGCGCCTCCGACATGGACAGGTCTGCGAACTTGCGTGCCTTTGTGGTGGTACTCATTGTCTGCTCCGTTATTACGTTCGATATTGCGTTCTATTAATTGAACAATAGTTACTATACTGAAACACCCTTATTGTGCACGGTATCACCGTTGCTGTCAAGAATAAACA
This sequence comes from Spirochaetaceae bacterium, assembly GCA_046540795.1. GTDB lineage: Bacteria > Spirochaetota > Spirochaetia > DSM-27196 > PWMO01 > JAAAOH01. The sequence goes on along the minus strand of JBKHEN010000081.1, from coordinate 1,737 downwards.
CTCAACGTTCACTGCCATTGTGTTTCTCCTTCCTCGCGTCCCCCGTCGTAGCCCCTTCCACATCGAGCAGCAAAGGTGACAGCGCCGAGCGGGTTGTGAAAAGAGCGCGGACATGGCAACCACGTACAGCACGGGCTTCAGGCCGGCCCGAAACGAAAGGTCGAGCTGCTCGACGGTGGATCGATCGGTATCACTCATGGTATCATTCGTTCTTCAAGGGACGATTTGTAGAACTAACCGGCCACGGCAAGCTTGACAAATCCGTGGGACGGGCTGAGAATGGAAGTGTCGCATCAATTAGACGCAAGTTCAACTATCGATACACAGAGGTGAATTATGTACAAGCTCGATGATTTTGTCTCGGGTGTGGAACGTCGCAACCCGGCACAGCCTGAGTTCGTCCAGGCGGTTCGTGAGGTATGTGAGTCGGTCACCGACCTGATCAACGCAAATCCCGCATACGTGGACGCCAAGATCCTCGAACGGCTGACCGAGCCGGACCGGGTCATTACCTTCCGCGTCGAATGGGAAGACGACAACGGAGACGTCCAGGTGAACCGCGGCTACCGAGTGCAGTTCAACAACACCCTCGGCCCGTACAAGGGCGGTCTGCGGTTTCATCCCAGCGTAACGCTCGGGGGCTTGAAGTTTCTCGCCTTCGAGCAAACCTTCAAGAACGCCCTCACCGGGCTCCCCCTCGGCGGCGGCAAGGGAGGCTCTGACTTCCACACAAAAGGGAAATCGCCCAACGAGATCCGGCGGTTCACCAAAGCGTTCATGACCGAATTGCAGAAGTACATCGGCCCGGACCTCGACGTGCCCGCCGGGGACATCGGCGTCGGCGCCTTGGAGCTCGGATTTCTCTACGGCCAGTGGAAACGCCTGCAAGGTGAGCACGTCGGCGTGCTCACCGGAAAAGGCCGTGGTTGGGGCGGCTCACTCATCCGGCCGGAAGCTACGGGCTTCGGCGCCGTCTACTTCCTCGACCATATGATGAAGATACGAGGCGACAGTATCGAGGGAAAGCGTGTCGCCGTCTCAGGCTTCGGCAACGTAGCCTGGGGAGCCGTCATGAAGGCCAGCGAGCTTGGTGCCAAAGTCGTTACCCTCTCCGGCCCCGACGGTTACATCGTAGACGAAGAAGGTGTCTCCACTCAGGAGAAGTTCGACTACATGCTCGAGTTACGGGCCTCCAACAACGACGTGGTCGCGCCGTACGCGGAGAAGTTCAACGCAACGTTTGTTCCCGACCGCCGTCCGTGGGAGGTACCGGTGGATGTGGCCCTGCCGTCGGCCATACAGAATGAGCTCACCGGCGAGGACGCGCAGAATCTGATCAAGAACGGCGTGTCCTACGTGGCCGAGGTGTCGAACATGGGCTGCACCCCCGAGGCGGTCGAGGCATTCCAGAAAGCCGGTGTCCCAATGGCCCCCGGAAAAGCGGCAAACGCCGGGGGCGTCGCGGTGTCAGGCTTGGAGATGTCTCAGAACGCCATGAAGCTTTCGTGGCCGCGGGAGGAAGTTGAGTCCAAGCTGCGACAGATCATGGGAGACATTCACTCCGCAGCTGTCGAATCCGGCACGCGTGAAGACGGCTCGGTCGATTACGTGCGTGGTGCAAACATCGCCGGGTTCCGTCGCGTCGCGGACGCGATGATCGACCTCGGCTATTAGCCGGCCTGCACAGGTAGATGAGCGGTTAGGGGCGCGGCACTTACCGCGCCCCGGTGCTTACCG
>JBKHEN010000080.1:0-11772 GCA_046540795.1 Spirochaetaceae bacterium | reverse complement strand
ACCCCAACCTCGGCCGCGGCCCGGACCCCAACCTCGGCCCCGACCCCGGCCCCGCGAGTCGATTTCTGGACTGCGGTTGCGCGCCGGCGGAAGAAGAAGCAGGCCGAAGGGCGTCCGCTCGTGAAGATCTGCGGCATCACCGGCAGATCCGACGCGGAGGCGGCGGTTGCAGCCGGAGCGGACATGCTCGGGCTGGTATTCGCGGAGTCTCCGCGGAGGGCGCAGGCGGAGCTTCCGGCGGCGCTTTTCGACCTGCCGGTGCCGAAGGTAGCGGTGGTCGTGGCCGGGCAGGGTCGCGGATTGCCGGAGGCGGTGCGCCGTGCCCTGGCCGACGGGTACTTAGACGCAGTGCAGCTTCACGGCGATGAGACACCGGAAGAGTGTGCCGAGCTGGCGTTCCCCTACTACAAGGCGCTTCGCCTTCGTTCGGCGGCGGACGCCGGGGAGATCGCCCGCTACCGCTGCCCCCGCGTTCTCATCGATGCCCGCGTCGAAGGCGCCTACGGTGGGACGGGCACCCGGGTCGGTGCCGATGCGGCGGATGCGGCGGCGGAGCAGGGGCCGTTGTGGATAGCCGGCGGAATCGGCGTAGAGAACGTGGGGGAGCTCACGGAACGGCATCGGCCGGAGCTCATCGACGCCTCGAGCCGTCTCGAGCTCGAGGACGAGCCGGGGCGCAAGGACCACGAGAAGCTGAAACGATTCTTCGAGGAGATAGCGCATGCAACGGGTGTACAACGATTATTTCGGTGATTTCGGAGGGCGCTACGTCGCCGAGGTGCTCCGGAGGCCGCTGGACGAGCTCGAGGCTGCTTTTTCGGCGGCAATGCAGGACGACGGGTTCCGCCGTGAGCTCGACGACGGAGCCCGTGAGTTCGTCGGACGGCCGACCCCTCTCTTGTTCGCCGAGAATACGACGAGAAGGATCGGCGGGGCCGCTATCTACGTCAAGCTCGAAGGTCTTGCCGCAACCGGCGCCCACAAGATCAACAACGCCCTCGGACAGGCCCTCCTTGCACGACGGATGGGCAAGGGCCGCATCATCGCCGAAACCGGCGCGGGACAACACGGGGTGGCGACGGCATCGGTGTGCGCGAAGCTCGGCCTCGAATGCACCATCTATATGGGCGAGCGGGACATCGAGCGACAGCGGCCGAACGTGTTCTGGATGGAGCTGTGCGGTGCCGAGGTGGTTCCGGTGGCCTCCGGCAGTAAAACGCTGAAGGATGCGGTGAACGCGGCGCTCCGCGACTGGGCGGCAAGCTTCGCCTCTACCCACTATCTCATCGGCTCGGCCCTCGGCCCCTCGCCGTACCCGGATATGGTGAGGGAGTTTCAGTCGGTGATCGGTCGAGAGACGAAACGGCAGCTCGCCGAGCGCGAGGTATCTCCGTCGGCACTGGTGGCCTGCGTGGGGGGCGGTTCGAACGCCATCGGGTTCTTCGCGCCGTATCTCGAGGAACGCTCCCCGCGTCTGATCGGCGTGGAGGCCGGGGGACGCGGAACCGGGCGCGGTGAGCACGCGGCGCGAATGAACGGCCTGGGGCGAGTCGGAATCGTTCACGGATACAAGAGCCTGTTTCTCACCGACGAGGACGGGCAGGTAGAGCCGACACACTCCGTTTCGGCGGGACTCGACTACCCGGGTATCGGACCGCAGCTCGCCTATCTCGGGTCGAGCGGGCGCGTGGAGTTTAGCAGGGCCGAAGACACCGAAGCGATAGAGGCTTTGCGGGTGTTTGCGCGCGGGGAGGGGATCATCTTTGCGCTCGAATCGGCTCATGCGGCGGCGAAGGCCCTCGAGCTGGCCGCGGACCTTCCGCCACAGGAGGCGGTGGTAATCAACATGTCCGGTCGTGGAGACAAGGACATCTTCATCACCGCCCGGGAGATCCACGGGGAGGAATGGGCGAGCTTTCTCGAGACGGAGGCACGACGATGAGCACGGCATCACTCATGGCACACCTCGTTGCATACTACCCCTCCAAAACGGAGTCCCTGGAGGTGGCCCGCGAGCTGGTGCGCGGAGGTGCCTCGTTCCTCGAGGTGCAATTCCCCTTCTCCGATCCCACCGCCGACGGACCGACGATTCAGAAAGCCTCGGCCGCGGCGCTCGAGGCGGGCTTTCGGATCGAGGGCGGCTTCGAGCTGGTGACGACCCTGGCCGCGGAGCAGACGCCGGAGCAGACGCCGGAGCGGACGGCGACGCCGCCGGTGTTCATCATGACCTACGCAAGCCTCGTCGTGGCCTACGGCGTGGAGCGTTTTGCAGAGCGCGCCGCCCGTGCGGGGGCGGCCGGACTGATCGTACCGGACCTCCCGCCGGACTACGACGAGGGGCTCTACGCCGCCGGCAGCGCGGCCGGCCTGCACGTGGTTCCGGTGCTCGTGCCGACCGCATCCCCCGAGCGCGTGGCGCGGGCGCTTGGAACAGAGCCCGCCTACGTGTACGCGGCGCTTCGGGCCGGCACCACCGGCGAGGCGACGGAGCTTGGAGAGGAGAACCTGTCGTTTCTCCGTCGCCTGCGCGAGGGCGGGGTGCACGTCATCGCGGGCTTCGGTATCCGCGACCGCCGGCAGGTCGAGGCGCTCATGGAGCATGCCGACACGGTGGTCGTGGGGTCGGCGTTCGTGGACGCCGTAGCCCGCGGCATGTCCGTGCGCGCGCTTGCGGAGAACCTCGTCTACGGACGGGGGTTCTGATATACTCATTAGGAGGGAACGGGAGCTTCAGACCAATGCAAGGAGGTGCACATGCAACGGACGCTCGGACGGTCGGGCATCGAAGTGAGCGCCATGGGACTCGGCTGCTGGGCTATCGGCGGTCCGACCTGGGCCGGGGAGACCCCGGTGGGCTGGGGTGAAGTAGACGATGCGGAATCGGTGCGCGCGATACACCACGCTCTCGACCTCGGCATTACCTTCTTCGATACCGCGGACGTCTACGGCACAGGCCATAGTGAGCGCGTGCTCTCCCGCGCCCTTGAGGGACGGAAGCACGAGGTCGTCGTGGCTACGAAGTTCGGCAATACCTATGATGAGTCCCGACGCCGGATAACGGGTCAGGACGCCTCACCGGAGTACATCCGCCGGGCGTGCGAGGCCTCGCTGAGGCGGCTCGGGCGGGACTACATCGACCTTTACCAGTTTCACCTGAACGGCTTCGACGTGGAGGCCGCCGGACCGGTGCGGGAAACGCTCGAGCGCCTGGTCGAGGAAGGCAAGATTCGGGCATACGGCTGGAGTACCGACTTTCCCGAGGCTGCCCGGTTTTTCGCCGAGGGTGAGCATTGCGCGAGCACGCAGGTACAGATGAACGTCTTCGACGACGCTTCGGAAATCATCACCGTATGCGAGGAGCACGACCTGGCCTGCATCAATCGAGGGCCCCTGGCCATGGGTATCCTTACGGGCAAATACACCGCCGGTTCTACCCTCGGGGAGGACGATGTGCGTGGTCGACGCAGTCCGGACTGGATGAAGTACTTCAAAGACGGCAAGCCCGATCCCCGGTGGCTCGAGAAGCTGGCCCGCATCCGTGAGCTACTGACCGCGGACGGACGCTCCCTGGCCCAAGGTGCGATCGGCTGGCTGTGGGCACGATCGGAGCAGACCGTCCCCATCCCCGGCTTTCGCACGGTAGCCCAGGTCCAAGAAAACGCGAGAGCCCTCGAGCGCGGCCCACTTCCCGCGGAGGCGTTTGCGGAAATCGAGCGCATTCTCGAGCGAAGGTAGAAGCAGTTAGGAGGAAACGAGGGCCGCGGGGAGCTCAGGAGCCGCCGGTGTTCTCGAGGTACCGCGGATCCCCGAAGCCCTCGAGGTGGATCGTCTGTGTGGGAAAGGCGAACTCGATCCCCCGCTCGGCGAAGGCCTCGAACAGCGCCAGATTGATCTCCTGCTGGATGGTCATATAGGTAGTGTAGTCCGGGGAGAGGACATAATAGACTACTTCGAAGGTGAGGCTAAAGTCTCCGAAGGCCTTGAAATGAGCACGGTCGAAGCGGGTAAGCTCCCGGGCTTCCACGATCTCGCGCACGACCTCCGGGATCGTACGCAGCTTCTCCGCCGGGGTGCTGTAGAGGACTCCGAAGCCGAATACGATCCGCCGCTCCTGCATCCGCTTGTAGTTACGAACCCGAGAGCTGGTGAGATCGGAATTGGAGACGATGATCTCCTCGCCGCCGAGCGAGCGGATGCGGGTGGTTTTCACGCCGATCTGCTCGATGGTTCCGAGAATGTCGCCGAAGATGACGAAATCTCCGATTTCGAAGGGGCGGTCGAGATAGATGACGAAATAGCTGAAAAGGTCCCCCAACAACGCCTGCGCGGCCAGGGCTATGGCAATACCGCCGATGCCGATCCCGGCGACGATGGTCGAAATCTCGAAACCGAGGTTGTCCAGCATGAACAAAAGCCCGATCACCCAAATCGCCAGGTTGAGCACCGCTACCAGCGGACGGATGCGGTTTTGCTCCTCCGGGCTGCGCGTTTGCTCGACGTGGTGCTCGATGCCTCGGTCGACAAGGGCAATGGTCAAGCGAATCAGGAACCACGAGAGCACCACCACGAAGAGGATATGGACAATGCGGTCCGCGGTGGGGGGAAGCGTCAGCGTTGCCACCGCGCCGTAGAGCGCCACCACGTGCAGCAGTGGAAAAAGAAACCGTTTGACCCCCCGGGCGGTCGGGCCTTCCCGGTCTTTCACCTTGGCGAGGAATATCCGCTTTGCAATCTGGAGGACGAGAAACGCGGCCACGAAGATCCCAAGCGCAACCACGTACTCCGCAAGAGGATGTCCGGGACTGATGATCCGGCGCACTTCTTCCATGCCCAGAGTATAGGACACAGTTGACAGTGTTGGAAGGCTAGGTTACGAACACGTATGGCACACGAGGTGGAAGAGGCAGTGAGATGAAGCGCATCGGCCTCCTCGGGGGTATGAGCTGGGAATCTTCCGCCGAGTATTACCGCCTCCTGAATGAGGGCGTGCGCCGCAGGCTCGGCGGCTATCATTCCGCGGACCTGGTGATGATCTCGCCGGATTTTGCTGCGCTCGAGCGGATGCAGCGTGAGGAGCGGTGGAACGACGCGGCGGAGGTGTTGATCTCTGCTGCCCGGGCATGTGAGGCCGCCGGGGCGCAGTGCCTGCTGCTTGCGACGAACACGATGCATCTCGTGTTCGACCGGTTGGAATCGGCGACCACCGCGCCGTGGATCCACATCGCCGACCCGACCGCCAGGGCGGCAAAGCATCAGGGGGTCCATGTCGTCGGTGTGTTGGGCACGGCGTTCACAATGGAGCGTCCGTTTTATCGCAGGCGGCTCTCCGAACGGTTCGGACTGGAGGTGGTGGTGCCCGAAGAGCCGGACAGACAGCTTGTCCACCGCGTCATTTTTGATGAGCTCGTGCACGGCGTGATCAAAGACGGATCACGCGCCGCTTTCGCCCGGGTTGCCGGGCGCCTTGTGGACGCCGGCGCCCAGGCGATCATTCTCGGCTGTACGGAAATCGGCATGTTGATGCGCGAGGAGGACGTCCCGGTCCCGATGCTCGATACCACGGTGTTGCACGTGGAGGCTGCGGTGGACTATGCCGTAGGCTGAGGCGATGGGGAACGAGAGTCGAGCTCAGCCGGCCGGCGCGGATGTCTCGGCGTCGTGCTCCGGCGGCTCCGCCTGCCCCGCCTGCGGCTGCGGCGCTGCGGGAATCTCGATTTCGATGCGCGTGCCAATATCAGGCTCGCTCTCAATGGCCATGCGTCCGCCGAGGCTGCGAGTTACGTAAAAGGCTTTTGTGAGGCCGAAGCCACCTCCGCGGGTCGGCCGATCCTGAACGTTTGACGCCCGGTAGCCGAACTTGATCACCCGGGAAAGCTCTTCGGCGGGGATCCCGCGGCCGGTGTCTTCTACTACGCACCGCAGCTTCTCTCGAGCCTCATGGAGCCCGGCAAGGATGCGACCGCCGGGGGCGGTATACTTGCGAGCATTTGCAAGCAAGTCCCGCATCACGTCCTGCAGCGCCGCCGGCATCCGGATGACCTCGCCCCGGAAGCTCGTTATGTCCAGGCCGACGTAATAGTCATTCGCTTCCTGCGCGGCGAGATTGTAAACAATACGATAGCCGCCTCTGCTGGTTTGCTCGATGGTAGAAAACACATGATGAAAGTTGTCCGCGAGCTCGGGAATGCGATACTCGCCCCAGGTGTGAAACGTCCCGCTTTGTTCGGCAAGCTCCGCGGCTCGAATGCGAAAGATATCCAGGATCGAAGTTATGTTATCGAGCGCACGTGAAACCTCCGCATCGTGAGAGTCCGCTTTGTGTCTCTTCACAGCCTCTGCGACCAGAGTCTCCAAGCGGTCTGCGAACGTCCCCGCGGTGTGAACTCTTTGCTCGGCCAGATCCGAGCGGCGAAGGTCCCGCGCGGCGTCCAAAAGAAGCTTCTCCGCCTCCGTGAGTGAGGTCTTCGAGTTCAGAAGCGTCGCCAGGCTGCGAAGCTCGTACATCAGGGTGTTGAGCACGTTCAACACGCTGTGCATGATGAGCAGTGTCCGTTGTTCCTCGGTCAGGACCAGGTCGTCGGTCGCCTCGATTCGCATACGCCTCTAATTGGTCTCGGTCGACGCCCGGAGCGGGACGACCACCCGTGCGGCGGCGTCCGAGGAGGGAACCTCGATGAGTCCCGCCAGGGCCTGCACGATCCGACGGGCAAGGAAGATCCCCATCGGATCGGGCGCCGGAAGCTCTGAGCTCTTCGCGCTATCCGTGTCGACAGCTCCTCCGAACCCGTGGAGGTGCAACCGAATCACCGCGGTGTCCCGCTCTTCGTGGACGCCTACCGATATACGTGCGTCCTCTCCCGTTGCGGGGGCCGGAGCCGCGTATGCTAGGACCAACTCGTGCACGAGAAGCGCGGTTTCCAGGATGAGTTCCCGGGGGAACGGAAAGGATTCCGCCATGGGGTGGAGTTGTACTCCCTTTCGCCCGCAGTCGTCCAAAGACGTCCGCAGTTCCTTGCCGAGGAGGTCCCCGAGCTCGGCGGCGTCCAGGAACGCTGCGTGGTTACGGGTTACATAGCGATGTACCGCCACCAACGCCCGGATCCGTGCGCGCGTCTGTTCGACGACCTCCGCAAGCGGCTGTTCCGAACCGGTGACACCCCGCAGGCGAAGGATGCTGGTGAGCGCAGCCACGTAGCGGGAGGCGTGAGCGTTCGGATCGGCATGCGTAGTACCGCGCGGCGCGAGTTGTGTACCGAAGCTTATCGCGAGCGAAAGGAGGAGGTGCACGTCCGAGCGTCGCCATACCTTGCGCCGGCGGCAATCGTCGAACCCGACGAATCCGCAGAACTGTCCCCCGGCGAAAATCGGAATGACCAGGAGCGACAGGATCGACTGCGCGTAGAGCAGTGGCTGTTCTTCTTCCGGAAATTCCTCGACCAGCCCGAATATCGGCCGGTAATCCGTCAAGTGCCGCACCCAGCGCGTGTATCCCGCCTCTTCGAGCGGCACGTTCTGAAGATCGGGGTTATCTATTTGTGGCTCGACGCCCTCGCGTACCCATTCGTATCGTTGGTTCGCGGTGTGTGTTCCGTCGGAAAGCTCGGTCACGTCGAAAATGTACACTCGATCCACATCGGAGGCACGGCCGACTTGCTCGAGGGAAGTATCGATGTCGTGCCGGCCCTCGGCCGTTCCCCGCAAGCGAGTGTGAGAATCCAGGACACTATCGACCAGCGCCGTGTCTACACAATCGGCGTCGTGATCTCCGAAGTGGCTTGTGTTTCCCATATACTAATAGGGAGCATACCGCAGAAACTTCATAAAGTCCACATTATCCACGGGGTTTTAGGGGCGACGCCGGGCAAGGATGGAGCTATTTGACCTATAAAGATCGGGGAGGATGGCCCGTTGCGGCTTGGCAGGATCCACGAGGGCCGGGACCTGAGTGCCCTGCGGGAGGTCGCGCAGGAGATCACGTGTACGGAACGCCGCCGACGCCTCGTACCGTTCCCCATCGTACACGTATGTGAACTCTATGCGGCCTTTGTTGCCGCGCATGAAGACAGCCTGGACCGAGGTGGTCACCTCCGTTCCCGTATCCGCGAGGGACATGATCGTCCCGATGCGAAGGAACCCGGTACCTACGAGCAAAATCGTCCCGACCGCGGCCCCGATCAGGTACATGAGGGCCCCGCCCGCCGCCGCGTAACGAACGAACACCGCGATCCACAGTGCCGCCGGCGAGATAATCAGCAGCGAAGACAGATAATCACGTTTGATCACGTAAGCCACGTCGATGTAGCGGGAAGGCTCAGGCCCCGGGGATGTATGATGCGCTATATTCATATCTAACGCCAAATGATACTCTGGTTGGGCGGAGCATGGGAATGAGAAATGGTGGTTAGACAACGAGCGGTGCAGCCGAGGAAGACACCAATGCAGAGAGTCGAGAGCATAAAACACGAACTGAGAGTGTTGATAGCTGACACCGGGCGCCGGATGGTGGAGACGGGAATGACCGTCGGGACCTGGGGTAACATAAGCCTCCGGGACCCCGAGACGGGATATATGTATATCAGTCCCAGCGGAATGGACTATACCTCCATCGAGCCGCGCCACGTCGTCGTGCTGGACCTCGATCTGAACGTCGTCGAGGGAGAGTCCGAACCGTCGGTCGAGAAGACCATGCATGCCACCGTCTACCGGCGTCGCGAGGACGCCAACGCCGTGATACATACACACCCGGTCTACTCGAGCGTTTTCGGAGCGGTGGAAGAGGAGCTACCGGCGATTAGCGAGGACTTCGCTCAGATCGTCGGCGAGGCTGTCGGTATAGCGCTTCCATATCAGCTGCCGGGAACGCCCGAGCTCGGCCATGTAGCAGCGGAGGCGCTGGGCCGGAGAAACGCGGTGATCCTCCCTCGTCACGGCGCTCTCTCGGTCGGGCCTACGTTAGACTGGGCGCTCAAGGTAAGCCGGATACTGGAGAAGAACGCACAGATCTATCTCTATGCGAAACTGCTGGGTAAGCCGAAATTGTTTGCCCCGGAGGAGATCTCGGCGATGCAAGCATTTGCGCGGGATCACTATGGGAAAAGAAACACGGCGAGCTCGGAGGCGGAGTAGGCGCCTAAAGCTTGTGCAGGAGCAGCGCCTCCCGCGGCGACCCGACACTACCGTAAGACAGCCCCGCTTCAAGCCGATACTACCGTAGACTACGGCCGTAAATTCTTGCTCCGCTCGCAAATACTTCCCTTGACACCGATAGAACCATGCTGTAGTTTGTAGAAAGAACTTGCAGTACTTGCAAATGCTTGCAGACCGCCTCGAACTCGAGGGCGTGGTCGGGAGGTATCACATGGCGCAGAGCGCGACATTGGCGAAGGCCCTGGATAAAGAAAAACTGGCGGACATGTATATGAAGATGCTTCATACCCGCAACTTCGAGGAGAAGGTGGCGTATTTCTTCTCGCGGGGGATGGTACACGGTACGACCCACCTCTACGCCGGAGAGGAAGCCACGGCGGTCGGGGTCATGGGTCCCATGAAGGACGAGGACCTCATGACCAGCACGCACCGCGGTCACGGTCACCTGATCTCGAAGGGAGCGGAGCTGCACAGGATGATGGCGGAGCTACTCGGTAAGGAGCCCGGCTACTGCAAGGGCAAGGGTGGCTCAATGCACATTGCCGACGTGGAGCGCGGGAATCTCGGCGCCAACGGCATTGTCGGCGGCGGAATTCCCATCGCCACCGGCGCCGGTATCACTACGAAGATGAAGGGTATCGACCGCGTGGTGGTCTCGTTCTTCGGCGACGGAGCCCTCAACGAGGGCGTGTTCCACGAGTCGCTGAACCTGGCCTCGATCTGGGACCTGCCGGTGATCTACGTGTGCGAGAACAATCAGTATGCGATGTCGCTCAGTCGGAAGAAAGGCTTCAATATCGAAGATTTGGCCAAGCGCGCGGAGGCCTACGGCATACCCGGTGTGAACGTCGACGGAAATGACGTGTTTGCCGTGTACGAGACCGCTCAGTGGGCGCGGGAACACGTACGGGAGAACGGCCCGGTGCTTATCATCTCGAACACCTACCGCTACAAGGGCCACTCCAAGAGCGACGCAAACCGCTACCGGACGAAGGAAGAAATCGAGGAGTGGAAGAAGCTCGATCCGATCCTGCGTATGAGGAAGGTGCTCGAGGGTGAGGAGATCTTCGCCAAGAAGGAGCTCGACGAGATGGAGAAGCAGGCCTCCGACGACATCGAGAAGGCGGTAGAGTTTGCTGAGAATGCGCCGGAGCCCTCGGTGGACTTGCTACTCGAGGACGTGTACGCGTAACGGAGGCCTGAGACATGAGAGAAATCACCTACGCAGAAGCAGTGAAAGAGGCGATGAGCGAGGCCATGAGAAAAGACGACGACGTCTTCTTCATGGGCGAGGATATCGGTGTGTACGGCGGTGCCTTCGGTGTCTCCGTCGGAATGATCGAGGAGTTCGGTGAAGAGCGCGTTCGCGATACCCCGATCTCCGAGGGGGCGTTGATCGGCTCAGGCGCCGGAGCGGCGGTGACCGGCATGCGCCCGATCGTGGAGATCCAGTTCTCGGACTTCATCGCCGTGGGCATGGATCAGCTGGCGAACCAGGCGGCAAAAATCCGCTACATGTTCGGCGGCCGGGCCACGGTGCCGATGGTAGTGCGCACGCCGGCCGGGTCGGGGACCGGGGCGGCGGCTCAGCACTCCCAGAGCATGGAGGCGTGGTACGCCCACGTGCCCGGATTGAAGGTCGTCGTTCCCTCTACGCCCTACGACGCAAAGGGCTTGCTCCTCTCCTCGATCTACGACGAGAACCCGGTCGTGTTCATGGAGCAGAAGGTGCTATATCGGCGCAAGGGCCCGGTCCCGGAGGAGGAATACCGGATTCCCTTATCGGAGACCGAGGTCAAGCGAGAGGGAAACGACCTCACGATCGTCACCTACGGTCGCATGCTGCCGATGTGCATGGAGCTGGCCGAAGAGCTTTCCGGCGCCGAGGGCATCGAGATCGAGGTCGTCGATCCCCGAACGCTGCGGCCGCTCGACGCCGAGCCGATCGTTGCCTCGGCGGCAAAAACCGGGCGCGTGCTGATCGTGCATGAAGCGGTGCAGTTCGGCGGATTCGGCGGGGAGCTCGCCGCCCAGATCGCGGACAGTGAGGCGTTCTACTACCTCGATGCACCGATAAAACGTGTCGGCGGCGCCGACGCTCCGATTCCCTACAATCCGACCCTGGAGAAACAGGCGGTTCCCACTCCGGAGACGGTGAAGGTAGCAATTCGCGAGTTGCTCGGATAGTCCAAGCAAAGGAGGCGTCACCGTGGCAGATGCGGTAATCATGCCCAAGGCCGGAATGGCCATGGAAGAAGGCACGATCATTCGGTGGCTGAAAAGCGAGGGCGATCCCGTGGAAGCCGGAGAGCCCCTCCTCGAGATAGAAACCGATAAGGTCGCCATGGAAGTGGAGGCGGAGCGCTCGGGTGTGCTCCTCTCGATCACCCGAGGCGAGGGAGAAACGGTACCCGTTACCGAGCCCATCGGATACGTAGGTGAAGCGGGCGAGAAAGTGCCCTCGGAAACGAAACAGGGCCCGGCGGCGTCCCCAGGCGCCTCGAATTCTCACGGCGCCGCGACCTCCCAAGGTTCCGCGGCGTCCCACGGCGCCGCGACCTCCCCTGGCGCCGGCGACCGCCTCGCCGCCACACCTTGGGCGCGGACCCTGGCCGCCCGACACGA